>JBKOZH010000324.1:0-8621 GCA_046725765.1 Candidatus Methylomirabilota bacterium | reverse complement strand
CCACCGGCCCGTGCAACGACATGGTCGTCGACGCGAAGGGCCGCGCCTACGTCGGCAACTTCGGCTTCGACCGCCATCGCGGCGAGCCGCCCCGGACGACGTGCCTCGCGCGCGTCGATCCCGACGGCAGCATCACGCGCGCCGCCGACGACCTGTCCTTTCCGAACGGCACCGTGATCACGCCGGACGGCCGCACGCTCATCGTGGCCGAAACGCTCGCGCACCGACTGACCGCGTTCGACGTCGCCGCGGACGGCGCGCTGACCAATCGGCGGCTGTTCACCATGCTCGACGGATGCTTTCCCGACGGCATCTCTCTCGATGCCGAGGGCGCGGTGTGGGTCGCTGACGCGCGCACGCCGCGCGTACTGCGCGTGCTCGACGGCGGTCGTATCGAGCGCACGATCGCGACGGGTAAGCGCTTCGCGTTCGCGTGCATGCTCGGCGACGACGACCGCCGGACGCTTTACCTCTGTACGAGCACCGGCAGCGGTCCGGCGATGGCCGACAAGCGCGACGGCGCCATCGAGCGCGTGCGCGTCGACGTTCCCGGCGCGGGCCTGCCGTGAGTCTCACGCTCGTCAGCTTCGACATCGACGGCACGCTGGAGTGCGGCCAGCCGCCGGGCGTGGTGCCGCTGGCGCTCGTGATGGCGGCCAAGCGCCTCGGCTATCTGGTCGGCAGCTGCTCCGATCGGCCTATCGGCTACCAGCAGGCGCTCTGGGAGGGCCTCGGCATCGCCGTGGACTTCACGGTGCTCAAGCACCGGCTCGCCGATCTCAAGCTGCGCTTTGCAGCGGCGGCGTACTACCACGTCGGCGACGCGGAGGCCGACGCGCGGTACGCGAGCGATGCCGGGTTCAGATTCCTGAAGGCGGACGCGGACGCCCATGGGGCGTGGGCGCAGGAGCTGTTCGGGACGTCAGGCTGAGCGGCGCTTCAGCTCGGAAATGACGTATTTGCCGAACATCTCGATCGAGGACATCACCTTCTCGTGCGGGATCGTCTCGGTCGCCATCAGGAACTGCAGCTCGTCCACGCCGGCCTCCTCGTGGATCGCGATGCTCCGCAGACAGTCCTCGGGATCGCCCGCGACGAGCACGCCGCGCTCGACCAGCGTGTCGGCGTCGATCTGATTCCACAGCGCTGACGCGATCTGTCCCGATCCGCCCGAGAGATCGACCTCGGGCGCGGCGGCGACGCCGCCCTCGCCCTTGAGATAGCGCGCGAAGTTCGCTTTCAGATGCTCCGGCACGCCGCCCCAGGACTCGACGAGCTGCTCGTAGAGATGCGTCTGGTCTTTCAAGTATGGCCGGTCCGGGCCGAAGAACGTCCGCAGCGATTTCGCCGCGAGCTCACGCGCGCTCCGGGCGTCGCGATCGCAGAAGGCCATGGTCGAGCTGAGCCACTGGTCGTTGACGACCTTGCCAACGGGCACCGCACGGCGCACCCGCTCCTTGTACGTCTTGATATGCGGCGCGAGGTACGAGGGCGACGCGACGCTGAGCGCCATCACGCCGATGCCGAGCTCGGCGGCGAGCTGATATGTCGCGGGCTGCAGCGCGGCCACCCAGATGGGCGGGTGCGGCTTCTGCAAGGGCTTCGGCCGCACGTCGCGCGGCGGCACGCTCCAGTACTTGCCTTGCCACGAGAACAGGCCGTCCTCCCAGATCTTCGGCACCATGCGCAGCGACTCTTCCCACATCGCGCGCGTCTCGCGCGGGTCGATGCCAAAGCCGGTCTGCTCGTACGGCGCCGAGCGTCCGGTGCCGAACTCCACGCGGCCGCCGGACATGTGGTCCACCATGGCCACGCGCTCGGCGACACGAACGGGATGGTGGTAGGGCAGGATGACGACGCCGAAGCCCAGCCGGATCCGCTTCGTGAGCCGGCTCAGCGCCCCGAAGATGACCTCGGGGCACGGCGACATCGAGAAGCTCGTCAGGAAGTGGTGCTCGACAAACCACACCGCGTCGAATCCGACCTCGTCCGCGAGAATGCACTGCGCGAGCGTGTCCTCGATGACCGCGTGGTCATCGAGGACCGGGCGCTGCATCTCGAAGGCAAGGCTCAGTCGCATGCTACTGGATCACCGAGCGCGGCGTGGCCACGATGCGCTGGACCTTGATCTGCTCGCGGTCGATGAGCGAGCCGACCTTCGGCGAGATCTCGTTCTTCCAGTAGTCGCTCTGGTAGACGAGGTCGTAGAGGCGCTTGCGCTCCGCCTCGCTCTCGAAGCGGCGGATCCAGACGTATACGCTGTCGTCTTCTTCACCGACGAACGAGCCGAGGATGACCATGCCCATCTTGGTCTGGAACGGGATGATCTCCTCCTCCATGCACTTCACCCACGCCTTCTGCTGCCCGGGACGCACGACGTATTGCCTCAGCTCGAAGAACATGGCTGCCTCCGGTTATCGAGGGGTGCCACGGCTGCGCCGGGGCGCCCCGAGCGTTGGGGGGTATGGGGGGCCATTTCGGGGCCCCCATCACACAATGGGCCAGCGGGATCGGGGGAAGGTGATGCCCGTACGTGCCTGGAGCCGCTCGCCGATCTCCTGCACGGTGCTGTAGAGCTTGGCCTCGTCGACGAACGTCTGGCGGTAGCCGTCGACGACGACGCGGCCGTCGATGACGACGGTGTGCACGCTGCGTCCGTCGGCGTTGTAGATCAGATTGCTCACCGGATTCCAGAGCGCCTGCCACTCGGGTCGGCGCGTGTCGAAGAGCACAAGATCGGCCCGCTTGCCGGCTTCGATCGCGCCGAGCTCGTCGCCCAGGCCGAGCGCCGCCGCGCCCAGCCGCGTGCCCATCTCGAGCGCGCGCTCCGCGGGGATCTGGTTCATGTCCTGCCGCGCGTCCTTGTACTGGATCGCCGCCATGTTCATGGCCCGTACCAGATCGAGGTGGTTCGAGTTGTTCGGCGAGTCGCAGCCGAGCGCCACCGGCACGCCGCGCGCCAGCAGCTCCGGCATCCGTCCGTTGGCGCCCACACCCCGAGCGCCCTTGGCGGCCGTCACCGGACACATGGCCACGGCGGTGCCCGTGCGCGCGATGCAATCGATCTCGCCGTCGTCGATCCCGAGCGCGTGCGCCAGCACGACGTTCTTGCCGAGCACACCGAGCGCTTCCAGATATTCCGTCGGACTCTTGGCCCCGCGCGCCTGGTAGTCCTTGCGCGCTTGGGCGCCGCTGCCGTGGTGCAGCGTCAGGCCTGTGCGCCGCTCGTCGGCGACGCGCTTGAGCGCCTGCAGCAGCTCCGCGCTGCACGTCTCGGGCGAGAACGGCATCGCCCACGCGCGCAGCCGCCCGTCGAGCCGCCCGTTCCACTTGTCGATGAACGCGGTGCTGCGGCTGACCGCCTCCGCCGCCGCGTAGCGCGGAAGCGCAAACGGCGCGTCGCGGTCGGTGACGCACTCGCCGAGGATCACGCGCACGCCGGCGTCCTGGTAGGCCTGCAGACACGCGTCCGGGAACTTCGTCGAGCCGGGGTCGAGCAGGCACACGGTGCCGTTCCGGACGAGCTCGAGCAGCGCCAGCAGCGAGGTCGAGTACTCCTCCTCCTCCGTCATCGCCATCTGTAGCGCGAAGACGTGCTTCAGCGGGCTGCCGAGGTCGTCCGGGAAGATGCCGCGCACCGGGTGCGCGTAGCTGATGTGCATGTGGCCGTTGAAGAAGCCGGGGGTGACCACGAAATCGCGCCCGTCGATCGTGCGGTCGGCGCGCGCGTCGCGCAGCTCGTCGGCACGGCCCACGCGAGCGATGCGCCCGCCTTCGATCAGGATCGAGCCGTCGCGAATGATACGGCGCTGGTCGTCGATGGTCAGAATGTAGCGCGCGCGCTCGATCTTGAGGCTCTGCGGCATGACCATGCCCTCCTGCGAGCGCCGTGAGGATCGCATCGCGCCCGCATGGGGGCAAGTCGAACGTCAGACGCTGCTCGACAGCCGCGGCAGGACCTCGCCGACGAGGCGCTCGAACTGCGCCCTCTGCTGCCACGACGTGATGCGAAGCGTGATCGACTTCGTCCCTTCCGCGAGCAGCTCGCGCACGTGGCCGACGCATTGCTCGGTCGTCCCCGCCGCCGTCCACGCCTCAATCATCTGCGGTGAGAACACCGGGCCGTAGTAGGCGTCCAGGAAGCGCTTCGTTTCTTCCAGCGCCGCCTGGCGGTCGGGATTCAGGTTGATGTTGTGATAGGCCATCGTCGGAAAGGCGTTGGGGTCGCGGCCGTCGCGCTCGAGCGCGCTCGCGATGCCGCGCCAGTTGCTCCGCACCAGGCCGGGCGAAAGACGCGTGGTCATCCAGCCGTCCGCCACCTGCGCGACGCGGCTCAGCGCGCGCTCGAGGCGCGCACCGGCGAGCGGCGGCCTCGGGTTCGACGCAATCCAGATCGGACATGGTTGCTGCACCGGGCGAGGCTGCAGCGTGATGTCGTCGAAGGATCGAAAGCGGCCTTTGTAAGACACGTGCTCGCCCGACCACAGCTGCCGGCAGATGTCGATGTTCTCGACCAGGCGGTCGGCACGCTCGCGGTCGGTCACCTGAAAGGCGACACCCTCGCGCGCGCTCGCACCGCCGGCGACCAGCCCCGTGCACGCCGCCAGCAGCATGCGCCCGTTCGAGATCAGATCGAGGGTCGCCCACTGGTACGCGAAGACCAGGGGGTCGCGCACGGGAAAGGACGCCATGCAGCCGACACCAAGGCGGAGGCGCCGTGTGACGCTCGCGAGCGCGCCCAGCAGCGCGATCGAATCCGGGCGCGGCTTGGCACCCAGACTGTCGCCGACCCAGACAGAGCCGAAGAGCGGATTGGCGTCGGCGCGTGCCGCGAGGTCGAGCATCTCGTCGATGGTGGTGAGTCCGAAGAAGACACCGCGTTGGGGCAGGGTGAAGCCGAAGGCGTTCGCCATCAGTGCCCCGCGATCAGCTCGCGCGAGATCAGGATTTTCTGCACCTCGTTCGTTCCGTCGTAGATCTGGAACACGCGCGCGTCGCGGTAGTACTTCTCGACCGGATAGTCGCCGACGAATCCGTAACCGCCGTGGATTTGGATGGCCGCCGAGCACACGCGCTCGCACATCTGCGCGGCGAACAGCTTCGCCATCGACGCCTCTTTGATGCAGCGTTGCCCGGCCTGCTTGAGCTCCGCCGCATACAGCATCATCTGCCGCGCCACTTCGATGTCGGTCGCCATCTCGGCCAGCATGAACGCGATGGCCTGATGCTCGACGAGCTTTTTGCCGAACGTCTCGCGCTCGCGCGCGTAGGCGAGCGCGGCGTCCAGGGCGGCGCGCGCAACCCCGACTGCCTGCGCGGCGACGCCGACCCGTCCGGTGTCCAGATACGCGAGCGCGATCTTGAGCCCCTGCCCCGGCGCGCCGAGCATGTCGTCGCGGGACACCTCGAGATCCTCGAGCGCGATCTGACAGGTGTCGTTGCTGCGGTGCCCGAGCTTGTCCTCGACGCGCACGACGCGATAGCCGCGCCGGTCGGTGCGCGTCAAGAACGCGGAGATTCCGCGCTTGCCCGCGGCGGGGTCGGTGACCGCAAGCAGCACGGCCACCGATGCCGAGCGACCCGACGTGATGAAGGTCTTCGTGCCGTTGATCACCCAGCGGTCGCCGCGCGCGACGGCGCGCGTCTGCTGATTCGCCGCGTCGGAGCCGGCTTCGGGCTCGGTGAAGAGCAGGGCCGCGAGCTCATGCCCGCTGGCCACGGGCCGCAGGTAGCGCGCCTTCTGCTGGGGCGTGCCGTGATCGCGCAGCTTCCAGCCGAACGCATTGGTGGCGCTCAGCATGTTGCAGACGCCCGCGTCGCCGTACGCAAGCTCTTCGGTGGCCAGGACGTATGAGGTGAAATCCGCGCCGACACCGCCCCACTCCGGCGGCACGCACACGCCGAACAGTCCCAGCGCGCCGGCGCGGCGCACGGTCTCGAGCGGAACCGTGGCGCTGCGATCCCACTCCGCGGCGTGCGGCGCGATCTCCTTACGGACGAAGTCTCGCGTCGTGTCACGAATCGCGCGCTGCTCGTCCGTCAGGCGCCGCATGCCGCCGACCATAGCACGGCGAGTGTTACCATCGCCGCCGCATGGTGCTCGTCCTCTTGCTCTCGGCCGCCGTCTTTCTCGTCCGTGCCGCGGCCCTGATGCTCGGACCACTGCTGGTCGCGCTGGCGGCAACGTTTCAGACTTCGGTCGCCGCGGCTGGTCAACTCGCGGCAGCGATCAACATCTCGTGGGCGATCACGGCTCTCTTCGTCGGCCCCGTGTCCGACACGTACGGTCGACGACAAGTCGGGTTGACGGGGCTGCTGATAATGGGCGGCGGCATACTCGGGTCGATCCTGGCCTGGGACTACTGAGCGTTACTCGTGTGCCGTCTCCTCACCGGGATCGGTGCCGCGATGATCCCACCGAACAGCATGGCGATCATCGCAGACCACTTTTCTCCGGCCGAGCGCGGCCGACCGATCAGCATCGTCCTCAGCGCGAGTCTGCTGGGACCGGCCGTGGCGATCCCGCTTGTCGCGCTGCTGGCAGACGTCGGCGGGTGGCGGACGCCGTTCGCCGTTATCGGAGGCCTCTGTCTGGCCCTGTGGGCCCTTCCACTGGCTCTGGCTACCTCGACAACGCCACGCCTTGGGACAAGCCGTCGGCTTCCTGGTGAGATTCGCCGCGCTGAGCCGTCGCGCGGGCATCTGGCACGTCCTAGCTGCCAATGCCCTCTATCAGACGGCGGCGTTTGCGCTCTTCACGTATCTGGCAGCGTTCCTTACGCGCACCTATGCCATGCAGGAGAGGGCCACTGCGCTGCCGCTGGCCGCCGCGCTGTTCGGCGCACTGACGGGAAGCCTGCTCGGTGGAACGGTCGCAGGGCGTACCTGGCGCATCGGTTGCGTCGCGGTCACGCTGCTCGCAGGCGGCGTCTTCGCGGGCGTGGTGTTCATCGTCGCGCCGTCGCTGTGGCTCACCGTCCTCCTGGCTGCCATCGGCGTCGTGCTGCTCACTGTGTTCGAGCCGGTAACGTGGGCGCTCATGGCTGAGCTGGCGAGCGAATCGCGGGCGACCGCCAATGGAATGCTGGCCGCAAGCAATCAGCTCGGCGCCACGCTGGGAGCGTCGGGTGGCGGACTCGTCTTAGCTGTCGGCGGCTTCTCAATGGTCGGATTGCTGTGCCTCACGAGCGCGGCACTCGCGGCGATGGTCATCGGTGCGAAAATGCGGGGAATCGGCACCGTACGCGCACGTGCGGCAGCGGCGTGACCTGGCGGTGCACATCGGCGTCGTCGGCGAAGGCGTCTGCTCGCGCGCCACCGCACGGAGCGCCGAGCGCGTCGGCGCAGCCATCGCGCGAGCGGGCGCGGTGCTGTTCTGCGGCGGCCGCACCGGGGTGATGGAAGCCGCCTCGCGCGGCGCGGCGCGCTCGGGCGGCATCGTGATCGGCGTGCTGCCGGGCTTCGATCGGCGCGACGCCAACCGCTGGGTCACGATTCCCGTCGTCACCGGCATGGACCAGGCGCGCAACGTCGTGCTGGTGCGCTCGTGCGACGTCGTCATCGCGGTCGGCGGCAGCTACGGCACGCTGTCGGAGATCGCGCTCGCGCTCAAGCTCGGAGTGCCCGTCGTCGGCCTGCGCACGTGGCGCCTGGCGCAACCCGCCGCGCGGCGGGTGCCGCTGATGCGCGCACGCGACGCCGCGGACGCCGTCCGACTCGCCGTGCGCGCCGCGCGACGTCCTCGCGGCCGCCGTGCGCGCACGTGGCTATCGTGACCAGCCGGGGCGCGACGCGCCGTGCGACTCCGTGGCGCCGCGTGTATCATGCGCGTCGCCATGGCCGACGTCCTGACAGTTCGCACGCCCGCGCTCGAGATCGCCTACGAGGAGCACGGCCGCCCCGACGGCATTCCGGTCGTGCTGCTGCACGGATTCCCCGACGATGTACGCGCATTCGACGCAGTGGCGCCGCCGCTGGCATCCGCGGGCTGTCGCGTGCTCGTCCCGTATTTGCGCGGCTACGGACCCACGCGATTCCTGGACACCGCCGCGCCGCGTATGGCGCAGCAGGCCGCGATCGGACAGGACCTGCTCGACTTCATGGACGCGCTCGGCATCGCCTCCGCCGCGCTCGGGGGCTACGACTGGGGCGGCCGCGCGGCATGCATCGCCGCCATTCTCGCGCCCGAGCGTGTGCGCGGACTCGTCACCGCCGGCGGCTACAACGTCCAGAATCCCCGGCGGGCCGCCACCACGCCGGCACCCGCCGCGCAAGAGCGCGCGTACTGGTACCAGTGGTACTTCAACACCGAGCGTGGCCGAGCGGGACTCGACAAGAACCGGCGCGACCTCTGCCGGCTGCTGTGGCGCGAGTGGGGCTCGCCCGCGTGGAAGTTCACCGACGCCGAGTACGAGCGCACCGCGAGCTCGTTCGACAATCCCGACTTCGTCGCCGTCGTCATCCACTCGTATCGTGTCCGCTACGGCAACGCGCCAAGCGATCCGCGCCTGGAGAGCATCGAGCAGCGGCTGGCCGAACGCCCGCCCATTACGATGCCCACGGTCATCCTGCACGGCCGCGACGACGGCGTGGACACGACGCGTGTCGGTCGGGACCTCGCG
>JBKOZH010000187.1:0-14781 GCA_046725765.1 Candidatus Methylomirabilota bacterium | reverse complement strand
GGTGTCCACGAGGACGACAGTGCCGCCCTCGCGGCCGATGATCTCGGCGGTGGCGCGGCCGATGCCGCGCCCGCCCGCGGTGATGAGCGCGGTTCGTCCCTGGAATCTCATGGTGGCGGGAGTGTACCCTACTCGCCGCCGGCGACAAGGAGGCCGCGATGGACATTCCGGACAACGGCTGGGGACTCGAGGGCAAGGTCGCACTCGTCACGGGCGGTGGCGCCGCGGGCGACGGCATCGGCAACGGGCGCGCGGCGGCCATTCTGCTCGCGCGCGCGGGTGCGAAGGTGGTGGTCGCCGATCGCGATCTCAAGCTCGCACGGCGCACGGCGGAGATGATCGAGTCCGGCGGCGGCCAGGCCATCGCTGTCGAGGTCGATGTCACGCGCGCCTCCGACTGCGCCGCGCTGGTGAAGACGGCCGTCGAGCGGTTCGGGCGGCTCGACGTGCTCGACAACAACGTCGGCATCGGTAGCCGCGGCTCGGTCGTGGATCTGGCGGAAGAGGAGTGGCGCCGCGTGATGCAGGTCAACGTCGAGACCATGTTCCTCGTTGCCAAGCACGCGATCCCGGTGATGAAGGGCACCGGCGGCGGCGCCATCGTCAACGTCTCGTCGATCTCCGCGCTGCGGCCGCGCGGGCTCACGGCGTACACGACGTCCAAGGGCGCCGTCATCGCGCTCACGCGCGCCATGGCCGTGGACCACGGCCGGGACGGCATTCGCGTCAACTGCGTGGCGCCCGGGCCGGTCTACACGCCGATGGTCTACGCGGGCGGGATGTCACCGAAGGCGCGCGAGACGCGCAAGAACGCGTCGGTGCTGCGGCAGGAGGGCACGGGCTGGGACATCGGCTATGCCGTGCGCTTCCTGCTGTCGGATTACGCGCGCTACATCACGGGTCACACGCTCGTCGTCGACGGCGGGACCACGCTGATGGGGCCGGAGCGGGATTACTCCGGGTAAGCAGCGTCAGCCCTTGAGGCCGCTGACGCGCACGCCCTCCACGATGCGCTGGTTGGCGACCACGAAGACGACGAGGAGCGGCAGCGCGCTCAGCGCCGCGCCGGCCATGATCGGGCCGTACGATTCCGAGCTGTACGCGCTGCGCAGGAGCGCGAGCGCGACGGGCAACGGAAACATCTCCGGCTTGTTCACGGCGATCAGCGGCCACAGGAAATCGTTCCAGGCCGAGCGAAAGGCGAAGATCGCCAGTGCCGCGAGCACCGGCTGCGAGAGCGGCAGCACGATGCGCGTGAAAATCTGCCAGGCGTTTGCCCCGTCGATGCGCGCGGCCTCCTCGAGGTCGGCCGGCATCGTGAGAAAGAACTGGCGTAGGAGAAAGACGCCGAACGCGAAGGTCATGGCCGCCTCGGGCACGATCAGACCCTGGTAGGTGCTGAGCCAGCCGAGCTGCTGAACCAGCACGTACTGCGGCACCAGGACGACCGCGTTCGGAATCATCAGGCTGCCGATGAGCACGGTGAAAATGGTGTCGCGGCCGGGAAACCGCATCCGGGCCAGCGGGTACGCCGCCATCGCGCTCGTGAGCACGACGATGGCGACCGTGCCGAGCGCGATCACCAGGCTGTTGCCGAACGCGCGGCCGATGCGCGTCGTCCGTGAGCTGCTGAACAGGACCTCCTCGTAATGCGACGCGGTCACCGGCCACGGAATCCACTCCGGCGGCAGCCGGACGATATCCGCGGTGACCTTCACCGACGTCACCATCACCCAGACGATGGGCGCGAGCCAGACGGCGGCGAGCACGCCGAGGGCGAGCGTCAGCACGAGGGCCTGCACGCGCTGGCGGCGCACGCTCAGTACTCCGTATGCCCGCGCAGCAGCCGAAACTGCAGCACCGAGAACACCATGATGATGGCGAACAGCACCCAGGCCATGGCCGACGCGGTCCCGAACTGGAAAAAATTCTGGAACGCCGTCTCGTAGAGGTGTTGCACGACCGTGCGCGTGGCGTCGCCGGGGCCGCCGCCGGTGAGCACGAACACCTGGCCGAAGATCTGGAACGAGCCGATGACGTGCGTGACGACGACGAAGAGCAGCACGGGCCGCAGCAACGGCAGGGTGATGGCCCAGAACGCGCGCCAGCCGCCGGCGCCGTCGAGGGCGGCGGCCTCGTAGAGCTCGCGCGGGATGTCCTGCAGTCCCGCCAGGTAGATGACGAGATAGTAGCCAGTCACCCACCACACCGTCGTGCCGATGATCGCCCACATCGCCGTGGACGGATCGGCGAGCCACGACCGCGCGGGAACACCGAGGGCACGCAGGTAATAGTTGAACGGTCCGACGACGGGGTCGAGCAGCCACAGCCACGCCAAGCCCACCGTCACCACCGACAGCGTGAACGGAAAGAAGAAGACGCCGCGAAGGACGTTGCGCAGCGCTCCGCGGTTGAGGGCGAGCGCCAGCAGGAGTGGCACGGCGAGGATCGGCAGCGTGCTGGCCACCGTGTAGAACGCGGTGTTCCAGAGGCTCACGGCGAAGCGTGTGTCGTCGGCGAGTCGCGCGTAGTTGGCGAGACCGACGTACTGATACGTCGCACGCCCGAGTCTCGCGTTGGTGAACGACAGCCGCAGGCCCTCGAGCAGCGGATAGAGGCGGAAGACGACGAACAGCACGAGGCCAGGCAGGAGGAACAGCCAGGCCGTTCCCGTCTGCCGGCGACGGCGCCGCGGCACGCTCAGTCCGGCAGCGCGTTGATCTGCCGGGCCAGGTCCTCCATCGCGGCCTTGGCCGGTTTCTGCCCCGTGTACATGCTGTCGATCACCGGCCGCGTGAGGTTTTCCGCGGCGACCCACTTCGGCGTCGGCTGCCCGACCTGCCAGTTCGGCGCCTGCGCCAGCAGCGTCTTGAGGACGGGATCGGCGGTGATTCGCGGATCGCCGTGCGCCTTGCGACTCGCCGAGACCTGGCCCGCCTTCAGCGTCCACTCCGCGACCTGATCGGTCATCCACCGGATGTGCGTCCAGGCCGCCTCGCGGCGGCTCCGATCGGCGCTCTTGGGCTTCGGAAACGCGTACTGGTGCGGCATCGACCAGACGATCGGCTGCTTGTAGAGCCGTGGCACCGGCGCCGCGGTGAAATCCACCTTGGCGTCTCGCAGACCGGTGAAGTTCCACGAGCCCGCGAGCCACATGCCGAGTCGGCCGGCGATGAACGCGTCGCGACAATTGGCGTTCGCGGGCGGCGCGATGCCCAGCGCGCCGCCGAGACCGGACCAGAATTCCGCGACCTCGACCGCGGCCGGATCGCCAACACCTGCGCGCTTGAGGTCGGCGGTATAGATGTTCGCGCCGTTCTGCCAGAGCAAGTTGTGGAAGCCCCACGTGTAGCGCCCAGGGTTCAGCGTGCCGATCGCGAAGCCGAATGCATCGCCTCGGGTCATCTTCTTGGCCATGGTGACGAGCTCGTCACGGGTCGCGGGGACCTTCGGCTTGCCGTCGGCGCCGGTGAGGCCCGCCTCCTTCATCACCTTGACGTTCAGATAGAGCACATGCTGCGGCACGTCGAGCGGCAATGAGTAACGCTTGCCCTGAAACGTCCCGCCCTGCCACGTGGCGGGCAGGTAGTCTTCACCACGAAAGCCTTTGCCGGTCGCCATACCGTCGTCGATCACCTCGAGCACGCCGTCGTACGCGAAGTGCGGCACCTCGACGGTGTGGATGAGCACGAGGTCGGGACCCTCGCCGGCGGGCACCGAGACCTGCAGCTTTGGATAGAGCTCGGCCCAGGGCAGCCGCTGCTGCTCGATCCGCACGCCCGTCTCGCGTGTAAAGCGGTCGATGAGCTCGTCCATCACCTTGCCGTCGGCGCCGGTGAGCCCGTTCCAGTAGGTGATGGTTGCCTTCGGCTGCGCCGCGCCGTAGCGCGGCCGCGCCATGGTGGCGGCCGTCCCTGCGGCAGCGATGAGAAACGTCCGGCGGGTCAGTGTGCGGCTCATGATCTCCTCCGTCACGGCTTGGCGCGGAATCTACCTCAAGTCCTTCGCCATGACCACATAGGTCGGCGCGCTGTAGCCGGCGTGGGTCTCCTCTCGCACGACGCGATACCCGCACCGCTCGTAATACGCTCGCAGCCACGGCAGCGCGATGCGCACGCCGAGCTCCACGCGCTGCGCACCGAGCGCGCGGGCGCGGTGTTCGACCTCACCGGTCAGCCTCCGGCCAATGCCATAGCGCCGCAGCGCCGGCAGCACGGACAGGCGGCCCAGGTCCACCCGCTCGCCATTGCGGTGATAGAAGACGCAGCCCACCGGCGTGTCGTCGGCGCTGGCGAGCACTGCGCCGCCGGCGGCAAGCGCCGCCCGCAGCGACGCCTGCGTTTCGCCGTGCGCGCCGGATGGTGGGTCGAGTCGGCCGCGATACTGCTCGAACGCCGCGTGCACGAGGCCGAGCAGCGCCGGCACGTCGGCGGCGTTCGCGTCGCGCACGCGGATCGCTTCCGCTCGCATGCCCGGAGTATAGTCGTCGCGCACGCTGATCCGGAGAGAGGAGCGGCATGACGCGAATCGGCATCGATCTGCAGCGACGACTCGGCACGGTGGATCGTCGACTCTTCGGGCAGTTCATCGAGCACCTCGGCCGCTGCATCTACGGCGGCGTGTACGACGAGGGCTCGCCTCTCGCCGACGCGCGCGGCTTTCGTCGCGACGTGCTGGAAGCCGCGCGGCCCCTGCGTATTCCGATCTTGAGGTGGCCGGGCGGCAACTTCGTGAGCGGCTATCACTGGCTCGACGGCGTGGGCCCGAAGGACAAACGGCCCCGGCGCAGCGAGCTCGCCTGGTACGCCGAAGAATCGAACCGATTCGGCACGGACGAGTTCATCGAGTACTGCCGCGTGCTCGGCGCCGAGCCGTTCATCTGCGTCAATATGGGCTCCGGCACGATGGACGAGGCGCAGGCCTGGGTCGAGTACTGCAACGGAACGGGCAACACGTCGTGGGCCAACCTCAGGCGTCAGCACGGTCACCCGGACCCCTTTCGCGTGCGCTACTGGGGCCTGGGCAACGAGATGTACGGCGGCTGGCAGATCGGCAACATGAACGCCCACGATTACGTCAAGAAGGCGCGCACCTTCGCCATGGTGATGAAGCGCACCGATCCGTCGATCCAGCTCATCGGCTGCGGCCACAACGGCTGGAGCGACTGGGACGAGATCACGCTCAGCGGACTCGCCGAGTTCGTCGACTTCCACTCGATTCATCTCTACACGGGCGGGCCGGACCATTACGCGACGGTATTCCAGTCGCATCAGGCCGAGCGTGCGATCCGAATCTGCTCGGCGCTCATCGAGCGCGTCCGCTATGCCCAGCGTATCGCCCACCCCATTCACATCGCGTTCGACGAGTGGAACGTGTGGTGGCGTACACGCAGTCACGAGGATCGGGTGGGAGGGGTCGAGGAGCGCTACACCCTCTCCGATGCGCTTGCCGTCGCGACGTACCTGAATGGCTTCATCCGCCACTGCCGAACCGTCCGCATCGCGAACTTCGCCCAGCTCGTGAACGCCATCGCGCCGATCTTCACCAGTCCCCACGGCCTTTTCTTGCAAACGATCTATCATCCGCTGCGGCTCTACGCCGAGCACGTCCGGGACATCGCCCTCGACGTTCGCGTTGACGGGGAAACGTATGCATTGCGTCCCGACGAGGAATCACCGAGCGGCCGGGTCCACAACGTCGCCGACCTCGGCCCGTTCACGCTGATCGACGCCACGGCCACATGCGACGAGTCGGGACGCGAGCTGACGGTGGCGCTGGTGAATCGCGACCGACAGCGAGACCTGTCGGTGATGCTCGAGGTGGTGGACGGGACGCTCGCGGGCGCGGCGACGCTGTGGGAGGTGAATGGGCCCGACGTGAGTGCGACAAACTCGTTCGAACACCCGCGCGCCGTCGACGTGCACGAGCGCAAGCTGCAGGCCGGCGGAACGCGCCTTCAGATGCTGCTGCCGGCGCACAGTGTCACCGTGCTCCGCGTCGACGTCGCCCCAAGCTAGATCGTTCGGCTCGCGCGTCAGCGCGCCGCGCGCACCGACTCTTCGAGCAGCTTCAGCGCGGCGCGTGTGAACGCCCACATGTTGCGCTCGCGGTCGGCGTCACTCGTCTCCACGGTGATGACGCGCTCGACCGGCCCGCTCACGGCGATGCACGCGTGGCCGGCGGCGTCGCCATAGCGGTTGCCCGTCGGGCCGCTCGCGCCGGTCTCCGCCAGGCCCCACGTCGCGCCCATCAGCTCACGGACCGCCTTCGCCTTCACTTGGGCGTAAGCCTCGGTGCTGGAGCGAATGTTCTTCACCGCCTCGTCGGGCACGCGCAGCAACCCGCGCCGGGCCGCCTGCGTATAGATGACGCCGCCGCCGAGGAAGTACGCCGATGCTCCCGGCACGGCGAGCAGCGTCGCCGAGATCAGGCCGCCGGCCGAGGACTCGGCGACGGCGACCGTCTGCTTGCGCTCCTTGAGCAGCGCGCCCAACGCGGCGGCGATAGACAGCTCGTTCGGCATTGCGCGCTGATTCTACCTTCGAGGCGAAGCGCCGAGATGCGGGCGGAGGCATTCGACGACCGTGGCGACGTTCGGCTCCTCGAACATCGAGATGTGATCACCCGGCACGACGTGGATCTCGACGCCGTCGCGGGCCAGCTTCCCCCAGCCCCAGTCGACCGGCTGCCCGGGGATGATGCGGTCGGCAGATCGGAAGAAGACGATGCGCCCGGGATACGGCGGCGGCGCGTACGATCGGATGGCGAAGAGCAGCGCGTCGTCGATGGACTGAAAGCGTTCGCGCCCGGCGCCGGTGCCTATGGCCGTCTTGTACGCCTGCCGCCACACGGCCGAGCGCGTGTTGCGCCGAACCGTCCGCCATCGGGCGACGACGTACGGCAGCGCGTCGGAGAGCGGCAGGCGCGCGACGCGGCCAGTGTGCAGTCGCAGGCGGCGACCGATTCTCGCCATGGAGTCCCGCCACGTGGAGGCGTGCAAATCGGGCGGTGACGCCTCGAACATCGCCAGGAGCGCAACCTCCGCTCCCGCCGCGCGAAGCTGTCGGGCCGCCTCGTACGCCACCGTGCCGCCCGCCGACCAACCCGCGACGTAGTACGGCCCGGTGGGCTGCGCACCGCGGATGCTCGCGACGTGGTGCGCGGCGATCTCGGCGAGCGAGAACGGATGCGACAGCATCTCGACAGGAGGATGGGACACGCCGAGCATCGGTTGCTCGGGGCCCAGCCGCCGCCCGAGCGTGCGATGGATCGGCCCGGCGTCGATGAAGAAGAGCGGGGGCTTGTCGCCCGAGGGCTGGATCGGCACGATACGCCGCGACGTGCCGGCACGTCGCTCGCGGAGCAGGTCGGCCTGCTGGCGTATGGTCGGTGCCTCGAACAGGTCCGCCACGGTCAACCGCGTATCGAAGCGCTGCTCGATGCGGCTGAGCAGCTGCGTGGCCAGCAGCGAATGCCCGCCAAGGTTGAAGAAGTCTTCGTCGAGCACGACGTCATCACACTTGAGCACGTGGCACCAGATCTCCCGCAGCATCCGCTCGTCGGGCGAGGCCGGCAGCGGCTCACGCGGGTTCGCCACCTCGGCCGACGCCGGCGGTAGCGCCCGGCGATCGATCTTCCCGCTGGCGGTGAGCGGCAGCGCGCTCAGCGCGACGAATGCCGCGGGCACCATGTACTCGGGCAGCGTGCCGCGCAGATGCTGTTGCAGCGCGTCGCGCTCGACGCGCGCACCGTCGGCCGGCACGACGTAGGCGACGAGCCGACGATCGCCGGCGTCGTCGCGCGCCACCACGACCACGTCGCGCACCGACGGATGGCGGGCGAGCGCCGCCTCGATCTCGCCCGGCTCCACCCGATACCCCCGGATCTTCACCTGGTCGTCGAGCCGCCCGAGGAACTCGAGGGTGCCGTCAGAGCGGTAGCGGACGAGATCTCCAGAGCGATACAGACGCTCGGCGGCGCGCGCGCCGACCGAACGCGTGATGAATCGGCGCGCGGTCAGCTCGGGTGCGTTCCGATACTCGCGCGCCAGGCCATCGCCCGCGATGAAGAGCTCGCCCGGAACCCCGATCGGGCACGGCTCGCCGTGCGCGTCGAGGACGTAGACCCGCGTGTTCGCGATGGGCCGGCCGATCGGCACGCTGGAGCCAATCGTCGCCGGATCGGTCGCGGCGTGACAGCAGGTGAACGTCGTTCCCTCGGTGGGGCCATAGCCGTTGATCACCGTGCACCGCGGGTGTGCCTCCAGCACTCGCTTGACGTGCGCCGCCGACAACACGTCTCCGCCCGCGAGCAGCTGCCGCACGCCGGCGAGGTGTATCAGCTCCTCGTCCACGATCTGGTGGAAGAGGCCGGCCGTGAGCCACAGCGTCGTCACGCCGGCCTGCTCGATGGTTTTGCCGAGCTCGGCGAGGGAGAGCAGCCCCGGCGGCGCAACGACGAGACGCGCACCGTGCAAGAGCGCACCCCAGATCTCGAACGTCGACGCGTCGAAGGCCAGCGGCGCCAGCTGGAAGAAGACTTCGTCGGCACCGAAGCGCGCGTAGCTCGTGCCCATGACGAGCCGCAGCACGGCTCGATGCGGAACGGTCACGCCCTTGGGTGTGCCGGTGGAGCCGGATGTGTACATCACGTACGCCGCGCTGTCGGCGCTCGCGCCGTGCGCCGGCGCGTCGGTGGACTCATCGGCAATGCTCGCCCAGTCCTGGTCGAGGGAAATCGCGCGGGCGGAGCACGACGGCAGCCGTCCGGCGAGCGCCTCCTGCGTCAGCAGCACGGCCGCCCCGACGTCGCGGATCATGAAGGCGAGGCGCTCGGCGGGCGCGGCGGTGTCGAGCGGCACGTACGCTCCGCCCGCCTTGAGCACGCCGACGATGGCGACGATCATGTCGAGCGAGCGCTCGAAGTAGAGCGCGACCGTGGTCTCGGCGGCCACGCCCTCACGCTGCAGCCGCCGCGCCAGCTGGTTGGCGCGCGCGTCGAGCTGGCGGTACGTCAGCGAATCTTCGTCGAAGACGACGGCGATCTCGTCCGGCGTGCGGGCGACCTGCGCCGCGAACAGGTCGTGGACGCAGACGTCCCTCGGATACGGGCCCTCGGTCCGGTTCCACGACACGAGCAGCTGCTCTCGCTCGGCGTCGCTGATCAACGGAAGCTGCGACAGCCGCCGCTCGGCGTTCGCGACGACGCCGTCCAGCAGCGTCAGGAAGTGCTGGCGCAGGCGAACGATCGTGCTCGCCTCGAACAGCGCGGTATCGTAACGCAGCTCGCCGGTAAGCTCTCCCGACGCCTCGGTGAGAATGAGACAGAGGTCGAATTTGGCGGTGCCCGGCTCGACCGGCACGGGCGTCAGCGTCAGATCCGCGAACGTCGCACCGCTTTCGGGAGTGTTGTGAAATGCCAGCACCGTCTGCACCACCGGGGCATGGCTGCGGTTGCGCTCGGGCTGCAGCTCTTCCACGAGGCGTTCGAACGGCAGCTCCTGGTGCGCGTAGGCGTCGAAACACGTCCGGCGTACGCGACCGAGCAACTCACCGAACGTCGGATCGCCGACGAGGCTCGTCCGCAGCGCGAGCGTGTTGGCAAAAAAGCCCACCAGCGACTCCGTCTCCACGCGCGTCCGACAGGCGACGGGCGCGCCGACGACGAGGTCGTCCTGCTGGGTGTAGCGATACAACAGCGCCTTCAACGCCGCGAGCAGCGTGATGAACAACGTGGCTCCGTGCCGTCGTCCGAGCGCCTTGAGCCCGGCGGTCAACGTCGGGGATACGGTGACCGGTTCGGATGCGCCGTGCCAGCCCTGAACGGGCGGACGCGGGTGGTCCGTCGGCACGGCGAGCAGCGTCGGCGCTCCCGCGAGCTTCGCCTTCCAGTGCGCGATCTCTTGCTCCAGCACGTCGCCCCGCAGCGAGTCTCGCTGCCACACGGCAAAGTCCGCGTACTGGATCGGCAGCGCAGGCAGCGACGGCTCGCGCCCGCCGCTGAACGCGTTGTAGAGCTCGGCGACTTCGCGCAGAAGGATGCCCATCGACCAGCCGTCGGTCGCGATGTGATGCAGCGTGAGCAGCAGGACATGGTCTTCGGGCCCAAGCCGGAAAAGCGCCGCGCGAAGCATCACGTCCCGCGAGAGATCGAACAGGCGACAGGCCTCGTCGTGGAGACCTTGGTGGAGCGCCGCCAGGCGTTCGTCGAGGACGATGTTGGAGAGATCGAGCTCACGCAGCTCCACGACCGACGGCTCACGCACCAGCTGAACGGGGATGCCGTCACGCGTCGTGAACGTCGTGCGGAGCACTTCGTGACGCGTGACGATGGTGTTCAGAGCACGGGCGAGCGCTTCGCGCGCCAGCGGCCCCTGCAGACGAAAGGCGAGCGGGCTGTTGTACGTCGGCCGCCCGGGCTCGAGCTGCTCCAGGAACCACAGCCGCTGCTGCGCGAAGGAGAGCGGACATTCCGCAACCGGTGGCCGACGCGGGATCGGTGCGCTCATTGCACGATCTCCGCCATCCTGGCCACGGTGGACGCCTCCCACAGCAGGCGAAGCGGCAGGCTCACCGCAAACCGGTCGCTGACGCGGGCGATGACCCGCGCGGCGGTCAGGGAGTCGCCGCCGAGATCGAGGAACTCATCGTGCACGCCGATCGTGTCGATGTCGAGCAGGTCGCTCCAGATCTGCGCAATGGCGGCCTCGACGTCGTTGCGCGGCGGCAGGAACGGCACATCGAGGGCCGGCCGTGTCGCCGGCGGCTCCGGAAGTCCGCGGCGATCGAGCTTGCCGTTCGGCAACAGCGGCAGCGCGTTCACGACGACGTATGCGGACGGCACCATAGAGGCGGGCAGCTGCGACGCGAGGCGGCGGCGCAGTGCGGCGGCGTCGAACGACGGCGCGTGCGCCGGCACGATATACGCCACGAGGATGTCGTCACCGCGACGGCGGCGTGCCATCGCCACCGCTTCGCTCACCGTGTCGTCTGCGAGCAACGCTGCCTCGACGTCGGCCGCCTCGATGCGATGGCCGCGGATCTTGAGCTGGAAGTCTTTTCGGCCGAGATGCTCGAGACAGCCGTCCGGCTGCAGGCGTCCGAGATCGCCCGTGCGGTATGTCTTCGGCTCCGAGTCCGCGGTGTCTGCCAGGAGCGCGGCGATGTTGAGGTCTTGCCGTCGCCAGCGGCCGGCAAACATGTAACGACTCCTGACCGCGATCTCGCCGACCGCGCCTGGCTCGAGCGGTGTGCCATCCTCGTCCAGCACGAGCACGTCCTTGTCGGCGACGGCATAGCCGGCGGGGACGACTTCGCCGTCGATCGATGTGTCGTGATCGACGAAGTACGTGCGAAAAGTGAACGCCTCCGTCGTCCCGAGGCGGTTGACGAGGATGCAATGCCGCGGGAAGTGCCGTTTGTAGAGCTCGACATCGGTCTTCTGCACCGTCTCGCCCCCGAGGTAGATGAGGCGCATGGCGGGAAAATCTTCGCCCCCCTTCAGCGACGCGACGAAGTGGCGGAACGTGGTCGGGACGGACCGATAGATGGTGATCGCATGTTCGCGGATCCAGTCGGCCAGTGGTGCCAACCCCTCCGAGCGGACGTCGAAGGGGTAGAGCGAGGCGCCGTTGAGCAGCGCGCCATAGATCGTCCGGATCGAATCGCCGAAGGCGACCGACGAGACCAGGAGGAATCGATCGTCGACTCCGAAGCCTCCGCTGTTGGTGTAGTGCATCGTTTCGTGGAGCACGCTGCGATGCTGGTGCATGACGCCCTTGGGCTGCCCTGTGGAGCCCGACGTGTAGAAGACCACTGCCAGGCTGCGCGACCCGGAGCAGACACCGGGGCTGGTGCCAGGTGCGTCGATGGTGTCGACATTCATTACACCGAGTGCGTCTCGCGCCAACTCGCGGGCGCCAGCGAGGTGGCGCGTTTCCGTGAGCAGCAACGCCGTGCCGGAATCGGCCAGGGTCTGCTCGTGCCGTTGACGCGGATATGACGGGTCCAGAGGCACGTACAACTTGCCGGCCTTGAGGACGCCGAGCATCGCCGCGATAACGCTGACGCCGTGGCCGAACATGAGCCCGATCGGCTCGGGTTCAGGGCCGCGCGCCTTCAGGATGGCGTGGGCGATCCGGTTGGCCATCGCATCGAGCTGCCCGTACGTCAGTGCCGTCGCGCGTGTCCTGACCGCCAGGCGCTCGGGATACCGCCGCGCCTGCTCCTCGAACCGCTGGGGAACCGACTCCTCCACCGCGCCGGCGGGGAAGGGGACGAAGCTCGGGCTCGCGGCGAGGCACTTCGCTCTGATCGACAACTGCTGCGCAGCCAAAAACATAGGAGACCCGCGAAATAATAAAGAGGCCGGCCCACAGGAGCAAGCGCCGGCAACGGGCGCGCCGGCGGGCGCCCTGCCGTTTTGGCCGGTGCATCATAGCGCGAAAGGCCGTGCGAGCGTCTGTCGTCTAACGCGGCGACGCGGCCAGCGCCGGCTGGCACTCGCGATGGATCGCGGCGCCGAAGACCGCAACGACGAGCCCGACCAAGCCCGACAGTACGGCGAAGAGCGTCCACGCCGCACCATACGAGTCGAACGCCTGCAGTGTGAGCCCAAACATCGGGGCACCGGACAGCAGGCCGGCGACGATGGCGGCGAACGACACACCGCTCAAGAGCCCCGAGCGCGTCGCGCCGCCGGCCTCGGCGCTGATGATGAAGTAGATCCCAACCCAGCCGTACGCGCCGATGCCCGCGAGGAAGGCGAGAACCGCGGCCCACACCGGTGCGGAGGTCGGCATCCAGGCGTAGACGAGGAAAATCACGGTACCGAGGAGCGCCGTGAGCACGAGCCATGGCGGCCGCCGTCCCGACGACCAGCGGTCGCTCGCCGCACCGAGTATTAGCCGCGCGAAGGCGCCGCCGACCTGCGAGGCGGCGATGAGCACGCCGGCGCCGACGGACGTGAAGCCGAGAGCCTGCACGCTGAAGATCGGCAGGTACGCGAGCACCGCGGACTGCACCATGCCGAGCACCACGCCGGCGCCGAACAGCGCGAGCAGCGCCGGCCGGCGTGTCCACCACCAATCGATCGGCGCCGACGCGCGCGTCCCGCGCGGCGCGGCGGGTCGCGCCAGCACGCGTAGTGGCCGCCACGCAAACGCCACCGGTACCGACATCGCCACCGCGCAGGCGACGACGGCGGCGCGCCAGCCCCAGTGCGCGGCGATCGTCGGCAGCACTAGCGCGGACGCGCCGCCGCCGAGCGTGAGACCCATCTGCTTGATGCCCATCGCGATGCCGCGCTCGGTGAGCGGGAAGAGGTCGATGATCGCCTTGCCGAGCACGGGATTGACGACGCTCCAGCCGGAGCCGGCTAGCATCAGGGACAGCAGAAAGACGGCGAAGTAGGGCGCGATGGACGCGAGCAGCAATCCTACGCCGCCGAGCGCGAGCGCGCCGAGCAGCGTCGGCCGCACGCCCCACGCGTCGGCGAGATGACCGCCGGGCAGCGAGAAGAGCAGCCCGCCGACGTACACCGACGGAACGATGAACGCGACCTCCAGCCGGTCGAGACCGAAGCCCTCCATCAGCGCAGGCGACAGCGGCGAGGGGCCGAGCATCCCAAACGCCCCGAGTCCATATGAGCAGGTGAGCAGGCTCAGCAGCCGCCAGCGGTGGTCGAGCGAAGGAGCGGTCAGACGACGAGCTCGCGCGCGACGCCTCGCAGGTCCATCTCGTATTCGAGGCCGGCGATCGGCGGATGGCTCGGATACCACGTCACGCCGTGCACGGCCGCCGCGCCCGCCGCGCGCAAGATCGTGTCGCCCACGAACGGCTCGATCGGGTGCGGCGTGTACACGTCGATCGCCGTGACGTCGGGCCAGTCGGCGCCGAGGCCGCGCAGGCGCGACTGCATGATGCCCATGACAAACCGCGCCTTCTCGCGAATCGCGTCGGCGGAGGTCTCGCCGCGGCGCACGATCGTGTCGGCATTGAGGCGATCGACCTCGCCGGAGCCCGCGACGACGAACGTCGGGCGCGCCGCGGCGCCCGGCACCGTGTACGCGAACGCGTAGAGCGAAGCCTCCGCCGGCGCGGCGACGACGGGAGCGACGTTGGTCCGCGCGATCGGGTTGGCACCGTCGACGAGCAGCCGCCACTCGGTCAGCGCCGCGCGATAGCCCGCGTTGAACTCCGCGAAGCCGTCGAACGACAGCGGCTTGGGGATGCGAAGCGCGATGGCGCAGAGCGCGGCGCGAGGCCGGCCCTCGGCGCGCAGATGCGCGTCGATCCGCGTGAACCCGTCGCGCCACGGCACTGGCGCCGCGAGCGTCGCGTACACGACCTGGTGGCCGGGCATGGCGACGACGCCCGAGGAGTACGGCTCGATGCCGGGAAGAAAACGGTAACCGCCGGCGGGGACGTCGCGGGTCATGGGCGCCAGCGCGATGCTAGCATTTCGCGCATGAAGCACGTCGTACCGACGCTCGCCGTCGCGGCGATCGTCGTTGGGGTGGTGGCACTGGTCGCCCTCTCGCTGCGCCAGCCGGACGTTCCCACCTACTCGCCGACGTCGCCCGCGCCGCGCGACGTCGGGGCGACGCTCGTCGGGCCCGTTCGCTACACGGTCGATGCCACCGCCGCCGACGTCTGGCGCGCGTTCTCGTTCCGGCTGGGCTCCGTGGTCGACGGCCTTACGCAGGGGGATCTGGCCTTCCGCCGCTACTCGATCGTGGCGGGGCTCGGCGCGGGCATCCGCGACCTCGGCGAGGTATCGTTC
>JBKOZH010000280.1:0-3770 GCA_046725765.1 Candidatus Methylomirabilota bacterium | reverse complement strand
CACCTCCAGGGAGAGGAAGGCGGCGATGTTCAAGCGAGTGCTCTCCACCACCGTGTTCGTGCTCTCGTCCGCGGTCGCCGTGTCGGGGACCGTCGTCGCCGCCGGCACACTCACCGAGCGACTCGAGACTCAGCGGATGACCGTCCTCAAGACGGACCTGGCCACTGGTCGCTTCCTGTGCGTGGAGCATCTGAAGTGGTCGCCCGTGGTCACGGCGGATCTCCGCGGATTGCAGCCCGGCGACATCGTGCGCGTCGAGCCGCATCCGAACGGCCGCACGCGCCTGTTCCTGCTGCGGACGGCGGCCGACGAGCTGTCGAGCCCGGAGCTCTGAGCGCGTAGACCGCGCGCGCGGTCAGTATCCGCGCGCGCGGTCGACCTGGTTGAGCAGCGGCGTTCCGGCGAGGAAGCGCCGGAGATTCTCCGCGAAGAGCTCGGTGCAGCGATCGTCGTACGACGCCAGGAACCCCGAGACGTGCGGCGACACGATCACGTTGTCGAGCTCGTATAGCGGGTGCCCGGCCGGCGGCGGTTCCTCGTGGAAGACGTCGATGGCGGCACCCGCCAGCCGTCCGGCCTTCAGCGCTGCCGCCAGCGCGGTCTCGTCGACGGTCGGACCGCGACCGACGTTGACGAAGAACGCCGAGCGCTTCATCGCCGCCAGCTCGGCGTTGCCGATCATCGCGCGCGTCTCGGCGGTCAGCGGCGCGCACATCACGACGACGTCGGAGCGCGCGAGCATGTCGCGAAGCCCGGACGGCGCGAACCACGCTTCCGGCAGCGCGCCCTCCGGATCGCCGGTGCCGGGCAGCCGATAGCCGTCGTCCGCACGCTGGGACGGGTCCCGCTTGCACGCCAGCACGCGCATCCCCACCGCCGTCTTCGCCATGCGCGCAAGCTCGCGCCCGATGCTGCCGTAGCCGATGATCCCGAGCGTGGCGCCGCGCAATTCCACCGGCACGAAGAGCGGCCAGCGCTGCTCGTCGGCGGGCCAGCGTCCCTTCAAGCGCCACTCGACCATGCGGGGCACGCGATGTGCCAGCGCCAGAATCACCGTCAGCGCATACTCCGCGATCGTCGCGGCGTGCACGCCGCTCGTCGTCGTGATCGGGATCGTGCTCTTGGTGTAGATCGGGTGGTCGTGCAGCGCGTTGACGCCGGCCATGTGCACCTGGACCCACCGAAGCTTCGGCGCGCGCGCGAGATCGCGCGGCGGGTCCCCCGCGTACAGGACATCGACGCGCGAGTAGTCAGCGCGGGCCGGATCGCCGGCGGCGACCGAGACCTCGGAGGAGACGGCGCGCATGCGCTCCAGCCGCGCGTCACCGAACGGCATCGTCACGAGAACGTTCAGCACGGGGCCGGATGGTATCATCCGCGCGCACGCGAGGAGGCGACCATGTGCTTCGTGGACGACGCATCGCTGGCTGCGCACCACGTCTCGCGCCGTAGCTTTCTCGGCGCGACATTCGCCGCCGGGGCCGCGCTCGCGAGTAGCGGCCGAGCGCTCCTTCTGCCCGGCGTCGCCGAGGGCGCGGAGCCGGCGCCGGCGAACGGCGGGCCCGGGACGGCCGGCGTGAATTTCAGATGGTTCGGAACGAACGGCTGGGAGATCACGTTCGGCAACAAGACGATCCTCATCGATCCGTGGTTCAACCGGTTCACGTCGGGCTTCTTGCAGAACAAGCTCGACAACAACGCCATCCTGCCGACGGACACGACGCTGATCGATGCGCAGGTGAAGAAGGCCGACCAGATCCTGATCGGCCACGGACACTGGGATCACTTCGCCGACATTCCGTACATCGCCAAGAAGACGAACGCGATGGTGATCGGCTCCGAGACGCACGCGAATCTGCTGCGCGCCGCCGGTGTGGCCGAGGGCAAGATCGTACAGGTCAAGGGCGGCGAGTACATGCAGTTCGACGGCTACACCATCGAGGTGTTTCCGAGCGTGCATTCGATGGGCGGCACCAAGAAGTACGCGGTGCCGGGTCGTCTCGTCACGCCGCCGGCCGCCCCGCCGACCAAGATCGGCGACCTTCCCGAAGGCGACACGCTGGTCTACGTGCTCACCGTCGGCGGCAAGTACACCGTCTTCATGATGAGCTCCGGCAATTACATCGAACGCGCCATCAGCGGCCTGAAGCCGGATGTCGCGCTAGTGGCACCGCTGTTTTCCAACAACACGCACGCATTCACGCCACGGCTGATGAAGGCGCTGAACCATCCGCGGCTGGTGCTGCCAACCCACTGGGACAATTTCGAGGCGCCGCTCGGCGAGCCACCGCAAGATCTGCGAACCATCTACGGCGATCCGGCGAACCTCGACCTCTGGGTGAAAGAGATGCAGACGGTCTCGCCGAAGACGAAGATCGTGACGCTCAAATATTTCGGCTCGTACGCACCATGACAGGAGGGCCGCTCATGAGACTCCGCCATCCTGCTCCGGTCGTTGCCGTCCTCGCGGTTGTGTTTCTGGCACTCACCCCGACCGTCCACGCGCAGGAGACGCCACGCACGGGCGGCGTGCTGAAGGTCGCCTCGATCGGCGAGCCGCCGACGCTCGACATCCAGGCGACGACGACGACGCTGACCTACGAGATCATGTGGCACGCCTACGAGCCGCTGTTCACTCACGACCGCGCCTGGAACCCCATTCCGATGCTGGCCGAGAGCCACGCCGTCAGCGACCGCGGCCTGCGGCACACGATCACGCTGCGGCGTGGCGTGAAGTTCCACAACGGCAAGGAGATGACCGCCGCCGATGTGGTGGCATCGCTCAAGCGCTGGGGCCAGGTCGCGACCGTCGGCAAGGTGATCTGGTCGAGCGTGGAGGGCATCGAGGCGAAGGATCCCTACACGGTCGTCATCGGGCTCAAGCAGCCGTCGGGCTCGCTGCTGTACGGGCTCTCCGAGCCGTCCGCGATGATCTACGCCAAGGAGATCGTCGACGCCGCCGGTACCGGTCCGATCAACGAGCACATCGGCACCGGTCCGTATCGCTTCGTCGAGCACAAGCCCGACCGCCACATCAAGTTCGTGCGCTTCAAGGACTACGCGGCCCGTGCCGAGCCCGCGAACGGATTCGGCGGCAAGCGGACGGCGTATCTCGACGAAATCCTCTTCATTCCCGTGCCGGACACGGCGGTCCGCCAGGCCGGCGTCGAGACCGGTGAGTATCACCACGCGATGTTCATGAAGCAGGACGGCTGGGACCGGATCAAGGCGCTGCCGCAGCTCGAATCACGGATCGTGAAGCCGCGAGGCTGGAACCTGATCTCGCTCAACCACAAGGCCGGCCTCATGACGAGCCGCCCGCTGCGTCAGGCTGTGCAGGCGGCGCTCGACATGGAGCCGATCATGATCGCCGCGTTCGGCCACAAGGATTTCTACCGGCTCGGGCCCGCGTTGTTCTTCCCCGAGCAGGCGGCGTGGCATTCGAGCGCCGGCGGGCCGCTTTACAACCAGCGCGATCGCGACAAAGCCAAGCGTCTGATGAAAGAGGCGGGCTATGCGGGCCAGACCGTGCGCTGGATCAGCACGCGGGAATACGAGTTCATGTACAAGTCCTCGCTCGTGGCCAAACAGCAGCTCGAGGCCATCGGGTTCGTGATCGATCTTCAAGTTTTGGATTGGGCGACGCTGAACCAGCGCGTGCAGAAGCCGGAGCTGTGGGAGGCGTACGTGACGGGGTACCCGCTGAATCCCGATCCCGCGCTGCACGTGGCGTTCCGCTGCTCGTTCCAGGGCTGGTGGTGCAACGAGGA
>JBKOZH010000211.1:0-8711 GCA_046725765.1 Candidatus Methylomirabilota bacterium | reverse complement strand
CAATTCGCCTCGGCGGCGGTGACGCTCTTCTGGACGGGGCAGAATCTCGCCGACGTCGCCGTCTACGTGGCCGACGGCCGCGCCATGGCGCTGCCACTGATCGGCGACGGATTGATCCAAGACTGGAACATCATACTCGGGACGCTCGGGCTACTCCACGCTGCCGAATCGCTCGGCCGCCTCACGTTCGGCCTCGGCGCGCTCACGATGCTCGCGGCGTTCGCATTGCTCGCCTGGGACGCGTGGACCCACATGCTATCCTCCGAAACGCGGGACCGCTCATGACGTTCGATCCAACCGGAATTCTCGGCGCCGTCCTCGATGCGCTCGTCGAATCGGTGCTTGTCACCGATGCCGAGGGACGCCTCACGTTCGCGAATGCGACCGCCGCGCGCACGCTCGGCACGGCGCGCGACATCGGTCGCCCGGTGGGCGAGCTGCTCGATCGGTATCCGTCGCGCACGCCGGACGGAGCGCCGCTCGCGGCCGCGCAGCACCCGATCCGGCGCGCCCTCGCGCAGGGCCAGGCCGTGATCGGCGCCGAGCTCACGCTGGATCTGGACGGTGAGCCCGCGACGTTTCTCGTCAACACCGTCCCGCTGCGCGATGGCGACGGTCGGCTGACCGGCACCGTCTCCGTGCTTCACGACGTCACCGGCGCACGCCGGCTCGAGCGCGAGGCGGCCGAGCACGCGGCGCAGCTCACGACGCTGGTCGACCTCGTCGACGAAGGCATCTTCATCGTCGCCGCCGACGGCTCCCTGCTCTTCACCAACGATATCGGCCGCGATCTGCTGGGTGCCATGCCCGCCGGCGAGCGGCCCGCCGAGCGGATTCCGCGGCTCTCCATCCGCGAGCCGGCCGGTCGCCTGTTGTCAGGCCCTGAGCTGCCGTCGACGCGCGCTCTCCACGGCGAGACGGTCGCGCCCGTCGATCTGCTGTACACGGCCGCCAGCGGCGCGACGCGACGGGCCCGCGTCCGCGCGCTTCCGCTGCGCCGCGCCGGCGTCGTCTACGCGGCGGTCGTGACGTGGCGCGACGTCACCGAGGAGACGCGCGCGCTCGCCGAGCTGGAGGCGGCGCGCGCGGCGGCGGAGGAAGCCAACCAGCTCAAGGACGATTTCATCGCCGCCCTCTCGCACGAGCTTCGCACTCCCCTGCAGCCGATCCTCGGCTGGACAGAGGTGCTGCGGCGCCACGGCAAGCTGGACGACGTCACCACGCGCGCGATGGAGGTCGTGCACCGCAACATCCGCCAGCAGGTCCGCCTCGTCGACGATCTGCTCGACCTGTCGCGCATCCTGCACGGCAAGTTCATTCTCAGATTCGAAACCTTCGATCTGCGCGAGCAGGTGCGCGCCGCCGTCGAGGCCTTCGAGGAGCCGGCTGCCCTCAAGCGCGTGCGGCTCGTCGCGACGCTCCCGGACGAGGCCGTGGTGATGTGGGGCGACGCCGCACGCCTGCACCAGATCGTCACGAACCTGCTCGCGAACGCGCTGAAGTTCACCGCGTCCGGCGGCCGCATCGGCGTGCGCCTCGAAGCGCGCGAGCGCCGCGCGCTGATCGAGGTGGACGACAGCGGCGAGGGGATCGCCGCGACGGACCTACCCATCATCTTCGAGCCCTTTCGCCAGGGCCGAGAGTCCACCCGCCGCGGCGGCCTGGGCATCGGGCTCGACCTCGTGCGCCGGCTGACTGAGATGCACGGCGGCACGGTCACGGTGGCGTCGGCCGGCCTGGGTCACGGCGCGCGCTTTCGCGTCGAGCTGCCGCTGTCGCGCCCGGAGACGCCGGCCGCCGTGCCGCCGGCGAGCACGCGGCCGCGCCTGGAACGGCAGTCGGTGCTCGTCATCGAGGACAACGCCGACACGCGTGACGTGCTGAAGCTGATGCTCGAGGTCGAGGGCGCGTCCGTCGAGACGGCTGAGGGCGGCGAGGAGGGGCTCCGCGCCGCCGAGCGGGCGCGTCCGGACATCATCCTCTGCGACATCGGCCTGCCCGATATCGACGGCTTCGAGGTCGCGCGGCGCATCCGTGCGCGCAGCGATCTGGCCCCCTCCCGGCTCATCGCCCTGACCGGCTACGGCCAGGCCGAGGACATGCGCCAGGCGGTGAAGGCCGGCTTCGATGCGCACCTCACCAAGCCGGTGAACCTGGATCAATTGCTGGCGCTGCTCGTCTCATCGGCGCGTTGACAGGGCCGCGAGCGTCCGTGTAGAGTCACATCTGACTTCGACGTGCGCTTTCCTTTAAGCGGGCCCTGCGAGGCTCGCAAGGAGAGGACGATGACCACCCGCTCGCCCCGCTTGCGTGAAAAGGCCGAAGTGCTGGACACGGCGGCCCTCGACCGCGCGCTGACCCGTATCGCCCACGAGATCCTCGAAAAGAACGGCGGCGCCAAGGATGTGACCTTCGTCGGCCTCCGCACCCGTGGTGTGACGCTGGCGCAGCGGCTGGCGGTGAAGATCGCGGCGATCGACGGTCCCTCGCTGCCGGTGGGCGCGCTCGACATCACGCTCTACCGCGACGACCTTGACCGCCGCGGCGCCCCGGTCGTGCGCGCGACCGAGATCCCGTTCTCGATCAAGGACAAGACCGTCGTGCTGGTGGACGACGTGCTCTTCACCGGCCGCACCATCCGGGCCGCGCTGGACGCCCTGATCGATCTGGGACGCCCGAAGATGATCCAGCTCGCGATTCTGGTGGACCGGGGCCACCGCGAGCTGCCGATTCGTCCCGACTACATCGGCAAGAACCTGCCGACGTCGCGCCGCGAGTCGGTCGCGGTGCGACTCACCGAGCACGACGGCGAGGACCGCGTCGTCATCGAAGAGCCCGAGGAGGCTTGAGGATGGGGTGGACCCGCAAGGATCTCCTGACGATCCGCGAGCTGGAGCCGGCCGAGATCCTCACGCTCGTGGACACCGCGGCATCGCTGCAGGAGATCGCCGGACGCGAGATCAAGAAGGTGCCCGCCCTGCGCGGCAAGACCGTCGTGAATCTCTTCTACGAGAACTCCACGCGCACACGGACGTCGTTCGAGATCGCGGGAAAGTGGCTGTCCGCCGACGTGATCAATTTTTCGGCCTCGGCCTCCAGCGCCGCCAAGGGCGAGTCGTTCGTCGACACGGCGCGCAACATCGCCGCCATGAGCCCGGACGTGGTGGTGGTGCGGCACTCGTCGTCCGGCGCACCGGCGCTGCTGGCGCGCGAGCTCACGTGCGCCATCGTCAACGCAGGAGATGGAGCCCACGAGCATCCAACGCAAGCCCTTCTGGATCTTCTGACGATCCGCGAGAAGAAAGGCCACTTCGAAGGGCTCAGCGTGGCGATCGTCGGCGACATCGCGCACAGTCGCGTGGCGCGCTCGAACATCCACGGCATGCGCAAGCTCGGCATGACGGTCACGGTCGCCGGGCCCCCGACGCTCATTCCCCCCTACGCGCAGGAGCTCGGGTGCAAGGTGAGCTATCGGCTGGAGGACGCGATTCGCGACGTGGACGTGATCATGATGCTGCGCCTGCAGCAGGAGCGCATGCATGCCGGCTTGATTCCCTCGCTGCGCGAGTACTCGCGCTACTGGGGACTGACGCTCGACCGGCTCGCCGCCCACGCGCGGCCGGACGTGCTGATCATGCATCCGGGTCCCGTGAATCGCGGCGTCGAGCTCTCGCCCGAGGTCGCGGACGGTCCGTACTCGGTGATCCTCGATCAGGTCGCCAAGGGTGTGGCCGTGCGCATGGCGGTGCTGCTGCTGCTCGCGGGCGGCCGCAGCGGGGAGGCGCAATGACGAGTCCTAAGCGCGAAGACCGTGCGACGGCGCTGCTGATCCGCGGCGGTCGGGTGATCGATCCCGCCGCGGGTCTCGACACCGTGCACGACGTGCTGATCGAGCAGGGCAAGATCGCGCGCGTCGGCGCGCGGCTGTCGGCGCCGCAAGGCGCCGCCGTGATCGAGGCCGCCGACAAATGGGTCTGCCCCGGCTTCATCGACATGCACGTGCACCTGCGCGAGCCCGGCCACGAGTACAAGGAAACCGTCGCAACGGGCACGCGCGCGGCCGCCGCGGGCGGCTTCACCGCCGTCTGCTGCATGGCCAACACCCAGCCCATCAACGACAACCGCGCGGTCACCGACTACATCCGCGCCAAGGCGGAGAGCGAGGGCGTCGTCCGCGTCTATCCCATCGGCGCCGTGACGCGCGGGCTCGAGGGCAAGGAGCTGGCCGAGCTCGCCGAGCTGGCCGAAGCCGGCTGTGTGGCGTTCTCCGACGACGGCCACTGCGTGATGAACGCCGAGCTCTACCGGCGCGCGATGGAATACACGCTGCCGTTCGGGGCGCCGGTGATCAGCCACGCCGAGGACCAGATGCTGTCGCGCGGCGGCTGTATGAACGAGGGCGTCGTCTCGACCGAGCTGGGGCTGGCCGGGATTCCGGCCGCGGCCGAAGACGTCATGGTCGCGCGCGACGTGCTCCTGGCGGAGCTCACGGGCGCTCATGTGCACATTGCCCATGTGTCGACCTCCGGCGCGGTGCGGCTGGTGCGGGAGGCGAAGGCGCGCGGCGTTCGGGTCACGGCCGAGGTCACGCCGCATCACCTGCTGCTCACGGAGGACGCGGTGCGCTCCTGGGACACCAACACCAAGATGGCGCCGCCGCTCAGGACCAGGCACGACACCGAGGCGTTGATCGAGGCGCTGGCCGACGGCACCATCGACTGCGTGGCAACCGACCATGCGCCGCACGCGTTGAGTGAAAAAGAAGGCGAGTTCGACCGTGCCGCCAACGGCGTGGTCGGCCTGGAGACGGCGGTGGCGCTGCTGCTCGACCGATTGGTGCGACCCGGCCTGCTCTCTGTCGCGACGTTCGTATCGCGGCTCTCACGCGATCCGGCACGGCTGCTCCGTCTGCCCGGTGGGAGCCTCGGCATCGGCGCGCCGGCGGACCTCACGCTGATCGATCCCGATGCCGCGCTGACGGTCAATCCAATGGACTTCAAGTCCAAGAGCCGCAATACGCCGTTTGCGGGCTGGTCGGCGACCGGCCGGCCGTGGAAGACGATCGTCGGCGGAACGGTCGTGTGGGAGGGCTCGTGAGCGACGCGCTGCTGGTACTCCGTGACGGGCGGGTCTTCCGCGGGCGCGCGCTCGGCGCCGCCGGCGAAACCTCCGGCGAGGTCATCTTCAACACGGCGATGTCCGGCTACCAGGAGATCCTCACGGATCCCTCGTATCGCGGACAGATCGTGACGATGACGTATCCGATGATCGGCAACTACGGCATCAACGAGGAAGACGTCGAGTCGCACCGGCCCTGGGTCAACGGGCTCATCGTCAAGGAAGCTTCGGTGTGCCCGTCGTCCTGGCGCGGCCGCGTGAGCCTCGACGAATATCTGAAGGCGCACGACATCGTCGGGCTGCAGGGCATCGACACGCGCGCGCTCACCCGTCACCTCCGCGATCAGGGCGCACAGGACGGCATCGTCTCGTCCGTCGATCTCGACGTGAGTCGGCTGCGCGAGCGCGCCCGCGCGCTGCCCGGGCTCGTGGGGCGCGATCTCGTGGCTGAGGTGACGGCCAAAGAGCCGTTCACGTGGACGACCGGGGATTGGGATCTCGCGAAGGGCTACCGTCCGCCGCCGCCCGCGCGCTTCAACGTGGTCGCGTTCGACGCCGGCATCAAGTTCAACATCCTGCGCCAGCTGCGCGCGGCGGGGTGCGACGTCACCGTGGTGCCGGCCAACACACCGGCCGAAGCGGTGCTCGAGCGACGACCGCACGGCGTGTTTCTCTCGAACGGCCCTGGCGATCCCGAAGGTGTGCCGTATCTCATCGACAGCGTGCGCGCCCTGCTCGGCCGCGTGCCGATCTTCGGCATCTGCCTCGGCCACCAGATCATCGGCCTCGCCGCCGGCGGTCGCACGTACAAGCTGCCGTTCGGCCACCACGGCGCGAATCACCCGGTCCGCGACCTCGCGACCGGACGCGTCGAGATCACGTCGCAGAACCACGGGTTCGCCGTCGATCCAGAGTCGCTGGCCGGCGGCGGGTGGGAGCCCAGCCATCTGAACCTCAACGACACGACCTGCGAGGGGCTGCGCCATCGCGAGCTCCCCGTGTTCTGCGTGCAATACCACCCGGAGGCGTCGCCGGGTCCGCACGACGCGAACTACCTGTTCCATCGCTTCACAGACCTGATGGCTTCACGGACCTGATGGGAGGCTGAGCTTCGATGCCGAAATACCTGATCTCGTACCGAAAGGTCGAGGGCGCGGGACAGAAGCCGGAATGGGCCTCGTTCACCACCCAGAGCGAGGCCTCGCTGGAGGCGCACGCCATCAAGGAGCGCGTCGAGCGGCGCATGAGCGTGCTCGGCGAGCAGCTCTGGGGCGACGGCCAGGCCGTCTGGGTGGGCGCGGGACGCATCGACGACGTCCTCTACAAGCGCGAAGAGGCCGCCCCCGAGACGTCGATCGTCTACGGGCTCGTGGAAGAGTAGCGGATGCCGAAGCGGACCGACATCCGGAAGATCATGATCATCGGCTCGGGGCCGATCGTCATTGGCCAGGCCTGCGAGTTCGACTACTCGGGCACGCAGGGCTGCCGAGCACTACGCGAAGAAGGCTACGAAGTGGTGCTCGTCAACAGCAACCCGGCCACGATCATGACCGACCCGGAGATGGCCACGCGCACGTACGTCGAGCCCCTGACCCCCGAGTTCGTCGCGAGGATCATCGCGCGCGAGCGGCCGCAGGCGCTGCTGCCGACGCTCGGCGGCCAGACCGCGCTCAATCTCGCCGTCGCGCTGTCGGAAGACGGCACCCTCGACCGCTTCGGCGTCGAGCTCATCGGCGCGAAGATTCCCGCCATCCGCAAGGCCGAGGATCGCGAGCTGTTCAAGCGCGCCATCGAGTCGATCGGCCTCACGCTGCCGCGCTCGGGCTACGCGCGCTCCATCGAGGAAGCCAAGAGCATCGTGCGCACGACGGGCTACCCCGCCATCATCCGCCCCTCGTTCACGCTGGGCGGCACGGGCGGCTCGATCGCGTACAACCCCGAGGAGCTCGAGGAGTCCGTGCGCTGGGGCCTGCAGCAATCACCGGTCGGCACGGTGCTCATCGAGGAGTCGGTTATCGGCTGGAAGGAGTTCGAGCTCGAGGTCATGCGCGACCTCGCCGATAATGTGGTCATCATCTGCTCGATCGAGAACGTCGATCCCATGGGTGTTCACACCGGGGATTCGGTCACTGTCGCTCCCGCTCAAACGCTCACTGACAAAGAGTATCAACTCATGCGGGATGCGGCCGTCTCGATCATCCGCGAGATCGGTGTCGAGACCGGCGGCTCGAACATCCAGTTCGCCGTCAACCCGGACGACGGCCGTCTGGTCGTCATCGAGATGAACCCGCGCGTGTCGCGCTCGTCGGCGCTGGCGTCGAAGGCCACCGGCTTCCCCATCGCCAAGATCGCCGCCAAGCTCGCCGTCGGATATCGGCTCGACGAGGTCCGCAACGACATCACCCGCGAGACACCTGCCTCGTTCGAGCCGGCGATCGACTACTGCGTGGTCAAGTTTCCGCGCTGGGCGTTCGAGAAGTTTCCGGAAGCCGACCGCACGCTGACGACGCAGATGAAATCCGTCGGCGAGGTGATGGCCATCGGGCGCACGTTCAAGGAGGCGCTGCAGAAAGCCATCCGCTCGCTGGAGCAGGATCGCTGGGCGCTGACGCTCGACCGCGAGGTTCCCGACGAGGAGCTGCGCGGCCTGCTGAGCCGGCCGAACCCGGACCGCATGTTCGCCATCGGCGACGCGTTCCGGCGCGGCATGAGCACCACCGAGATCCAGGGCCTGACCCGGATCGATCCGTGGTTCCTCGAGAACATGCGCGAGATCGTCGCCTTCGAGGTCGACATCCGGCGCGCGGCGCTGACCGACGCCGGGATCTTGCGCACCGCCAAGCAGCTGGGTTTCGCCGACCGCTGGCTGGCGCGTCTCACCGGCAAGCGCGAGCACGAGATCCGGGCGCTGCGGCTGTCGCAGGGCATCCGCGCGACGTTCAAGACCGTCGACACGTGCGCCGCGGAGTTCGTCGCCCACACCCCGTACCTCTACTCCACTTACGAGGACGAGGACGAGGCGCCGCCGACCGATCGCCGCAAGGTCGTCATTCTGGGCTCCGGACCCAATCGGATCGGCCAGGGCATCGAATTCGACTATTGCTGCGTGCACGCCGCGTTCGCGCTGCGCGAGCGGGGCGTGGAAGCGATCATGATCAACTGCAACCCGGAGACCGTCTCCACCGACTACGACACGTCCGACCGGCTCTACTTCGAGCCGTTGACGCTCGAGGACGTGCTGAACGTCGTCGACAAGGAGCAGCCCTTCGGCGTCATCGTGCAGTTCGGCGGCCAGACGCCGCTCAAGCTCGCGGTGCCGCTGCAGCGGGCAGACGTGCCGATCCTCGGCACCTCGCCGGATGCGATCGATCGCGCGGAGGATCGGCAACGCTTCAGCGAGCTGCTGAACGAGCTGAAGCTGAACCAGGCCGCCGGCGCCACCGTGCGCTCGTTGCCCGAGGCGCGCGACGTCGCCCAGCGGCTCGGCTTTCCCGTGCTCGTGCGTCCGTCCTATGTGCTGGGCGGCCGGGCGATGCGCATCGTGTACGACGACCAGGACCTGATCCAGTTCGTCGGCGAGGCGGTGGAGGCGG
>JBKOZH010000231.1:0-6772 GCA_046725765.1 Candidatus Methylomirabilota bacterium | reverse complement strand
GCCGATCTGAAGGGCGGCCTCGGCGCGTTGGTTGAGGAGGTTGAGGATTTGGTTGTCGAGTTCGTTGATCCTGGTCCGCCAGTCGGCCAGGTCCATAGGAACACCTGCCCACGAGAATAGCGGGATTATAGGCCGACGCTTACGCGGGGCGCAAGCTAGCGAACGCGCGGCGTCGGATCTTCGGCCGCCGCGCGCAGGGCCGAGACCTCGCGAGGCGTGAGACGGCGGTAGCGGCCGCGCGGCAGGTCCCCCAGACGAACCGGGCCGAACGCGACACGACGCAGGCGGCGCACGCGATGGCCGAGCGCGCCGCAGTAGCGCTTGACCTCGTGCTTGCGGCCTTCGGTGAAGGTCAGGCGAAGCAACGTTGCCTCGCGCCCGCCACTCACGATCTCCACCTCCAGCGGCCGCGCCGGACCGTCGTCGAGCACGACGCCGCGCCGCCAGCGCTCCAACGCGCCCGAGGCTACCCGCCCCTCGACTTCCGCCTCGTACACGCGCGGCAGTCCGTAACGCGGATGCAGCAGCCGATGCGTCAGCGCACCGTCGTTGGTCATGAGCAGCGCGCCCTCGACGTCCCAGTCCAGGCGCCCGACGGGATAGAGGCGCGCATCCACGTCGCGGATCAGGTCGGCGACGACGGGACGGCCGCGCGGATCGTTGAGCGTCGTCACGTAGCCGGCCGGTTTGTGCAGGATCAGGTAGTGCTTGGCTTCGGCGCGCGGCAGCGGACGGCCGTCGACGGTGACGACGTCGCGCTCGGGATCGGCCAGCGTGGCGAGCTCGCGGGTCACAGCGCCATTGATGGCGACGCGTCCGTCGGCGATGAGCCGGTCAGCCCCCCGTCGGCTGCTCAGCCCCGCCTGGGCCAGGATCTTGTTGAGCCTCAGCTTGGCCATCGACCGTCGCCGCCTCCGCCGCGAGCTCTGGGATCACCAGGTCGCCCTCGATCTTGGGCAGGTCGGCGGGATCCCGCAGACCGAACGCGACGAGGAATTCCCGCGTCGTCTCGTACACGAACGGCCGCCCCGGCGCCTCCTTGCGTCCGGCGATGCGGATGAGCCGGCGCTCGAGCAGGTTGTCGAGCGTGGCGTCCGAGTTCACGCCGCGCACGGCGTCGATCTCGGGACGCGAGACCGGCTGCTTGTAGGCAACGATGGCCAGCGTCTCCAGCGCCGGCCGCGAGAGCCGCACGCGCGTGCGCGCGCGTGCCAACCGCACGAGCCACGGCGCCAGGTCGGGCCGGGTCACCATCCGCCAGCCGCCGGCGACCTCCATGATCGCGAGCCCGCGCTCGTCGGCCTCGTAGCGCGCGACGAGCTCGGCCACGAGCTCGCGCGCGGCCGCGACGTTCTCGAGATCGAGCACCTCGCGGATGCGCTCGGCCTCCAGCGGAACGTCGGACGCGAACAGCAGGGCCTCGACCACGTCAATCGGCTTGGGCAATCGGTGCCTCCTCGTCGGCCCGGACGGCCTGGCGTTCGATGACGATCTCTCCGAACAGCTCCGTCTGCTGCGCCTTGACGCGGCCCTGGCGGACGAGCTCCAGCACCGCGAGCAGCGTGACGACGACGTCCGAGCGCTTGCGCTCGCCGCCCGCGAGCGAGCTGAAGAGCAGCGACCACGTGTCGCGCAGGACCGAGAGGATCTCGGTCATGCGCTCGAGCACGGAGGGCGGATTGGCCTCCACCTGCCGCGGCCGCGCGCGCCGCTGCTCGTCGATCAAGCGATTCATCGCGCGCGCGAGCCAGTCGACGCTGAGATCCTCGAGCGGCAAGTCTTCCACGCTCGGCAGCGTGGCGCCCGGACGACCCCAGATCAGCGCCATCTCGGCCTCGCGCGCGGTGAGCCACGCGCCCTGGGTCTTCACGCGCGCGTACTCGCGCAGCCGGTCCTCGAGCTCCTGCCGGAGCACGAGCCCTTCGTCGTCGAGCTGTTCCTCCGTCTCGTCCGGCGGAACGAGGAGCTTGGACTTGAGGTAGATGAGCGTGGCGGCCATCACCAGATAGGCGCCCGCCGTCTCGAGGTCACGAAACTCGATCGCCTCGAGATGCCTCAGGTATTGATCCGTGATCGTGCGCACCGGTAGCGCCGCGAGGTCGATCTCCTGGGTGCGACAGAGATGCAGGAGCAGGTCGAAGGGGCCTTCGAAGGTGCCGACGCGAAGCCGCAGCTCGGTCTCGGTCATGGTGTCAGATGCACCGCCGCTCTCACCTCCTCCATTGTGCGCGCCGCCACCGCCCGTGCGCGCCGACTACCCTCGTGCAGGATCTCCACGATCCGGTCCGGCTTCTCGACGAACTGCTGGCGTCGCTCGCGGATCTTCCCCAGCGGCGGCACCATGTGCTTGAGCAGCACGTCCTTGCAGTCCAGGCAGCCGATGCCCGCCGTCCGGCAGCCGTTGGCGACGAACTGTCGGTCCTCCCCGGGGGTAAAGATCTTGTGCAGGTCAAACACCGGGCACACGTCGGGGTTGCCCGGATCCGAGCGCCGCTTGCGGGCGGGATCGGTCATCATCGGGCGCACCTTCGCACGGATCACGTCGGGCGGATCGGCCAGCTCGATGTCGTTGCCATAGGACTTCGACATCTTGCGGCCGTCGGTCCCCGGCACCTTCGGAATCTCGGTCAGCTTCACGTCCGGCTCGGGGAACACGTCGCCGAAGGCGTTGTTGAAGCGGCGCGCGACCTCGCGCGTGAGCTCCACGTGCGGCGCCTGGTCGATGCCGACGGGCACCCACTTGGGCTTGTACATGAGGATGTCCGCCGACTGCAGCAGCGGATAGCCGAGCAGGCCGTACGACGGCGAGGCGATCTCCTGCTGCTCGATCCGCTCGCGATAGGTCGGCACGCGCTCGAGCCACGACACCGGCGTCACCATCGAGAACAGCAGGTGCAGCTCCGCGTGCTCCGGGATCAGCGACTGGATGAAGAGCGTGGAGCGCTCCGGGTCCAACCCGGCGCCGAGCCAGTCGGCCGCCATTTCGATCGTGTGCTGCGGCACCTGCGAGGTGTCGAGCCGGTCGGTGAGCAGGTGCCAGTCGGCGGAGAAGTAGAAGCAGTCGTACGTATCTTGAAGGCTCACCCAGTTGGCGAGTGCGCCCAGGTAGTTACCCAGGTGCAGGCGCCCGCTCGGCCGCATTCCCGACAGCACACGCTCTTTCCGCGTCATCACGCCTTCGTCCTCTCCCAGATCTTCACCGCTCGAATCAGCACATAGTACGCATAGAGGCTGGCGAGAAGAAACCCCCGCCAGCCGTCGAGAAAGCCGCGGTAGAGGACGTACATCGACAGGAAGCGACCGAGTGGACGAAGCACGAAGTCCCTCGCCCCGGCACGGCGCCCCTGCGCGACCGCGTCGGCGGCCGCGAGCGCGGCGTAGCGATCGGCACGCGCGAGGAAGTCGCCGACGTCGCGGTAGGAGCGATGCTCGAGGTGCCCGGCCAGACGCTCGACACGGCCGTCGACCCGCACGGACTCATGGACGGCGCGCTCGATGAATCGCCCGCGACCGCGCCGAAAGAGCCGCAGCTGCCAGTCGGGATAGAGGCCGCCGTGTCGCACCCACCGTCCCCAGAAGATGTTTCGTCGCGGGACGGCGTAGCCGTCCGCAGGCCCATCGGCGGCCAGCACGCGTCGAATCTCCGCCGTCAGCTCCGTGGAAACGACCTCGTCGGCATCGAGCGAGAGCACCCACTCGCCGGTTGCCATCTCGATCGCGACGTTCTTCTGCGCGGCATAGCCCGGCCAGGGGCGCACGACGACGTGGTCGGTGAACTCGCGCGCGATCGTGACGGTCTTGTCGTCGGACTCCGCGTCCACGACCACGATCTGGTCGGCCCACGCCACCGATTCCAGACACGCGCGGAGGCGGTCTTCCTCGTTCCGGGTCACCACGACGACGGACAGACGTGGTTTCTTCACAGGCTCGTCTCGCCTTCGGCTGCGGCTCGCACTGCCGCGCGGCGCTCGGCCGCGCGCAGGATGTCCAGGACCGCGTCGAGCACCGACGGCACCTCGATTCCGCTCATGCGCCCGTCGGCCGCGACGAGCACGCGGTGACCCGCGCCGTACGGCCCGTTGCGGCTGGGCGACGTGGGCCCGTACAGACCCACGCACGGCGTGCCGACCGCGGCCGCGAGGTGAAGCGGACCGGTGTCGGCGGCTACCATGACCGAGGCCCGCCGCGCCACCGCGGCCAGCTCGTCCAGGTCGGTCGGCGGCGCCAACGCCGGGCGGGGTGGCCGGATCTCGGCGATCGCACGCGCGGCCTCGCCCTCACGCGGGCCCCAGAGCACGAGCACGTGCGCGCCCTGCTCGTGACACAGGTGCTCGGCCAGCGCGCGGAATCGCGCCACCGGCCAGCGCTTGTTGCCCCGCCCGGCGCCCGGATTCAGCACGACGAGACGATGGCGCGGCTTGAGGCCGACGCCGACGAAGAAATCGTCGATGCGCGATTCGACGGCGGCGCGCGTCGGCAGTCGAAAGCGCGCGCGGCCCGGCGGCACGCTCACGCCCAACGGGGCGAGCAGCGCGAGGTACTGGTCCACGACGTGCCGCGCCTGCGGCGGCGGCGTCACGCGGCGGGTCGTGAACAGTGTGTTCAGGCGCTCGCGGCTCCAGCCGGCGGCGAAGCCAATGCGCATCGGCGCGCCGGTGGCGCGCGCGACGGCGCCGGACTTCACCAGGCCCTGCAGGTCGATGGCGACGTCGAAGGCCGCCCCGCGCAGGCGACGCCGCAGCGCGCGGATCGTGCGCGCGACGTCGAGCAGCTCGCGCGGGGTGCGTGCGGCGCGCCACGCCCGCGTGTCGACGTCGATGACCTCGTCGAGCGCCGGATGGTCGCGCAGCAGCGCCGCCTCGCGGCGCTCGACCAGCCACGCTAGACGCGCGCGCGGAAACGCGGCCGTGAGCGCCTCGGCCACCGGCAGGGCGTGGATCACGTCGCCCAGCGACGACAGCTTGACGAGGGCGATGGCGCGCGGCTCAGCGGGCACGCGCAAACCGCTCCACGATCGTCTGGATGGCGTCGCGCGTTGCGTGCGCCTTGGGATCGCCGACGATCACCACGCGCCCGCCGTGGGCGCGCACGGTCTCGCGCTCGGGCACCGTATCCGGCGTGTAGTCGGTGCCCTTGGCGTGCACGGCCGGCTGCAGCGCGGCCACCAGCGTGTCCGCCGTGTCCTCGTCGAAGACGACCACGTGATCGACCGCGCGCAGCGCCCCGAGCACTTCCGCGCGCTCTTCGGCGGGCATGAGCGGGCGCCCGGCGCCCTTGAGCCGGGCCACCGCGGCGTCGTCGTTGATGCCGACGAACAGCACGTCGCCAAGCGCGCGGGCGGCCTGCAGATAGCGAACGTGGCCGACGTGCAACAGATCGAAGCAGCCGTTGGCGAGGACGATGCGCTTGCCGGCGGCTCGAAGGCGGTCGGCGACGCGCGCCGCCTCCGCTACGGTCACCTGGGGCGCGCCTCGCGCCGCGAGGCGCGCTCAGCCCGCACTGTCGCTCGCGCCGCCGCCGATCGAGTGGCGCAGCTCCGCCGGGCTGACGGTTGCCGTTCCGCGCTTCATCACCACGATGCCGCCGGCTACGTTCGCGAGCGTCGCCGCGTCCAGCGCCGGCGCGCCGCTGGCGAGGGCCAGCGTGAAGACGCTGATGACGGTGTCGCCGGCGCCGGTCACGTCGGCGATCTCATCGGTGCCGTGCACGGGAATGAACGTCGTCGCGCCGTCGCGCTCGAGCAGCGCCATGCCCCGGCTGCCGCGCGTGACGAGCAGGAAGCGCGCATCGAGCCGCTCGAGCACCTGTCGCCCCGCCTTCTCCACCTCGCGCTCGTCGTCGGCCGAGCCGCCGGCGAGGTGTTCCAGCTCGGCCTCATTGGGCGTGGCCGCGGTGACACCGGTGAAGCGCAGCAGGCTGTAGCGACTGTCAACGGTGATCACGGTCCCGGTGCGCCGCGCGATCGAGCGGATCCGCTCGAACACACGGGGCGTGACGGTGCCGTAGCCGTAATCGGACACGACGATCGCGTCGGCGCGCGCGGCCAATGACGTGAGCCGCGCGAGCAGTGCGTCTTCGGTAATCGGTTGCAGCTCTTGCGCAGGCTCGCGATCCAGCCGCACGACCTGCTGGCGCGTCGCCTGGTATCCGCCGGCCATGATGCGGGTCTTGACCGGCGTCACGCGCGCCGTCTCGGTGACGATGCCGTCCGTCGGGATGCCGGCGCCGTGGAAGAGCGCCAGCAGCTCGTCTCCCGCCGCGTCCTTGCCGACGACGCCGACGGGCATGACGCGGGCGTCGAGCGCGTGCACGTTGTGCGCGGCGTTCGCGGCGCCGCCAAGGCTCACCTCGCGCTCGGTGAAGCGCAGGATCAGCACCGGCGCCTCGCGCGAGATCCGCGCGGGCTTGCCGTAGAGGTATTCGTCGCTGATGAGGTCGCCGACGACGACGAGCGTCTTGCCGGCAAAGCCGTCGACCAGCCCGCGCAGCCGCGCGCTCATGGCGCCAACACCCAGTCGACCGCGCCGAGCAAATCGTCGGCGACGTGGTCGGGCGCCACGGCAAATTCCGCGCGCCGGTATTCCCACTCGCCGCGGCCGTAGCCGGTCAACACGAGCACCGCGCGCGCGCCGACCGTGCGCGCGGGAACGAGATCGCTCGCCTTGTCGCCGATCATCGTCGAGGCGGCGAGATCCAGCTGCAGCTCCGCCGCCGCCCGCTGTAAGAGCCCCGGCGCGGGCTTACGGCAGTCGCACACCGCGCGATACGGCGC
>JBKOZH010000091.1:0-13229 GCA_046725765.1 Candidatus Methylomirabilota bacterium | reverse complement strand
GATGGGTTCGGTGCGGCCCCAGACGACGGCCAGGACCGTCGCGCCGTGCTGCGTGGTCACGCTGTGGACGCACCCATTGGGGCGGTAGTTCAGATTGCCCGTCGCGACGACGCCGGATTCGTCGGCGTTGGCGCCTTCCACGAGGTAGATCAGCTCGTCGCCGACGTGACGATGCGGCGGCAGCGTGGCGCCCGGCTCGAAGCGCGCGAGCAGCGCGCGACGCTCGGTGGCCTTGTCCTCCCAGATCCGCTTCTGACGCACGCCCGGGCGTGCGTCGATCCAGGGCAGGTCGCTGATCGTCATGATCTGCGAGCGTATTGCCCCGCCCGCGTCCTCCGTCATCTCGATGTCGCCCGTGAGCACGGCGAGAGCCGTCGCGCCGTTCTGCGTCGAGACGTTGTGAATGCAGCCGTTCGGGCGATACACGACGTTGCCGGCGCTCACCGTCCCGGCCTCGTCGGTCAGCGCGCCCTCGATGACGTAGATGAGCTCGTCGCCGACGTGGCGGTGCTGCGAAAGCCGCGCCCCGGGCGCGAAGCGCGTCATCTGCGCGCGCCGTTTCGACGCGGGGTCCTCCCACAGAATCTTGAAGCTGATGCCGGGACGGAACTCCTGCCAGCCGATGTCAGCGGCCGGGATGATGCGCGAGCGCGGTGTCGTCGTCATGGTCCTTTGCCTTTCGGCCGCCGCCTGCGGCGTGAGTGCAGGGGATGCTAGCATAGCCGCCACCTCGGATCGACCCGACGCGTGCGCGGGGGGCACACATGGATGTGACGAACGGCGGCAAGCACAACGGCCTGGTCGACGTCGAGCGCGGGATCATCAGCCGGGAGATCTTCGTCAACGAAGAGATCTACCGGCGCGAGCAGGAGCAGGTGTTCGCGCGCGCGTGGCTGTTCATCGGCCACGAAAGCCAGGTCGCGAAGCCCGGCGATTACCTGGTGTCGTCGATGGGTGAAGAGTCCGTGATCCTGTGCCGCGACCGGGCGGGCCGCATCCGTGTGTTCCTGAACTCGTGCCGGCATCGCGGCATGAAGGTGTGCCGCTACGACGAGGGCAATACCGTCGAGTTCCAGTGTCCGTATCACGGCTGGAGCTACGCGACCGACGGCGCGCTGGTCGGCGTCCCGTTCGCGCGCGACGCGTACGGCGAGCAGCTCGACCGTTCCAAGTGGGGGCTGATCGAGGTCGCCCGCGTCGAGGTCTACAAGAGCACCGTCTGGGCGACCTGGGATCGAACGGCGCCGTCGTTCCTCGACTACATCGGCGGCTACAAGCTCTATCTCGATCTGCTGCTCGACGCGTGGGACGGGCGCGAGGGCGGCACCGAGGCGATCGGCGGCATCCACAAGTGGCTGATCCCGTGTAACTGGAAATTCCCCGCCGAGAACTTCTCCGGCGACCGTTATCACGGTGTGAGCCACCGCTCGGTGGACATGGTCGGCATCGGTCCCAGCGGCCAGGGCCGGCGTGACATGGGCGAGCGCAACCAGGCGCGCTGGCTCGACGTCTCGTTTCCCGAGCTCGGCCATTCGATGATCGCGTTCTTGCGCCCGCACGATGCGCCGCTGGCGCCCGCGTATCAGGACGCGCCGGTCGTCGCCGACTACTTCCGGCGCTGCGAGGAGGACCGCCAGCGCCGCCGGGGCGACGCGTGGCGGCTCTTCGGCGGCCCCGGGACGATGTTTCCGAACACGTCGCCGCTGGCGCGGCAGCCGCGCACGCTTGCCGTCTGGCATCCGCGCGGCCCGCATCAGACGGAGGTGTGGCGCTGGTATTTCGTCGACGCCGACGCGCCGCCGGAGGTGAAGGACTTTCTGCGCCACTACTACATCCGCTACTCGGGGCCGTCGGGGCTGACCGAGCAGGACGACATGGAGAACTGGAACTACGCGCACAAGGCGTCTCGCGGCACGATCGCGCGCCAGCATCCGTATAACTACGAGATGGGTCTGGGACGGTCGACGCGCGCTTTCGAGGATCACGGCCTGAAGCTGCCTGGCGCGATCACCGACGTCACGCACGCCAACGCCAGCGAGCACAACCAGCGCGGCTTCTACCGCCGCTGGCGGCAGTTCATGGAAGCGTCCAGCTGGGACGGTCTCGTATGAGTGACGTCGACCGGCTGCTGCTCCGCGCCGAGGTCGAGGAGTTTCTCTACCACGAGGCCGAGCTGCTCGACGAGCGGCGGTACGAAGAGTGGCTCGATCTCCTGACCGACGACGTCCGGTACTTCATGCCGATGCGGCGCAACGTGCCGCACGACGAGAGCGAGCGCGAGTTCACGCGCGAGGGCGCGGACGTGAGCTGGTTCGACGAGGGCAAGGACACGCTCACGCGACGGGTGCGCCAGATCCTCACCGGCATTCACTGGGCGGAAGAGCCTCCCTCGCGCATCTGCCACATGGTGACGAACGTGCAGATCACCGGCACGGCGTCCCCGACGGAGATCGCGGTCAAGAGCCGCTTTCTCGTCTATCGCAACCGCGTCGAGACCGAGACCGACATCCTCGTCGGCAAGCGCGAGGATGTGCTGCGGCGGGTGAACGGCGGCTTCAAGATCGCGCGGCGAAAAATCGTCCTCGACCAGAGCGTGCTGCTCGCGAAGAACCTGACGTTCTTCTTCTGATCGCTTCTCGCGTCTGATATCGTCCGCGGTGGAGAACGCTCGGACGACCACGTTCGTATTGTGATTTCGACAATTCCCGCTGTGGCGAAGACGGTGCGCCACCGTCGCGTCCAAGTCGCGGAGGCATCTGCATGAGTGACCGCGAGCGACTCGAACGATATCTGCAGTGGCGTCAGCGCGTCGAGCAAGAGGAGCGCGCCGCGCGTGCCCTCCGCCGACGGTGGTGGCTCAAGCGCGCCGGCGTGATGTTGGCGCTGGCGCTGGTCGCCGTGGGCCTGGTCGCGTGGCTTGCGCAGGAGCGCCTGGCGACCCGATACGCGGCGCTCGCGCCCCCGACGACGAAGCGCGCCGAGGTCACGAAGCCGGCTGAGGTCGCGAGGCCCGCTCAGCGCGAGAAGGCCCCCGACGTCGCGAGACCCGCGCCGCAGCCGGCGCCGGCTCCGACGCTGGCGCCCCCCGCTCCCGCGTTTCCCGTCCAGTCCTCGCCGCCGCCGGATTTTGCGCGTCCCGCCGACATGCGAGAGCCTCAGCAGGCACCGCAGGCACCCGCGCCGATGCAGCGGACGACCCGCGCCCGCGCTCGGACGCCTCGCCCCACCGTCGCGCCTGAGCCCTCGCCGCCGTCACAGGCGCCGGCTGAATCGGCCGCCATCGCGGCCCCACAGCAATCGCCATCGCCGACCGAGTCGGGCGCCGTCGCTCCGCAGCAATCGCCAGCGCCGGCGGATCTAGCCGCCGTCGGCGCGCCGCCATCGGCATCGGAATCTGCAGCCGTCGCGCCCACCGGCGAGCCCCGAGCCGAATCCGCGGCACCGTCCGCGGTGGCCATCGCGCCGAGCGAAACCTTGCCACCGCGCGACGCGCCCACGCCGCGTGAGACTTCGCCAGCGCGTGAGACGGTCACGCCGCGTGAAGCCACGCCGCCGAGCGAAGGGGTCACGCCACGCGAAACCGCGCAGCCGACCGTTTCTACGCCGGAGCGAGCAGCGACCGCCGACGCGCCGCGCGCGGTGCCGGCGCCGCAACCGCCGCCGACATCCGCACCGGTCGCGTCCAGCAACACGCAGATCGCTGCCGTTCCGCCCTCCACGCCGAACCAGAGCACCGGCGCCGTCGTCCCGGGCGTCGCAGCGCCCAGCCCGGACGCGCTCGGCAATGGCGGCGGCGCCGGCGTGGCCAAAGAGGACTGCTCAAATCTCAAAGCCACGCTGAAGCGTGACTACTCGGTCGATCCCCGCTCGCGCAAGCAGCGGATCGTCGACTGCGTCGGCGGTTGGTTCAAGGGCGAGGTCGACGAATTCCGCGGCGGCGTCGACAAGAGCGTCGACACGGTCGGCCGGGGGCTCGAGTGGCTCGGCAACAAGCTGAGGCGTCGGGAGTAGCGCAGGCGCGCTCAGTCTCCACGGGCTATACTCCGCGCCATGGCGGGACCAGTCGGATTCATCGGGCTCGGCAACATGGGTCGGCCGATGGCGCTCAACCTCGTGCGCCGCGACTTTTCGCTCGTCGTTCACGACATCGATCCAGCCAAGATCGCGCCCCTGCGCGAGCGCGGCGCGAATGTCGTGGATTCGCCGGAACGCGTGGCTGCAACCGCGGAGCGCACGATCGTCATGGTCGAGACGACCGCGCAGGCCGAGTCGGTCATCGCGGGCGAGCAGGGGATCGTCAACACGGCGGCGCGTGGTCACATCGTCGTCTGCATGAGCACGATCGACCCGTTCGCGCTGCGGCGCCTGGCCGAGCGACTGGCCGCGCGCGGCGTGGCGATGCTCGACGCGCCCGTCAGCGGCGGGACCGAGCGTGCGACGTCCGGCGAGCTCTCGATCATCGCGGGCGGCGACGCGAAGACGTTCGAGGCGTGCCGCGATCTCTTCACGGCGATGGGCACCAAGCTCTTTCACGTCGGCGGGCTGGGCCAGGGCCTGGCCATGAAGCTCGTCAACAACATGCTGATCCAGGTCAACCGCGTCGCCGTCGCCGAAGCGCTCGTGCTCGGCGTCAAGGCCGGGCTCGATCCGCGCACGATCTACGACGTCGTGCGCGTCAGCACGGGCACGAGCTACGCGTTCGAGACGGGCGTGCCGAAGATCCTCGCGCGTGACTTCTCACCGGGGGGAACGGTCGACATCACCTACAAGGACCAGGAGCTCGAAACGGCGTTCGCCAAGCAGCTCGGCGTGCCGCTGCTCATGGCCAACCTCACGCAGCAGCTCTACCAGATGGCGCGGGCCGCGGGCCTGAACAAAGAAGACGGGCTCGCCGTGGTCAAGGTGCTGGAGCGGCTGGCCGGCGTCCAGGTGAAGGGCTAGAGCTTCAGCAGCGCCTCGAGGTTACGCCAGAGGATCTGCTCCTTCTCTTGCTGGCTGAGCGACGCCAGCCCCTGCACCCACGCGACCGGTGAGGGATGCCACGGCACGAACGGCCAGTCGCTGCCGAGCACCACACGATCGGCGCCGACCTCGTCCAACAGAAAGCGCAGCGCTTTCTCGTTGCCGACCACGGTGTCGTAGTACAGCCGCCGCTGATAGCTGCTGGGCGGCCGTGGAATCGTGCGACGCGCCGGGGGCAGACCCTGCCACGCGCGGTCGATGCGTCCCATCGCGAAGCACGCGGGCCCGCCACCGTGGGCGACGCAGATCTTCACGTTGGGGCACGCGTCGAGAATGCCGCCGTGGATCAGCACGGCGACGACGATGGCGTCCTCCACGATGACGCCCAGGCTGTTGAACAGCCCGTAGCGGCTCGCGCGCTCCATCATGAAGTTGTGCTGCGGCTGCGGATGGAAGAAGAGGACGGCGCCCATCGCTTCGGCGGCCTTGAACAGCGGCAGGAACTTCGGCTCGTCCCAGTTCTCGCCGTTCACCAGCGTGTCGAGCTCGGCGCCCTTGAGGCCGAGCACCGTCACCGCGCGCTCGAGCTCGTCCACGGCGAGCTTGACGTCCTGCACGGGCAGCGTCGCGAGGCCGGCGAAGCGCGTCGGCGCCTGCTTGACCATCCCGGCGATCTCGTCGTTGACATCGCGGGCCAGCGCGCGGCCGCGCGTGGGATCCAGGTGGTAGCCGACGAAGGGCATGTGGATGGAGACGACCTGCACGTCCACGCCCTGCTCGTCCATGTCGGCCAGGCGCTCTTCCGGCGTGAAGCGCACCTTCGGTGAGGTGAACGGAATGCGCTTGCCGTTGCCGAGGAAGGATCCGACACCATCGCCCGGCTCGTGCCGGTAGCCGTACCAGTCTTTGCCGCCCTCGGCGGCGCGCCACGCCGAGCGCGGCACGACGTGCGCGTGGATGTCGATGCTCTTCATGGCGGAGCGCTAGACCGTCTGCTCGATACGCGCCGCCATGATCTCGGGTGTGAGCGCGGCACGCCAATCGGCGTCGCGCGGCAACACGGCATCGACGGCGCGCAGACTGTAATCCGTGGCGGCGACGCCGCGCGGCGTGCCGCCCTCGCCGACCGTCTTCACGGCCTGCAACAGCAGACGGCGCGCCTGGATTACTGCTTTGTCCGCGGGGCCGAGGTGCTCGCGGCTTCGATCCACGATGCGGCCCATGCTCTCCTGGACCGCACGGTCCTGAGTATTGATGCCCTCGATGCCCGTGAAGCTCTCGGTCTTCTGCACCTGGCGATCGAGCATGTAGTTGTTGCGGCGGTTGCGGATCGAGCGGAAGGTCGCCTGGTCCACGTCGAGCGGCCCGTTGCCGAGCCGGCGCTCCAGCCGGTCGTCGTCGGTCAGCGGCTCGGTCTCGCTGTAGTCCCAGTTGTAGACCATGGTGTTTTCGTCGTCCATCGGCACCCAGATGTGGCCCGACATGATCGCGTGGCCGCCCTCCGACTGCGAAGGACGGATCTGATGGAACGGCACGATGAAGTGATATGTGCGGACGTGCACGTTGGTCTCGTCGAGCGGACGCAGGCTTGCGTACTGATAGCCGTAGTCGGTGACGTCGACCACGAGCGTCGGCGCCTTGCTGCGCACGAACGGGTGCGTGGGCTTGAAGCCCGGTCGCTTGGAGTCCGCCTTGAGCACGCGGTGCATGATGGGGGCGTGCGAGGTGTCGACGCCGCCCTCCAGCCCCTGCAGCCAGTTCGTCTCCTGGACCACCTTCGACACGTGACGATGCGTGGCCGGCGCCTGCGTCCACGCGAACGCCGGCGCGGGCGGCCGCAGCTCCGATACGCCGAGATACGCCCAGATCATGCCGCCGGCCTCGACGGTCGGATACGAGACGATCGAGATCTTCTCCTTGAAGTGCAGGCTCTCCGGCTCGTTCATCATGTCGACGCAGCGCCCGTCGACGTCGTACTTCCAGCCGTGATACACGCAGCGCAGCCCGCACTCCTCGTTGCGGCCGAAGAACAACGACGCGCGGCGGTGAGGGCAAAACTCGTCGACGAGGCCAATACGACCCTGCGTGTCGCGGAACGCGACGAGCTCTTCACCGAGGAGCTTGACGCGCACGGGCGGACAGTCCGGCGACGGCAGCTCCCAGGCGAGCAGCGCCGGGATCCAGTACCGCCGCATCAGCGTGCCCATCGGAGTGCCGCGATCGACGCGTGTCAGCAGCTCGTTGTCTTCGCGTGAGAGCATGGCTCGCTCCTCCTCCGTGGTGCCGCGGCCTGCGTGGCCGAAGTCTACCACCGCCGCGGAGAAGCTGTCGGCGGCTCGGCCCACCAACTCAGGCCGGACCGCCGCGGTGAGCCGTCACGGTCCAACAGCTGCGCGGAAGTTCGCTCCCGAGACGCTGTGCGGAATGCCAGCGTACGGACCGGTCCACGTGTGGGTCGCAACCCAGGTACCCGTATCAATCTGCGCCGGCACACCCGCACGACGGTCCCCGAGGACCGGAGACGGCGCCGAGCCCCAGGTGAGCGTCTGGTTGGTGGATATCCACTGGTTCGTCGTGAAGCCGATGCTGGCGGTCAGATCTCCCGGATCATTGCTGAGAAGGCCCACCGACGTCGCCGCCGCCGGCGCCGAGTTGAAGGCGATGGCTCTGCCGTTCGTGACCGGTCTCGTCTGGTCAGCGCCGCTGACGGTGATGACACCGACGTCGGCGTGCATCGCGGTCGTCCACGATACCGTAGCCCTCTGGGTACCGGACGGGGGGTTGATCACCTGGAAGATCAGCGTGCGGATCGAGGCGGTCGTGCCGGTGTCGGTGCCGGGAACGAGCGTGCCGGGGACACCGCCCAGACTCGCCGTAATGCCCGTCGCGTTGTTGGCGCTCATCGCGACCATGATCATCGCGGCGCGATTCACGCCGGTTCCGACGACGAACGCGGGCGTCGTTATCGAGGTGACGCTCCACTGGAAGCCCGACGTGACGGCGTTATCGAAATTCACGCCCGACGCGCCCGGCGCCGGCGGAGTCACCGTCAGCTGTACGGTCGTCGTCCTCAGCATCTGGGCGCCGCTCAGCGTGCCGCCGAGGAAGACGTTGATCGTGAGGGGATACGTACCCGGCGGCGTATTGGTTGCGACCCTAACGTTCACGGTAAACGTGTCGCCGATCAGAGGTGCAACGCCGTTGAGCTCGTTGGGAAGGGTCGTGGTGACGCCGGCCGGCTCCCCGGTGACTGCGCCCGAGAGCAGGAGGCTGAATCCCCCCGTCCGGTTGATCGTCACCGTGTAGGTCGTCCCCTCACCCGGCGCGACGGTCTGGCTGGACGGCGACGCGCTCACCGTGAAGTCCGGCGTGACCGGATTATTCACGACGAGCGTCACCGTCGTCGTGTGAATCAGGCCGACGCCGTTGCCAGCAATCGTCAGCGTGTAACTGCCCGGCGGAGTATTGGCCGGTGTGGTCACTGACAAGGTCGTGGAAGCCGGCGCATTGACGGAGACGGGGTTGGGATTGAAGGTCCCGGTCGCGCCCGAAGGCAACCCGGTCACACCCAGGTTCACCGAGTTGTCCCAGCCGTTCATGCCGGTGATCGTCACCGTATAGCTCGTCCCGGCGCCGGCCATGACGGTCTGGCTCGCGGGCGACGCGCTCAGCGAGAAGTCCGCGTTGGTCACCTGGAGGGTCAGCTGCAGGGTGCGCGTGATGCCGCCGCCGGTGCCGGTGACCGTCAGCGTGTATGAAGCGGCGGGGCCGCCGAATGTCCCCACTGACAACGACGACGACACGCTGGCGGGGTTCGGGTGGAACGTGGCCACGGCGCCCGACGGCAGCCCGCTCACGCTGAACGTGACCGGATCGTTGAAGCCGCCCGTCCGCGCGATGTTGATGATCCCGTAGTTCGCCGTACCGCCAGCGGGCACCGTCTGGACCGAGGATGAGACGCTGAGCGTGAAGTCCGGTGAGACCTGCGAAGTCACCGTGAGCGTCACCGTCGTCGTACGCGTCCGGCTGCCGCTCACGCCGGTGATCGTCACCGTGTACGCACCGGCGGCGGTGCTGCTCGTCGTCGCCACCGACAACGTCGATGACGTGTTCGCGGGATTCGGGGTGAAGCTCCCCGTGGCCCCCGCGGGCAGACCACTTACGTTGAGCGTGACCGGATCACTGAAGCCGCCCGTGGGGCTGATGCTCACCGTATAGCTCACCGAGTTGCCCGCGACGACGCTCTGGCTCGACGGCGAGGCGCTCAGCGTGAAGTCCGGCGAGGCTCCCGACGCCGCGGCGCGGAAGTTCGCGCCCGACACGCTGCGCGTGCCCGCGTACGGGCCCGTCCACGTGTGCGTGGTGGTCCCGGCTCCTGCGCCGATGTCACCCTGGACCGAGGACGAGTCGGGCCCCCAGACGATTGTCTGGTTCGAAGACACCCAGTCGTTCGTCGTGAAGCCGATGCTCGCGGTGCGATCGCCGGGACTGCTCGGGAGCGTGAGGGACGTCGCCGCCGCGGGTGCCGCGTTGAACGCGACGAATCGGCCGTTCGTGACCGGAGTCGTCTGATCGGCGCCGATGACGGTGATGACACCGACGTCCGCGTGCATCGCGGTCGTCCACGACACCATCGCCGTCTGCGCGCCGGACGGCGGATTGATGACCTGGAAGATCAGTGTGCGGATGGACGCGGTCGTACCCGAGTCACTGCCGGCGACGAGCGTGCCCGGGACACCGCCCAGGCTCGCCGTGATGTTCGTCGCATTGTTGGCGCTCATAGCGACCATGATCATCGCGGCGCGATTGGCGCCGCTGCCCACGACGAACGCGGGAGTCGTCACCGAGGTGACGCTCCAGCGAAAGCCCGAGTCGACGGCGTTGTCGAACTCCAGCGTCTGCGACGGGGCGGGGGCCGTGCCGACGGTGAGCCCGACTGCGGTGGTCCTCGTCAGATCGCCGCTCTGACCAGTGATCGTGACCGTGTAGTTCCCCGGCGGCGTACTGCCCGTCGTCGTCACCGACAGTGTCGACGACGCGCTGGCGGGATTCGGCGTGAACGTCGCCGTCGTGCCTGACGGCAGCCCGCTCACGCTCTGCGCGATCAGGCCGCTGAAATTGCCCGTGCGGTTGAAGGTCAGCGAGTATGACGTGCTCCCGCCCGGCGCGACGGTCTGGCTGGCCGGCGACGCGCTCACCGTGAAGTCCGCTGGGCCTCCCGACGCCGCGGCACGGAAGTTCGCCCCCGACACGCTGCGCGTCCCCGCGTACGGGCCCGTCCACGTGTGTGTCGTGTTTCCCGTCCCTGCGCCGATGTCGCCCTGGACCGAGGACGAGTCGGGCCCCCAAACGATCGTCTGGTTCGAAGACACCCAGTCGTTGGTCGTGAAGCCGATGCTCGCGGTGCGATCGCCCGGACTGCTTGGGATGGTCAGCGACGTTGCCGCGGCCGGTGATGCGTTGAAGGCGGTGAACCGGCCGTTCGTGACCGGACCCATCTGATCGGCGCCGGTGACGGTGATGACACCGACGTCGGCGTGCATGGCGGTCGTCCACGACACCGTCGCCGTCTGCGCGCCGGACGGCGGATTGATAACCTGGAAGATCAGCGTGCGGATGGACGCGGTCGTGCCTGAGTCGCTGCCGGCGACGAGCGTGCCGGGGACACCGCCCAGGCTCGCCGTGATGTTCGTCGCGTTGTTGGCGCTCATGGCGACCATGATCATCGCGGCGCGATTGACGCCGGTGCCCACGACGAACCCGGGCGTGGTGACCGAGGTGACGTTCCAGTGGAAGCCGGAGTCGACGGCGTCGTCGAAGACGACCTGCGCCTCGGCGAGTCCTGGCGACGACGTGAGCGTGCATGCCAGGACAGCGAGCAACGAGGTCAGGGCGAGAATCAGACGACGGACCCGCATGGGCATGGCCTCCACTGGCAAATCGGAGCGGCTCGTGCCCCCACCCGGTAGCGCAATCGTCGTGCCGAAGCGCTTTAGTTCATGTGACTTCTGCAGCACTCCGTCATAGAGCGCGTCAATCCCCGGATGCTCGACACAGCGATGCTTGCACGACCTGCTCCCCGAGCACGGCGCGTCTACCTTCGCGGCGGCGTCATCGACACGAAAAGACGCGCGAGCAACGTGTGGGCGTTCATTCGCGCCGCGCTGAAGGTGCTCTAGGAGGCGGTCCGCGCCTCGCGCTGAATTCGGGCGGCCGCCGTGACAGCGCGTCGGGGGACCGTGCAAACGCTTGCGGATTTCGCGCAAATGCATCGCCACGATCTCGCGGCGCGCGCGGCCGCCACCGGTCTGTGCTGATGGCGGGGCCGGGGGTGGGCTGGGCGCCGGAACGGGCGTCCGATCTTGCTGACGTCCTACGTCGGGCCTACCATCCGGCTAACCTTGAGGCCTCGCACCATGAACCGCCGCGCCTTCGTCATCGGCGCGGGAGCCATCGTCGCCATGCCGGTTGTCGCCACGGCGCAGCAGCCGGCACGTGTCCGCAGAATTGGGATTCTGCAACCCAGCGGACTCTGGGAACCGTTTCACCAACGCCTGGCCGAGCTGGGTTACGTCGAAGGCCGGAACCTGGTCGTGGAGCAACGCAGCGTTCCCGAGGGAAAGCCCGAGCAGATTTCCGTCATGGCCCGGCAGCTGGTCGAGATGAAAGTCGAGGTCATCGTCACCGCTGGGGCGGTGGCAACTCGCGCCGCCAAAGAAGCCACCACCGCGATCCCTATCGTCATGATCGCAGTGGGCGATCCCGTCGGCATCGGGCTCGTACAGAGCCTGGCCCGACCGGCCGGCAACGTGACCGGCTCTTCGGTTCTCGGTCCAGAGACGGCGATGAAACGGCTCGAGCTGCTCAAAGAATTCATGCCGCGGCTGACGAAGTTCGCACTTCTCTGGAACGCAAGTAACCCGGCGAATCGGATTTATGAGCGCGATACGAGCAGTGCCGCTCGCGCCCTGCACGTGACGATGCAGTCGGTGCCCGTGACGCATCCCGGCCAGCTCGCGCAGGCGTTCGTCGCGATAGAGCGCGAGCGACCCAACGCAATGATTGTGAGCGGCGATCTGATCCTTCAGCCTCATATGGGACGCGTCATCGACTTCGCTCGCCGCGCGCAGCTTCCCGTGATGTATCAGAATCCCGAGCAGGCGAAGAGCGGCGGCCTTCTCGCGTACGGCGCAAACTTCGCCGAGCTGTTTCGCCGCGGCGCCGACTACACCGATAGGATCCTGAAAGGCGCCAAACCGGCCGACCTTCCCGTCGAGCAGCCGACAAAATTCGAGCTGGTGATCAATCTCAGGACCGCCAGGTCCCTCGGACTGGAGGTCCCGCCATCGGTGCTCCTGCGAGCGGATCAAGTCATCGAGTAACGGCTGCGCCCGTTTGGAGTTCGGCGCCGCGCTACAATCGGCGCCGATGCGGCGACTGCTCATGTTGATGGTCCTCGCGAGCGCGCTGGCGGGATGCCGAGAATCGGTGGAGGCACGCTTCATCTATTTCCCGTCGCGCTCGATGGGCGCCACTCCGTCCAGCGTCGGGCTCGCGTTTCGCGACGTCGCGTTCACCGCGGCCGACGGGGTGCGGCTTCACGGCTGGCTGATCCCCGGCCGGACGCCGACCACGCTGCTGTACTCCCACGGCAACGCCGGCAACATCAGCGGGCGCGTGGACATCGCCCGGCTCCTCGTGGATCAGCTCGGCGTCGGCGTATTTCTCTACGACTATCGCGGCTACGGCAAGAGCGAGGGCGCGCCGACCGAAGCCGGTCTCGTGCGCGACGCACTCGCCGCGCGCTCCGCCCTGCTGCGCGAGGGAGTGGCGGCGCAGAACATCGTCTACTTCGGCCGGTCGCTGGGCGCCGCCGTCACCATCGACCTGGCGCTGGCGTATCCGCCCCGCGGCGTCGTGCTCGAGGCACCCTTCCTCTCGATCCGTGCCATGACGGCCACCGTCTTGCCCGGTGGCGGCTGGATGTTTCGTACGCGCTGGGACTCGCTCGCGAAGATTCCCAACTTGCACGCGCCGCTGCTGGTCCTTCACGGCGACGCCGACGAGACGATTCCGCTCGCGCAGGGCCGCGCGCTGTTCGAGGCGGCGCCAGAGCCGAAAACCTTTTACTCGATCTGGGCCGGCCGGCACTACGACATGAAGGCGACGTGGACGGAGTATTGGGCGGTCTGGCGCAAATTCCTCGCGAGCCTGCCGGCGCCGGTCAGTCGATGACGAGCTACGGCTCCGACCTCGTCGTCGATCTG
>JBKOZH010000257.1:0-17937 GCA_046725765.1 Candidatus Methylomirabilota bacterium | reverse complement strand
GCGGATCTTGCGCTCGGTCTCGCCGACGTACTTGTTGAGCAGCTCGGGGCCCTTGATGTTGAGGAAGAACCCCTTGATCTTCTCGCCGCGCTTCTCCGAGATCTTCTCGGCGAGGTTGTTGGCCACGGCCTTGGCGATCATCGTCTTGCCGCAGCCGGGAGGCCCGTAGAGCAGCACGCCCTTGGGCGGCGTGAGCTTGTGCTCTTTGTAGTAGTCCGCGTAGAGGTACGGCAGCTCGACCGCGTCCTTGATCGCCTCGATCTGCGTCCCGAGACCGCCGATCTGCTCGTACCCGATGTCCGGCACTTCCTCGAGCGAGAGATCTTCGACCTCGCTCTTGGGCAGCTTCTCGAGCAGATAGCCGGACTTCGCGTCCATCAGGAGATGGTCGCCGGTCTTCAGGCGCAGCGCGCGGAGCGGATCGGCGATGATGCCGACCTTCTCCTCGTCCGCGCGCAGCGTCACCACCGCGCGCTCGGGATCGAGCTGCTCCTTGAGAATGACGACGTCACCCTGCACCTCGTAGCCCGCCGTCTCGACGACGTTGAGCCCTTCGTTGAGCACGAGCTCCTGGCCGGGCTTGATCGTCTCCGGCTTGATCGAGGGATGCAGGTTCACCTTGACCTTGCGGCCCTGCGCCAGGATGTTGACGGTCCCGTCGTCGTTGACCGACAGATAGACGCCGTACGTCGACGGCGGCGCGCAGAGCTTATCGACCTCTTCCTTGAGCGCGGTGATCTGCTCCCGCGCCTCGTAGAGGGCGTTGACGAGCTTCTCGTTCTGATTGAAGGCCTGCACGAGCTGACGATTGGCCTCGCGCAGCTTGTTCTCGATCACCATGAAGTCCTTCGGCGTGTCCTCGAGCTTCTTGCGCAGGTGCACGGTCTCGGCTTCGAGCGAGCGAACGTATGCCTGGAGGTCTTGCACCTGGATCTCGTACTCGGTGAGGCGACGGCGCGTGCTCGAGTCGGACATAGAGGCGGGAAGGAACTTCGAGAAGCCCTCACGACCTGGGCTACTCTTTTTGTCGAACTCCTTCATAGTCCATCCCTTCTCTCTTGACTCTTCGTGCACCGCCCTCGCTCGATCGGCTGAAATGCTGATCGAGTATAGGCGGCTGTAAAAAAGAAAGTCAAGGTTGTCAGGTCCTTTGGCGGCGTTTCACGTGCGCGATTCTTCGCGCTTTTCGCCACCCGCGACGGCTCGTCTCCGCCGCACCCGCGCCGTCACGCGCTGCTCGTGTCAAGAGCAAGTTCCGTACCGCACTGGCAGCGTTTCATTTGCCTCGAAACGGGTGGCGTGCAGCACAGGTTCCACCGTATAAGAAGACGGTAATGTCGCTGTCGAAGATGCTTCGCGCCCGCTTCTTCATCACCGCGCTGCTCGCGTGCCCGCTTTTCTCGCTGCTGTGGACAGTTCCCGTTTCGGCACAAGCACGGAAGGAATTACGTGTCGGTGTGGCGGGCGTGCCTGCGACGCTGGAGCCGGCAGCCGCGGTTGAAGGCGCCACGCCGCTCATCGCGCGCCATGTGTTCGACACGCTCGTCGCGTACCGCGAAGGCTCGACCGACATCGAGCCCGCGCTCGCGACGCGCTGGGCGGTCTCGAAGGACGGGCTGACTTGGACCTTCGGGCTTCGTGAAGGTGTAAGGTTCGCCGACGGTGCGCCGCTGACGGCCGCCGAAGTCGTGGCGAGCTTCGGCCGCAGTCTCAAGGCCGACCCCGCGGCGCCGCCGGCCGGGTGGGCGGCGCTGCTGCGCGGCGTTCCCGGCGTCATCAAGGAGGTGCGGGCGACCGACGCACGCACGGTCCATATCGTTCTCGTCCAACCCTACGCACCCTTGCTGACGGTCCTCGCACATCCGGCGCTGGCCGTCGCGCGCGCCGTGAGCCAGCCCGAGGGCAGCACTCGGTTGATCGGGACGGGTCCCTACCGCGTGGTTGACGCCTCGCCGGGCCGAATGGCGCTCGAGGCGGTGCCGGGCCATTGGGCCGGAGCGCCGCGCTCCGAGCGGATCGTCTTCCTCGAGGTCGGCAATGACGAGCACGCCGAGGCCGAGATGGACGCGCGCGCGCTGGACATCTGGTTCCCCGCCGGTGCGCCGCGTCGCGCCGACCGCGCACTGTCGCTGCCCGGACTGCGGGTCGGCTACCTCGCGTTCCAGACCGAGAAGGAGCCATTCGCACGCAAGCCTCTGCGCCAGGCCGTCGCGGGCGCGCTCGATCCCGCGGGGCTGGCCGTGGCGCTCGATCGCGCTGCGGTTCCGCTCCAGTCGTTCCTGCCGCCAGGCGTCTGGGCGCGGCGCGAGGGTGGGCCGGTGCTCGGCGGCACGCGCACTCAGGTCCGCACGCTCCTGGCGCAGGGGGCGTGGCCGAACGGCGCAACGGCCGCCGTGCTGGCGTCCTCGGACACCTCGGGCGTGAACGTCCCCAAAGTCGCCGAGGCCATCGCGACGATGCTCGGTGCCGCCGACATCCCGGTGCGCGTGCAGCTACAGACGCCGGAGGCCGTGCACCAGGCGCATCAGGCGGGGGCGCACGAGATCGCGCTCGCCGAGGCGGCGGTCACCGGCGGCGATCCGCATCTGCTGCTCTTCCCGCTGTCCACCAGTGAGGGCGCGCGTCCGGGCGCCCTCGCGCGCAATTTCTCCTTCTATCGCAACCCCCGCCTGGACGATGTTTTGATCCGCGCCAGCCAGCTGTCCTCGCGCGTCGAGCGCGCCCGGCTTTATCAGCGCGCGCAGGCGCTGCTTGCGGAGGACATGCCGTGGATTCCGATCTACGTGCGGCTCGTATGGGGCGTGACGCGGCCCGAAGTCCGCAATCTGCGGCTGCACCCGACCGGCCTGCACAAGCTCACGACGGTCAGCCTCGAGCCCGGATCGTGACGCGCGCGGCGCTGGCCGCTGCGCTCGTCCTCTCGCTCGTCACCGCCGCGGTCGCCGGCGGCGGCGCCGCGCCCAGGCCGGGCGGTACGCTGCGCATGGTCTTTGTTTCCGATCCGCCGACGCTCGATCCCGCACATGCTACCGATCTGACGTCCTCCGCGGTCATCCGCCAGGTCTTCGACGCGCTGCTCGAGCTCGACGACACGCTCGTGCCCGCGGCCGCCTTGGCCGAGCGCTGGACCATCTCGGCGGACCAGCGCACGTATACCTTCCACCTGCGTCGCGGCGCGAAGTTCCACAACGGGCGCGAGGTGCGCGCGGCCGACGTGAAGTACTCGTTCGAGCGCGCCGCGCGTGGCAAACGACCGTGGGTCTTCGAGAAGCTCGTTGGCGCGCGCGACTTCATCAAGGGCGCCACGGCTGAGATCCCCGGCGTGCGCGCCGTCGACGACGCGACCGTCGAGCTGCGGCTCGACCGGCCCTTTGCGCCGTTCCTACACCTCGTGGCGTACGACGCGGCGTCCATCGTCCCGCGCGAGGAGGCGGACAAGCGCGGCGCCGGGTTCGCTAGCCACCCCGTCGGCACCGGCGCGTTCCGTTTTGTTTCGTGGCGCCGCGACGACCAGGTGGTGCTGGAGCGCTTCGCCGAGCATTTCCGCGGACCGGCGCACGTCGAGCGCGTGGTGTTCCGCGTCATTCCCGCTGAGGCCACGCGCTTCAACGAGTACGTCGCGGGCCAGCTCGACGTCAGCGACATCCCCACGGGGCGCTGCCAGGCCGTGCAGGCCGATCCCAAGCTCAAGGGCGACGTCGGCATCTGGCCGACGCTCGGCACGAGCGCGCTGCGCTTCAACGTCGAGCGCGCGCCGTTCACCGACGTCCGCGTGCGCCGCGCGATCGCGCACGCGATCGATCCGTCGATCATCGTGGAGCGCCTGCTCGAGCGCTGCGTGACGCCCGCGTCGGGGATCGTGCCACCGGTGCTCTCGGGCTGGACGGCGACGGCCAAGCGTCTGCCGCTCGACCGCGAGCGCGCGCGCAAGCTCCTGGCCGACGCGGGGTTTCCCGGCGGGCGCGGACTGGGCACGCTCGCCTATCACTTCAATACCAGCGACGCCAACCAGCGCATCGCCGAGCTCCTGCAGGCGCAGCTCAAGGAGATCGGTGTCGCGCTGGAGCTGCGGCGTCTGGACTGGGCGGCGCACATCAAGCTGGTCGACGACGGCAGCGCCGGCTTCTTTCGCCAGGGTTGGATCGCGGACTATCCGGATCCGGAGAACTTCCTGACTGTGCTGTTTCACAGCCGCAATGTCGGCGCCCCTGGCAACACGTCGCGCTATCGCAACGCCGCCGTCGATCGCCTGCTGGACGAGGCCGACACGATGGCGCCCGGTCCCGAGCGGATGAAGCGCTATCAGGCGGCGGAACAGATGATCGTCGACGACGCCGTGTGGATCTCGCTCTACCATTACGCCAGCCGCGGCCTGATCAAGCCGCAGGTGAAGGGCCTGGAGCGCAGCCCGCAGTCCACGGCGCCGGAGTTCCTGGCGCCGTTGCGCAAGGTCTGGCTCGAGCGCTAGCGGCGGCTCGTCGCGGCGCGCACGATACACTCGACCGCGATATGGGACTGCTGCGCCCCATCGCGTCGCGCCTGGCCGCGCTCGTCCCCGTCGTCCTCGGCATCACCATCCTCGTCTTCGCGCTGAACGCGATCGCGCTCGGCGATCCCGCGCGCGCGGCGATGGGGCAGCGTGCGGATCCGGAGACGCTGGAGCGCGTGCGCCGCGAGTACGCGCTGGATCGGCCGCTGCCCGTGCAGTACGTCGCGTGGCTCGCGCGTCTGGCGCGCGGCGATCTCGGTGAGTCGTTTCGCGAGCAACGCCCCGTCGGCGACGTCCTCGTCGAGCGCCTGCCCGCGACGGCGCAGCTCGCGATCGCGGCGACGCTCATCTCGATCGTCCTCGGCGTCGCCATCGGCGCGCTCGCCGCCGTGCGTGCGGGCTCGGCGCTCGATCACGTTTTGATGGCGCTCGCCGTGCTCGGGATCTCGACCCCTGTGTTCTGGCTGGGGATGATGCTGGCGCTCGTCTTCGCGGTCACACTCGGCTGGCTGCCCGTCTCTGGCTACGGCGACGGCGCGCTCCGCCACCTGATCTTGCCCGCGTTCACGCTCGGTGCGCTGCACACGGGCACGGTGGCGCGCATGACGCGCTCCAGCCTGCTGGAGGTCGTGCGTCAGGATTTCATGGCGACGGCGCGCGCCAAGGGACTGTCCGAGTGGGCCGTCCTCGGCAAGCACGCGCTGCGCAACGCGCTGGTGCCCGTGATCACCGTGATCGGCATCGGACTGGCCGATTTGCTCGTCGGGGCGCCGCTGACGGAGACGGTGTTCGCCTGGCCGGGCGTCGGACGGCTGCTGGTGGCGGCCGTCGGCCAGCGCGACTTGCCCGTCGTGATGGGCGCGGTGCTGCTCTTCGCGCTGGTCTACGTGCTCGGCAATCTGCTCGTCGACCTGGCCTATCTCGCGATCGATCCGCGCATGCGCGATGCCGCCCGCGCGTAGGCCGCAGCGGCACGCCGGATTTGTCGTTGGCGCGATCCTCGTCGCGATGTTCGCGGCCGTCTCGGTATTGGCGCCCGTCCTCGCGCCCGAGGACCCGCACGCCGTTGCCGGCGGCGGTGGCACGACGCTCGATCCACCGAGCGCACGCCATCCCCTCGGCACGGACGCCCTCGGCCGCGACGTGCTGTCGCGCGTGCTGTGGGGCGGCCGCGTCTCGCTGGCCGTGGGCGTCGGCGTCGAGGCGCTCGTCGTCGTGCTCGGCTGTGCGATCGGCCTGATCGCCGGCTATTTCGGCGGACCGATCGACGCCGCGCTCATGCGCGTCACCGACGTCGTGATGGCCTTTCCCTCGCTCGTGCTCGCGATCGGCCTCATCGCCGTCTTCGAGCGGCCGGGGCTCGACAAAGTCGTGATCGTCCTCGTCGCCCTGGGCTGGACGACCGTCGCGCGCGTCGTGCGCGGCGAGGTGCTGTCGCTCAAGACACGCGACTTCGTGCAGGCGGCACGCGCCCTGGGCGGCGGTCACCGCACGATCATGCTGCGGCATCTGCTGCCGAACGCGCTGGCGCCGCTGCTCGTGGCCGCCACCATCGGTGTCGGCGGTAACATGGTCGCCGAAGCGGGGCTGTCGTTCTTGGGCCTCGGCGCGCAGTCGCCGACGATCTCCTGGGGCGCCATGCTGGCCGACGGTCAGACCTTCCTCGCCAACGCGCCCTGGGTCGCCGTCTTTCCCGGCGCCGCGCTGCTGCTTGCGGTGCTCGGCGTGAACCTGCTCGGCGACGGTCTGCGCGATCTGCTCGACCCGCGCCTGCGGACCTGACGCTCTGGCGCGACGCCCGCACCGCTGACGATGGATCGGGCAAACGGCCCGGCCGCTCTCGAGCGGGTCGTGAAAAACCCGCCAAATTCCGGGCGCTCACGGCGACGCGGTTTGGCATCGGCGTTGCCTCAGCAGGCGGCGACCGATTCGCCGAATTGGAGGCCATGATGCGCAGCACAGCGAGAATCGTCATCGTCTTCGCGGTCATGATCTCGGGCCTCGTCGCGCTTTCGAGCATCGCCGGCGCCCGTAGCCGCGCGGCCGACGCGCGCGATCCGCAGCGGATCGCGGCGCTGGCGGCCATGGACGAGGCGCTCGGTCGCAACGATCTGGTTGCCGCGGCGCAGGCGTGGAAGCAGGCGCGCGAGCTGGCGCTGCGCTCGCGCGGCTGGCGCGGTCCCGCGCACGTCGCCGACGCCGAGCTGCGCCTGGCCGTCGCGACCGACCGGATACGCGAGTCCAAGCCGACGGCGCGCGAGCTGTTCCTCATCGCGCTGTTCCGTGCGCGCGCCGAGGGCTCGGTGGACGGCGCGCTCTACGCCGCCGACGGCTTCGCACGTCTCGGGGACCGGGATGCCGCGCTGCTGGCCGTGCGGATCGCCGAGCAGGCGGCCGTGCGCAGCGGCGAGGGCGGTGATCGCGTGCGCGCCGTGGCCGATCGAATCCGGCAGCCGGGCGCGCCGGATCACCCCGTCTCTTCCCGCTCGTAGCCTTGCGGCGGCGGTCGGCGGCGCGTTTGCGCGCCGCCACGCCGCCGTGCTAGAACGAACCCGGCGCCCCCGAAACGATCCGCTCCCGGGGGCGCTCGTGTTCATGCCATCGATCGCCGAGACCGTTACCGAGACGATCCAGTGGGTGTTCCCGGAGCACGCGGGCGCGCCTGGGCAGATCCACGGCGGCCGCATGATGCAGTGGATCACCCAGGCCGGCACCATGGCCGCGGCCCGCGTCGCCCGCGGCACGGTGGTGCTCGGCGCCATGGACGACATCGACTTCCTGCACCCCGTCAAGGTCGGCGAGATCGCGATCCTGCGCGCGCGCGTGGAGTACATCGGCACGTCGTCACTCGAGGTGGGCGTGCGCGTGTGGTCCGAGAACGTGAGCACCGGCGCGCGCGCGGTGACGTTGAACTCACACCTCGTCTTCGTCAGCGTCGACGCCCACGCGCGGCCGCGTCCGGTCGGTGTCAAGATCGAGCCGCGCGACGCCGCGGAGACGGCGCTGGTGGAGGCGGCACGCGCGCGGCGCGAGCACCGGCTCGCGCGCTTCGCGGAGAAGGCGACGCGCGTCAAGGACGTGGACACGGCGGCGAATGAGGAGTTCCAGTGGCGCTTCGAGTCGGCGCGATCGGTGTTGCCCGAGGACGCGCTCTTCGGCAACATGATGTTCCCCGGCAAGATGCTGATGGAGCTCGACGAGGCGGGCGGCATCCTCTCGATGCGCTACTGCCGGGGGCTGGTCATGACGGCGTGCCTGGACGCCATGGACTTCTACGCGCCGATCTACACGCACGAGGTGCTGACGTTCAAGGCGGGGCTCAATTACGTGGGAACGTCGTCGGTGGAGGTGGGCGTCAAGGTGCTCGCCGAGCAGCCGTGGAGCGGTGAGGTACGCCACGCGTGCACGGCGTACTTGACCTACGTGCACCTCGGGGGCGATTTGCGTCCGCAGCCGTGCCGGCCGTTCACGCCGCGCACCGAGGGCGAGCGGCGGCGCGGACAGGCGGCGCAGGCGCGGCGCGCGCGGCGCCTGGAGCGGGTGAAGCGGCTCAAGGCCGCACTCTCGAACGAAAGAGGGTAAGGGCGATGTCAGGGCACTCCCGGTGGTCGCAGATCAAGCGCAAGAAGGGCAAGGCGGACGTCCAGCGCGGCAAGCTCTTCTCCAAGATCCTTCGCGAGATCACCGTCGCCGCCAAGAACGGCGGCGGCGATCCGAAGGGCAACATGCGGCTGAAGGCGGCGATCGAGTCCGCCAAAGAAGTGAACATGCCGCAGGACAACATCAAGCGGGCGGTGCAGAAGGGGACCGGCGAGCTCCCGGGCGAGTCCTACGAAGAGATCACCTACGAGGGTTATGCGCCGGGCGGTGTCGCGGTGATGATCAGCGTTCTGACCGATAACCGAAACCGGACGGGACCGGAGCTCAGACACACATTCGAGAAGTTCGGCGGCAACATGGGCGCTTCTGGCGCTGTCGCGTGGATGTTCGAGCGCAAGGGCATCATCTCGGTGGACGCGGACAAGATCTCCGAGGACGATCTGCTCGAGAAGGCGCTCGATGCGGGCGCCGCCGACGTGCGTCGCGCGGAAAAAGTCTTTGAGATCACGACGGCGCCTGCTCAAATGGACGCGGTGCGCGACGCGCTGTCGCGGGGCCGTGTGCCGATCACCGAAGGACAGGTCACCTACGTCCCGCAGTCAACGGTGCGGGTCGAAGGCAAGGATGCGGTTTCGGTGGTGAAGCTCATCGAGGCGCTGGAGGAGCTGGACGACGTACAGTCCGTCTACGCGAACTACGACATTCCCGACGAGGTCCTCGAGGCCATCTCGGCTGCGTAGCCAGCGCCTCCTCGGCATCGACCCCGGCCTGGTCGCGACGGGCTACGGGCTCATCGAGCCCGGCCCGACCACCGCCCTCGTCGTCGTGAGCGGCGTGATCGTCACGGACGGCGAGCGGTCGCTCGAAGCGCGATTGCAACAGATCTACGACGGCGTCGACCGTCTGCTCGCCGAGCACGCGCCGTCCAACGTCGTCATCGAGGACCTCTACGCCGAATACAATTTTCCGCGCACGGCGCTGCTCATGGCCCACGCGCGCGGCGTGATCTGCCTGGCCGCGGAGCAGCACAAGGTGCCGGTGCTGGCGCTCGCGCCGGCCGAGGTCAAGCGCGCGATCGCGGCGCACGGGACGGCGTCGAAGGCGCAGATGCAGGAGAGCGTGCGCCGGCTGCTGCGTCTGCCCGCGGCGCCGCGGCCGAGCCACGTGGCGGACGCGCTCGCGCTGGCGCTCACCGGGCTCGCGCGGGCAGGAGGACGTCTGGCGTGATCGCCACACTGAGCGGACGTCTGCGCCGGCGGCTCGAGGACCGCATCATTCTGGAGGTCGGGGGCGTCGGCTACGAGGTGTTCCTGCCGCCGATCGCGCTGCGCGCGCTCGAGGGCGCGCACGCCGAGAGTGGCGACAAGGCCAGCGAGCTCGCGCTGGTCATCTACTATCACGCCACCCGCGATCAGCCGCGCCCCGTGCTGATCGGCTTCACCTCGGACCTGGACAAGGAATTCTTCGAGCGGCTGATCACGGTGAAGGACATCGGGCCGATGATCGCCGCGCGTGCGCTCGCCGCACCGGTCGCCGAGCTCGCCGCGGCCATCGCGCGCCAGGACGAGAAATACCTGCGCGCGCTGCCCGGCATCGGACCTCAGAAGGCCAAGAACATCGTGGCGCAGCTTCAGGCCAAGGTCGCCAAGTTCGCGCTCGCACGCGAGGACGCGCCGGCCGAGGCGCCGGCCACGAGCCCCATCACGCCCGATGCGGAGGGGCTGCGCGAGATGGTCTGGGAAATCCTCACCAAGCAGCTCGGCCATCGTCCGTCGGAGGCGTCGCAGCTCATCACCGACGCGCTCCGCCGGCGTCCCACGATCACGACGCCCGAGGAGCTGTTCGACGAGATCTATCGCAGCCAGGCGGCGGCGAAGAGGACATGAGCGTGACCGCCGACGAGAGCCGCATCCTCAGTCGCGCGGCGGCGCCGGACGAGGCGCCCTTCGAGCGCGCGCTGCGGCCGCGCACGTTCGACGAGTACGTGGGCCAGCACCAGGCCGTCGGCAGCCTCCGCGTATCGGTGGCGGCGGCCCGGCAGCGGGGCGAGTGCGTGGACCACGTGCTGCTCTACGGGCCGCCCGGCCTGGGCAAGACCACGCTGGCCGGCATCATCGCCAACGAGATGGGGACGAAGCTGACGGCGACGGCGGGGCCGGCCATCGAGCGGGGCGGCGATCTCATGGGAATCCTCACCAAGCTCGATCCCAACGACGTGCTGTTCATCGACGAGGTCCACCGCCTGCCGCGCATCGTCGAGGAGCTGCTCTATCCGGCGATGGAGGACTTCATCGTCAACTTCATCATGGAAAAGGGCCTCCACGCTCGCACGCTGGAGTACCGGCTGCGTCCGTTCACGCTGGTAGCGGCCACCACGCGTCCGGGCATGCTGTCGGCGCCGCTGCGCGAGCGCTTCGGGATCTTCCACCACCTCGACTTCTACTCGGACGACGAGCTCACGCGCATCGTCACCCGGTCGGCGTCGATTCTCGAGGCGCGCGTCGATGCCGCGGGCGCGCGCGAGATCTCCCGCCGGTCGCGCGGCACGCCGCGCATCGCCAACCGGCTCTTGCGCCGGGTGCGCGATTACGCGCAGGTGAAGGCCGACGGCGCCATCACGGCCGGCGTCGCCCGCGACGCGCTCAACAGCGAGGGCGTGGACGAGCGCGGCCTCGATCGCCTGGACCACAAGTTCCTGAGCGCCATCATGGACGTCTACGGTGGCGGACCCGTGGGCATCGAGGCGGTGGCCGCCACCATCAACGACGACGCCGAGACGCTGTCGGAGATCGTCGAGCCGTACTTGCTGAAGATCGGCTTCATCGCGCGCGAGCCGCGCGGACGTCGCGTCACGCGCGAGGCCTACGCGCACGTCGGCAAGCAGCCGCCGGCCGCGCCGGTCGCCGGGCAGGGTACGCTATTTGAGAGGTAGCTGCGGTGGCCGACGCCGGTCGTGCGCTGATCGTCCTGGGACTCGTGCTCGTCGGGGTGGGCTTGCTGCTGTCGTTCGTCGGCAAGGTGCCATGGCTGGGCCGGCTGCCCGGCGACATCCACGTCGAGCGTGGCAACTGGAGCTTCTACTTCCCGCTCGCGACGTCGCTGCTCCTCTCGGTCGTCCTCTCGCTGCTGTTCTGGCTCTTCGGCCGGCGCTGACGGCGGCACTCGCCGCGCTCGTCGTGCTGGCCGCGATGGTCGTGCCGGCGGCGGCGGACAGCACGATCCGTGTCGCCGTCCTGGACGGCGTGCGCGTCGCGGAGCTGCGCGGCACCGACATCGAGATCGTCGATCTGAGCCCGAGTACCAGTAGCAGCTGGCGCGCCGACGCCGTCCGCGCCATACCCGTCACCACCCTCGTCGAGATCGCCGGCCGGCGCGCACGGGGGTTCCGACTCAACAGTGAGCACCCGATTCGTCTCAACGGGCGCGACTATCCCGCTCCGCTCGAGATCCTCCGCAGCGGCGAGGGTCTCACCGTCGTGAACGAGGTGCCGTTCGAAGACTACATCGTCGGCGTGCTGCGCGCCGAGGCGAGCGACAAGTGGCCGCTCGAGATGCTGCGCGCCCAGGCCGTCGTGGCTCGAACGTACGCCGCCCACCGCCGTCTGCTCGCCACCGGCAAGCCGTTCCACATCCTCGCGTCCACAGCCCACCAGCAATACGCAGGGCGAGTGGCTGCGAGCTCGCCGCTCTGGGGCGCGGTGCGCGACACGGCAGGACAGGTCCTCCTCTGGGAGGGCGAAGTGTTCCCCGCCTTCTACCACACGGAAAGCGGCGGCTACACCGAGGACCCACGCATGATCTTCGCCGCGCGCAACCTCCCGGCGCTGCGCCCCGTGCGCTGCGAGTTCTCGGCGGGCTCACCGCACTTCTACTGGACGCTGGACGTGCGGCTGGCCGAGTTGACCGACACGCTGCGAAAGCACGACGTCAACGTCGGTCCCGTCACGGCCATCGAGATCAGCGAGCGCACGCCGTCGCTGCGGGCGGCCTTCGTGACGGTGCACGGCGCGCGGAGCAGCGCCAGGCTGCGGGGCAACGACTTCCGCCGGATGGTCGGCTACGACACGATGAAGTCCACGCTGTTCGCGGTGGTGGTCGATGGAGAGTGGGCTCGGTTCTCCGGCCGCGGCTACGGCCATGGCGCCGGCATGTGCCAGTGGGGCGCCAAAGGCATGGCCGAGCAGGGCTACAGCGCGGGCAAGATCCTCGACTTCTTCTATCCCGGCACCACGCTCGGCGTGCTCGGAACGAATTCCGCGCAGTGACCGCGGAACGGAGCCACCCCGCATCGAGCTCAGGCCACCCGCGGTCCGAGCCGAGCTCGCGGACCCCGCTACAAGCGGGGCCGGATTGTGCCTAGCTCAGGCCACCCGCGATTCGAGCCGGGCTCGCGGCCCCCGCTACAATGGACCGACTTCGAAAAGGTCGACATGCGCGTCGGCGTCGTCACCGACGCGCAGCCGTTTCCCGAAGCCCGCCGTCCCGCGCTCAAGCTGTGGATCGACTTCGGCCCGGAGCTGGGGCTCAAGCGCTCGAGCGCCCAGATCACCGCGCACTACACCGCGCGTGAGCTGGTCGGCCGGCGCGTGATCGCGGTGGTCAACTTCGCGCCGAAGCAGATCGGCCCCTTCGTTTCCGAGGTGCTGGTGATGGGCGCCTACGACGACCGCGGTGAGGTGGTGCTGCTCAACGTCGACCAGCCGGTCGCGGCGGGGAGCAAGATCGGTTAGGCGGCACCGGTCGGCTGCGGCGTGCCGGCGCGCACGTGCGCGTAGCGAATCCCCCACAGCAGATTGCTCAGCCAGCGCGCGAGCTGCGACGTCACGCGCGAGATCTCGCCCTCGTGGACGTCGCAGAAGTGGATCGTCGTCGACCACACCGGAATCAGCAACAAGAGGTAGAAGCGGACACTCAGACCGTTGGCGGCCAGCCGCCCACAATAGCGGCAGCGCGCCAGCCGCGCGTCGCGTGTCGTGAGGATCTCGCCGCGGCGCCGCTCGCGGTACGCGGCGAGCGCCGTCTCGTCCAGGCGCACGCCGCGGCGCGCGAGCTCCGCGGCGAGCACCTCGTGCGCGGCCGCTTCGAAATCGTCGCGGAAGAAGGCCCAGGTATCGAGCAGATCGCCGGTCGTCTGCTCCGCAGCCATCGCGGCGACGTGCCGGCGATCGAGTCCCGCGTGCGGCGCGCCCATCTACGCGGTGGCCGTTTTCTCCCGGCCGGTGAGCCACTTCCAGAAGCCGCCGAGCGCGGCGAGGCCGCCGAGCACGATGACCTTCCAGAAGCGCGCGAACAGTCCCATCTGCGCTGCCTTCACGACGGCCACGCCGGCGCCGCCGGCGACCAGCGCGGCGAGCCCGTACTCGGCGACCTTGTCGGTGCCTTTGACGAATTCCTCGTAGCGTTTGCCCGGCTTGAAGCTGATCCCGCCGATCAGGGCCGGCACGACGGCGCGATCGCGCTCGAAGCTTTCCTTGTCGGTGACGAGGACAATGGAGATGAGGCCATGGCGCCCGAGCACGCGGGTGTTGAAGTTGACGACCTCGTGATCGGCGCCGTCCGCGCGGCCGGAGAGGGCCCAGACCAGGCGCTTGTTCAGCGTGTCGTAGTGCGGCTTCTCGACCCACCCCACGAGGTGCATGGCCGGATGACCCATCAGCTTGCGCTGCGCGTTGGAGCGCTCGGTGCCCTTACGAATGGATTCGAGCAGCGCGGCGGCGTCGAGCGAGGCGCCCTGGTCGTCCTTGATATAGCCGGTGTCTTCGTACTCGAGGACGACGAACCAGTCCGCGTCGCTCTTCGGGATGATCGTGCCGAGCTCGCTGCCGGATGGCGGGTTGCCGAGCGCCTGCATCAGCTTCTTGGTGTTCGCCGCATCGATGAAGTAGTAGTCCGCGCCGACGTTGAGGCTGGCGAGGTCGCGGCCGAGGTCGATCGTTGTCGGTCCAGTGATCGGATTGAAGTCGGCGAGATTCGTCGCCGAGGCGGCGCTGCTCAGCAGCAGGACGAGCACGAGCGTAAGCGGCGTCGATAGCCATCCCCTCATGGCGTTCCCTCTTCTGCCGCCGGATGGGCGGTCGGGTCGCCGGCCGCCGGCGCCGCGCGTCGTGCGCGCGCCAGCAGCCACTGCGGAGCGCAAAGCATGACGAACATCAGCCCGTTGGCGAGCAGGCTCTGCCAGAAGCCGTACTCGTACCACCCGGCGGCGATCCACATGGGCAGCAGGCCGAGGAACATCCAGATCCACAGGTATCCGAGCAGCGCGTAGACGACGCCGCGCGCGATGTCTCCCTGCATGGCGATGCTGCTGCCGATCACGAGCGGAAACAGCGTCAACAGGAACGCCAGCACGCAGGCCGCGACCGTGAGCGCGAGGCTCTGCAGCTCACGCCGGCGCCACTCATGGCGGGTCGTGATGAACAGCCACAGCGTCCCCGACGGGCTCATCATTGGCACGCCGAGCGCAGCGGTGACACCGGAGACTCCCGAGCGGCTCCAGCGCGCGGCAAGGATGACCGTTAGAACGAAGGCGACGACGAAGACCACCGCGACGTCCTGACCGAGTGGGCGACCGTAGATGCAGGTGAGGCCGGAAGCTATGGGTTCGAGGAGCCAGGCGAGCATGCGCGGCCTCTGAATCGACTCTATGGGGCGCGGCGGAGCCGAGTCAACGTTCGCGCGCATGTACACTAACAGGCCGTGAATATTGAGGAGTTCGATTACGACCTGCCGCGCGACCTGATCGCGCAAACGCCCGCGGAAACCCGCGAAGCCTCGCGTCTATTGGTGCTTGGCCGGAGCACGGGCGACCTGGAGGACCGCGCGTTTGTCGATCTGCCGCGACTGCTGCGCGCCGGCGACTGCCTGGTCGTCAACGACTCACGCGTCATCCCCGCGCGCGTGCTCGCCGAGGACGACGGGGGCCGGCCGGTCGAACTGCTCTTCGTGGAGCCGCTCGACGATCACGCGTGGCGCGCGCTCGTCAGGCCGGGCCGGCGCTGCCGGCCCGGAGCGCATCTGCGCGCGGGCGGTGTCCGTCTGCGTGTGATGGCGACCGATGCCGACGGCACGCGGGTCATCGCCCGCGAGCAGGGTACGATCGCCGCGTTGCTAGACGCGCACGGCGTTCCGCCGCTGCCGCCGTACATCGAGCGCCACGCCAAGCCCGCGCCCGAGGATTGGGAGCGCTACCAGACCGTGTACGCGGCGGCCCCGGGCTCGGTGGCGGCGCCGACGGCGGGCTTACACTTCACGACCGCGATGCTCGACGTGCTGCGCGCGGCCGGCGTCGAGGCTCACAGGATCACGCTGCACGTGGGCCCGGCGACGTTTCGGCCGGTGACCGCCGCCAGCGTCGAGGAGCACCGGCTGCCGGCCGAGCGCGCCTCTGTCAGCGAAGCCGCCGCGCACGCAATCAACCGGGCGCGCGCCGAGGGCCGTCGCGTGGTCGCCGTCGGCACGACGACGGTGCGCACGCTCGAGAGCGCGGCCGACGGGTCGGGGCAACTGCAGCCGTTCGAGGGCGTCGCCGCGCTCACGATCCGTCCGGGGCACCGCTTCCGCGTGGTCGACGCGCTGCTCACGAACTTCCACCTGCCGCGCTCATCGCTCCTGCTGCTCGTGGCCGCTTTCGCGGGCCGTGAGCGCGTGCTCGCCGCCTACCTCCACGCCGTCGCCGCCCGCTACCGCTTCTACTCCTACGGCGATGCCATGCTGATCATATGAAGCGCGGCGCTTTCGAGCGCCGGCTTTGCCGGCGCGACCGACGGGGGAGGTTCGGAAGGGGGGCGGGAATGAGATTACGTAGGGGCGCACGGAGCCGGGCACCATCTAGAACAGGCCACCCACGGCGCGAGCCGGCCTCGCGGCACCCGCTCCAATGACATTCGAGCTGCTCGCTACTGATGGCGCCGCACGCCGCGGCCGGCTCACGACTGCGCACAGTGTCGTCGAGACGCCCGTCTTCATGCCGGTCGGCACGCAGGCGACGGTCAAGGCGCTCACGCCGGAGGATCTCGAGAGCGCCGGCGCACAGATCGTGCTCGGCAACACCTATCATCTGTTGCTGCGCCCGGGGCCCGACGTGGTACTCGAGCTCGGCGGGCTGCATCGGTTCATGGGCTGGCCGCGCGCGATCCTCACCGACTCCGGCGGCTTCCAGGTGTTCAGCCTGGCGAAGATCCGCAAGATCACCGAGGACGGCGTCGAGTTCCGTGCACCGCTCGACGGCGCCACGCGCTTTCTGTCGCCGGAGTCGGTCGTCGATATCCAGCGCGCGCTGGGCTCCGACATCACGATGCCGCTGGACGAGTGTCTGGCGTTGCCCGCCACCCGCGAGGCGACCGAGCGCTCGCTCGCGCTGACCCTCCGCTGGGCGGAGCGCGCGCGCGCCGCGCATGCCGCCGGCGACGGCAGCCAGGCGTTGTTCGGGATCGTCCAGGGCGGCGAGTACGACGACCTGCGCGCCGAGGCCGTGGAGCGCACGGTGGCGCTCGGCTTCGACGGCTACGCCATCGGAGGCCTGTCCGTGGGGGAGGCCAAACCGACGATCCTCGAGCTCACCGCACGCGTCGCGGCGGCGCTGCCCGCCGAGCGCCCTCGCTATCTCATGGGCGTCGGCAAGCCGGAAGATCTCGTGGAGAGTGTCGCGCGCGGCGTCGATATGTTCGACTGCGTCCTGCCAACACGCAACGCGCGCAACGGTCAGGCGTTCACCTCGACGGGGCCGGTGACGATCAAGCAGGCACAGTGGGTCCGCGACGCCGCGCCGCTCGACGCCGCCTGCGACTGTTACACGTGCCGGACGTTCTCACGCGCCTACCTCCGCCACCTCTTCATGGCCGAAGAGCTGCTCGCGTACCGGCTGCTCACGCTGCACAACGTCCGCTTCTATCTCGGGCTGATGGCGGCGATGCGCGAGGCCATCGTCGCGGGCGCGTTCGACGCGTTCCGTGCTCGGTTTTTCCGAAACTATCGGGTATCCTGACGGCCTTATGAGCCTGTTCTTCCCCGACGTCGCGTGGGCGATGGCGCCTTCGCCGGCCGGTGGCGGCGGTGGCGGCGCCTCTCAGCTGATGCCGACGCTCGTGATGTTCGGCGCGATGTTCGCGATCTTCTATTTCCTGATGATCCGGCCGCAGCAGAAGCAGCGTCAGGAGCGCGACCGCATGCTGTCGGCGATCAAGCGCGGTGACAAGGTCGTCACCACGAGCGGGATGTTCGGCACCGTGACGAATCTCACCGACAAGACCATCACGTTGCGCGTCGCCGACCAGGTGAAGCTCGAATTCGAACGCGGCGCGATCGGCCGCGTCGTGGAGGTGCAGGGCGACAAGGATGCCTAGAAATCTTCGGGCACGCGCCCTCGTTGTTCTCGTCGTTCTCGCCGGCTCGCTGTGGTACCTGTACCCGCCGAAGAAGGCCATCAACCTCGGCCTCGATCTGCAGGGCGGCATCCACCTGGTGCTCGGCGTCGAGACGGACAAGCACGTGGCCAGCCAGACCGATCGCGCCGCGGAGGATTTCAGGGCGGCGCTGGAGCGCCGCGGCATCGCGACGCGGCGGGTGACGCGCGAGGGACTGAGCTCGTTCGTCGTCGAGCTGGCCTCGCCGCAATCGTGGAACGACGCGCTCAGCGTGGCCGGCGAGTTCCAGACGTTCAGTCGCAGCAACGACGACCAGGCGGCGGGGCGGTTCACGATGGCGATGCAGTCGGCGGCGGTCACACGGCTGCGCGACGACGCCGTTCGTCAGGGCGTGGAGACCATTCGCAACCGCGTCGACCAGTTTGGCGTGGCCGAGCCGACCATCACCCGCCAGGGCGACGACCGGATCCTCATCCAGCTGCCCGG
>JBKOZH010000233.1:0-10681 GCA_046725765.1 Candidatus Methylomirabilota bacterium | reverse complement strand
GGAACTCGCGTCGCCGAGTGCGGACCGCGTCGGCCCCGCTGCGCTCTATGGGTGGATCGCCACTCATCGCCGTCCCGGTCAGCGTCGGGTCGGCGATGTCGCGCGATAAGGGCCTGACGACGTTCCCGAAGGGCCCTAGGGGAGGCCGCGCAGCCGGCCGCGATAGTCCGACGGCGTCGAACCCGTCCAGCGCCGGAACGCCCGGCTGAACGCGCTCATCTCCGAGTACCCGAGCAGATAGGCGACGTCGGTCAACGTGTGGTTGCGGTCGCGCAGATACCGCAGTGCCTGCCGGTGGCGGATGTCGTCGACAAGCGCCTTGTAGTCGACGCCGGCGTCCGCGAGCCGTCGCTGCAGGGTCCGCGCGCTGGCGCCGACGTTCTTCGCGATGTCGGTGAGCCGGGGCTCGCCCTCTCGCATCGCATTCTCGACCGCTGTCCTGACCGAGACGACAAAGCGATCGTCGGTGGGGCTCTCGAGCTGTCGCTCGAGATACTGCTCGAGAACGGGGTAGAGACGGCGGTCGGCGCTCGCGACCTCCCGGTCGCAGAATTCCGGCTCGACGACCATGACGTTGCCGTCGCACCCGAAGAGCACGGGCGCCCCGAAGACCCGCTGATGCTCCGTCGTCCGCGGCGGCGCCGCGTGCTCGAACCGCACTTCGCGCGGACACCAGTCGCTGCCGACCATCAGGCGCAGCGTGGCGAGCCCGACGGTCAACGCGAGCTCCTCATGCTGCCGGCGGCGCTGGAGTGGAACGACGGCGAGCCGATGGTGCAGATACGCCTGCTTCTCCGTCCGCACGAAGGCCACGCTCGCCGCCTGGTTGTGCACGTGCAGGTAGCGCGCGACGTTGTGAAATCCGGCGGCGACGGTGGGCGAGTGAAGCAGGACGTAGACGAGCGCGCCGATGTCCTTGGGATGGTACTGCTCGCCGAAGTGCAGACCGAAGCAGTCGTCACCGGTGACGCGCGCGGCTTCGTCCAGGGCCAGCGTGAACGCCGCCGAGGGAATGAACGCCTGCCGGTCGGTGACGTCCGCACGATCGAGGTCGACCGCACGCAGCACACGATCCGGATCGCCGCTGGCCGCCTCGATCGCCTCGATCAGGCCTGCGGCGGCCGCGGCCGAGATCATCGGTCCACAGCGGGAAGGCCGAGCGCGCGCCGTCGTCACGCGCTCACCTGCCGGGAGGTGTCAACGAAATGGCGCCGGCGGTCAACGCGGGGGGCGCCTCGCGAGTCTAAGCTGCGACGTATCCCATGGTCGATCGGCGCCGCATCCGCAACGTCGTCTACTACGACTACACACCGACCACCATCGACTACGACGTGGACCTCGACGCCTTCGCGGTGGCGCGCGCCGATATCTACTCGCCGCACCACGCCCATCGCCTGGCCCTGGTCGTCGTCGCCACCGAGCGCGAGGTCGGCTTGGATCGCGCGGCGGTCGAGCAGACGATCGCGCGCGCCCGGCCGATCCTCGAGGCCCTGATCGACGAGCACCGCGGCGTCGTGGACGCGCTCGAGGCGAATCTCCTCTGGGTTTTCAATCTCGTCGGTCAGCGTACTCGCTGACGCCGTTCTGCACGCCGGTCGCCACTCGGAACACCGTCACGAGCGTCTCCCGCCCACAGGTCTCGCAGTGTCCGGGGCCGCGCTCGACGCCGCGTCGCATCCCCGGCAGCGTCTCGGTGGCCTGGCGCATGTCGATGAGCGCCGCCTCCGCCGCGAACGCCAGGCACGCGTCACACAGCGCGTCACCCGCAATTTCCTGCAGCAACCGTTCGACTATGCTCCGCAGACGCCTGAGTGGACTCATAGCGCCTCCCTCGTAGACTGCGCACCCACTGCGCGGGAAGATGTCGCAACGACGGGCGCAGCATGAAGACGCTGCGCGCGCTTCACAATGCGACCTTCGTCCGGGGTCAGCGCGCCGTGAGGTCGAGGACGGCCAGCACGCCGTAGTGATCCGACGGCCACAGCACACGGCCATCGGCGTACCGGCGCGGCGCGTTTAGCACGACGCGACTGCCGAGCACCGAGCCGGCGGTGCGCGCGCCGGGCACCACGAAGACGTAGTCGTAGCGCTGGGACACGGTGGGCGTCGCCGCGCCGGGCCGCTGGAGATCCGTGAATCCAGCCTCATTCGGATTGGCCGTGCGGAAGGCGTCGAGGAATCCCCCGTGCCGTCGCATCGACGCGAGCACCGGCATGCGCTCCGACGCATTGAAATCGCCCATGAGGATCGACGGCAACCCCGTCCGGCCGTCGCGCGCGGCGCGCTCGATGTGGCGCAGCTGACACGCCTCACCCGAGGTATGCGTGGAGTAGACACGAAGCCGGCCGCCCGGCGCGTCCACGTCGACGCGCAGAAGGACGCGCGTATCGAGCGGGCGGCCGCAGCGCGCCAGCTCGACCACGTGGCGCGCGACGATCGGCCATCGGCTCAGCACCGCCGGCCCCTCGCTGAAGTCGATCAGCGCCACCGCCAGACGACTCAGGATGGAGCGCCCGAACACACGCTCGGTCGTCGACGCGTGCGTCACGTGGTAACCGAGCTCGCGCGCGAGCCGCAGCGCCACGTCGCCACGACGTGAGCTTCGGGACGTCTCCTGAAGCGCGATGATGTCAGGTCGAAGTCGCCGGAGCTCAGCGACGACCATCGCGAGACGATCGTCCAGGCCGCCGGCATCGCCCGTCAGGCCGGAGAGCGGGCCGCCGTGAAAGAGGTTGAACGTGACGACACTGACCGGCTCGGCGCCCGCGGTCGTCGTTGCGCCCAGCACGAGGATTCCGCAGATCGCGCGCACCAGCCACGCGGATGGCCTGCGCATGGCTCGACGCTACGCGGGCGCCGTCACCGCTCGGCAGGGCCATCCGCCGGACCGAATGGCGTTGCGCCGAACGGCTGGTGCCATGAGGCCGTCCGTGCATTGCCGTTCGGCACTGGAGGCGGCGTGCCGCCGGTGAGACTTTTCCGTGCGACCGCAATTCGGGAGGCTGGGCGACCCCGACCCTGCCCGGCAAGAGAGGAAGCGGCCACGATGGCGTCCACGAACACCGAGAGCAACGCGATGGATCTCGTCGATTTCTTTTCGGCCGCCGAAGCGCGGCTCGACCGCTGGCGCCGCCTGTTCCGTACCGCGCGGAGCTTCGCCGAGGCGACGGGATCGGAGCGCGAGCGACTGCGCGGCGAAGCCGAGCGCCGCCTCGCCGAGATCATGCCGCTCGAAGCGTTCTGGGCGTATCCCGGTTCGCGCCTGCTCGGCGCGCTGCGCGAGCGCATCGCCACGGGCGACGGCATCGGGACGGCGCGCCTCATCCAGCGGATCAGCAGCGCGCTCCTGTCCGGAAACTACCGCCGCGAGCCCGACGCCTGGGCGTCCTCCGACAACGGCGAGACCATCGTCTCGGATCGCCTGCCGCCGACGCTGGATCAGACCGGCGCTCACCGTCCCTACTTCGAGGTGTTGATTGTGAGCCCGGCGCCATCGTCGACGTGGATCGACCTGGGGCGACAGCTGCGGCGTCTGCGGCGCGCGGAGGACCGGTTCATCTACGAGCCCGTCTTCGTCGGCACCCTCGAGGACGCGCTGCTCGGCGTGATTATGAACAGCAACGTCCAGGCGGTCGTCGCCTACGACGGGTTCGCGCTCAAGTCACAGCACGAGCTGCCGGTGTTCCGCGACATGCTCGCGCGTTATGGCGGCATCGACGACGCGTCCCAGGACCACGGCACCACGCTGGCGCGCCTGGTGAAGCGTCTGCGGCCCGAGCTCGACGTCTATCTGCTCACCGATCGCGAGGTGGAGCGGCTGGCGGGCTCGGAGGCGGCGGCGCCGATCCGGAGGGTCTTCTACGAGGTCGAGGAAATCCTCGAGCTGCACCTGAGCCTGCTGGACGGGGTCGCGGACCGGTTCGAGACGCCTTACTTCGACAACCTCAAGCGCTACGCGCAGCGCCCCATGGGGACGTTCCACGCCCTGCCCATCGCGCGCGGCAAGTCGATCTTCAAGTCGAACTGGATCCGCGACATGGGCGAGTTCTACGGCGTCAACCTCTTCCTGGCCGAGTCGTCGGCGACCACGGGCGGCCTCGACAGCCTGCTGGAGCCGACCGGCAACATCAAGCTCGCGCAGGACAAGGCGGCGCGCGCGTTCGGCGCCGACCGCTGCTTCTTCGCCACCAACGGCACGTCGACGTCCAACAAGATCGTCGTGCAGGCGCTGTGCAAGCCGGGCGACATCGTGCTGGTCGACCGCAACTGCCACAAGTCGCACCATTACGGCTTCGTTCTCGCCGGCGCTCAGCCGCTCTACCTCGAAGCCTATCCGATGACGGCCTATTCGATGTACGGGGCGGTGCCCCTCCGGACAATCAAGGAGGCGCTGCTGGGCCTCAAGGCGGAAGGCCGGCTCGACAAGGCACGTCTCGTGGACCTCACGAACTGCACCTTCGACGGCCACACCTACAACGTCGTGCAGGTAATGGAAGAGTGCCTCGCCATCAAGCCCGATCTGATCTTTCTCTGGGACGAGGCGTGGTTCGGCTTTGCGCGGTTCTCACCGTTCCTCCGGCGGCGCACCGCGATGGGGGCGGTCGCGATCCTGCGCGAGCGCTTCGAGCAGCCGGAGTACCGGCGGCGGTGCGAGGCGTTCTGGAAGGACATGGGGGGCGAGCTCAACCCGAAGGATGCCACGCTGCTCGATCGCCGGCTTCTCCCCGACCCCACCCGTGCGCGGATCCGCGTCTGGGAGACGAACTCCACGCACAAGTCGATGTCGGCGCTGCGGCAGGGCTCGTGGATCATGGTCGCCGATCAGGATTTCCACGAGGTCGAGGCGATGTTCAAGGAGGCGTTCTTCACCCACACCTCCACCTCGCCGAATCTCCAAATCATCGCCTCGCTCGACGTGGCGCGCCGGCAGATGGAGCTCGAGGGCTACGAGGTCGTGATGCGGATGACCGAGCTCGCGCTGCAGATTCGGCGCGAAATCAACAACCATCCGCTGATCTCGAAGTATTTCCGGGTGCTCACGCCGGAGGAGATGATCCCGGCCGAGTATCGGACCTCGAAACTCCGTGACTACGGGCGCCCGTCCTCGACCTGGCGCGAGGCGGTCGAGGCCATGGACGGAGACGAGTTCGCGCTCGATCCGACGCGCCTCACCCTCGTGTGCGGCACCGCCGGGTACGACGGCACGCAGTTCAAGAACGTGCTGGCCAGCGGGTACGACATCCAGCTCAACAAGACCTCGCGCAACAGCGTGCTGCTGCAGACCAACATCAACAACACGCGCAGCGACGCCGCGCAGCTGGTCAAGGTGCTGGCCGACATCGCGCGCGGCATCGAGAAGGATTTGAGAGAAGGCGGCCCCGAGGCGAAGACGGCGTTCGAGGCGCGCGCGAAGGCGCTCATGAAGGACGTCCCGGAGCTGCCGAACTTCAGCCGGTTCCAGGACGTCTTCCGCGACGATCCCAAGAGCGTGACGTCCGAGGGCGACATTCGCACCGCGTTCTACGCCGCCTACGACGACGCTGCGTGCGAGTACGTCAAGCTCGCGAGCCGGGACATCGACGAGCGCCTCGCCAAGGGGCCGGAGCTCGTCTCGGCGAGCTTCGTCATCCCCTATCCACCGGGCTTCCCGATCATGGTGCCGGGCCAGGTCATCACCCGGGACACGATCGACTTCATGCGCAAGCTCGATGTGAAGGAGATCCACGGCTACAACGCGACCCAGGGTTTGAAGCTGATCCGCCAGCCGGCCGCGCGCGCGAAGGCCGAGCGGGCGCGCGCCGCCTGAGAGGAGCAAGGCATGACCCCCGATCTGGCAACGGTGAAGGCGAAGATCCGCGAATACGAGACCATGAGCCCGTTCGAGATCAAGGACAAGCTCGCCTCGCTGGCCAAGGCCAGCGCCGCGCGCTCGGCGAGCGTCATGCTGAACGCGGGCCGCGGCAACCCGAACTGGGTCGCGACGACACCGCGCGAGGCGTTCTTCCTCCTGGGGCAGTTCGCCATGGAGGAATGCAAGCGAACGATGGATCTGCCCGATCTCGGCGGCATGCCGAAGAAGTCGGAGATCGCGACTCACCTGGACCACTTCCTCGCGCGCCACGCCGACGCCCCGGGCGCCAAGTTCCTGCGCGCCATGGTGACGTTCGCGGTCGCGAAGTTCGGCTTCAACCGCGACGAGTTCGTCCACGAGCTCGTGGACTCGATCGTGGGCGACAACTATCCCGTGCCGGACCGCATGCTCGTGCACAACGAGCGCATCGTGCACGAGTACCTGATGTGGGCGATGTGCGGCGGGCGGCCGCCCCAGGGCCGATTCGACCTCTACGCGGTCGAGGGCGGCACCGCGGCCATGTGCTACGTCTTCAAGTCGCTCATGAGCAACCGACTGCTGCGCAAGGGCGACACCATCGCGCTGGGCACGCCGATCTTCACGCCGTATCTGGAAATGCCGCACCTGGAGGATTACGCGCTCAACGTCGTCAACATCGAGGCCACACGCGCGAACAAGTACCAGTTCTCGGATGCCGAGATCGGCAAGCTCGCCGACCCCAAGATCAAGCTCTTCTGCCTCGTGAACCCCGGCAACCCGACGTCGATGGCCACCAGCCCGGAGGTCATCGAGAAGATCGTGAAGCTCGTGAAGACGAAGCGGCCGGACCTGCTCGTCCTCACCGACGACGTCTACGGCACGTTCGTGAAGGGCTTCCGGTCGATCATGGCCGATCTGCCGCGCAACACCATCGGCGTCTACTCGTTCTCCAAGTACTTCGGCTGCACGGGCTGGCGGCTCGGGGTGATCGCCGTGCACGAGCAGAGCGTCATCGACGAGATGATCGCGAAGCTGCCACAAGCTGAGCGCGAGGCGCTCCACCGCCGCTACGGCGCCCTGACCCTGACCCCCGAGAAGCTGAAGTTCATCGACCGCATCGTGGCCGACAGCCGCGACGTCGCGCTGAACCACACGGCGGGCCTCAGCCTGCCCCAGCAGGCGCAGATGTCGATCTTCTCGCTGTTCGAGCTGATGGACGAGAAGAAGCAATACCAGCAGACGACGATGGACATCGTCGCCGCTCGATACCGCGCGACGCTGGAAGGCGTCGGCGTCCAGCGGCCGCCGGATCCGCACTTCGCCTCGTACTACGGCGTCGTCGAGCTGGAGGCGGCCATCCGCGAACACGTCGGCGCCGACGTGGTCGCGTTCATGAAGGAACACTACCACCCGCTCGACCCCGTCTACCGGCTCGCCGTGGATCACGGCATCGTGCTGCTGAACGGCAGCGGCTTCGAGGCGCCGGACTGGTCGCTGCGGATCTCGTTCGCGAACCTGGACGACGACGTGTACGACGACATCGGCCGCGCCATCCGGGCCGTCGCGTACTCGTATGCGGAGGCGCACCGCTTCGCCACGCAGCGCGCGGCATAACCGCGAGCGCCCCGGAGCGGAGTCGAGTCGAGAGGGAGGCGCTGTATGGTCGACTGGCTGGTCGAATCGCTGCGACGCTATCCGGAGATCGCGATCTTCGCGGCCCTGGCCATCGGGTTTCTCGTCGGGCCGCTGAAGCTCGGACGATTCAGCCTCGGTAACGTGACGGCCGTGCTGCTGGCCGGCGTGCTCATCGGGCAGCTGGAGATCACGATCTCGCCGCACGTGAAGTCCGTCTTCTTTCTGATGTTCCTCTTCGCCGTCGGCTACGGCGTGGGGCCGCAGTTCGTGCGCGGCCTCAAGAGCGACGGCGTGCCGCAGGCGATCTTCGCCGCCGTGCTCTGTGTCGCGGTGTTGCTGTCCACGTTTGTGGCCGCCAAGCTCGCCGGCTATCACGCCGGCCTCGCGGCCGGCCTGCTCTCCGGGGCCGCGACGATCTCCGCGGTGCTCGGCGTGGCCACGGACACGATCAACGGACTCGGTCTGCCGCCGGATCAGGCCAAAGCGTGGACTCAGGTCATGCCGGTCGCGTATGCCGTGACCTACCTCTTCGGCACGGCGGGCTCGGCCTGGTTCCTGGCCTCGATCGGACCGAGGCTGCTCGGGGTGAATCTCGAGAAGGAGTGCAAAGACTACGAGGCGAAGATGGGCGGGCTGCCCCAGGAAGCGGGCGTCGTGTCCGGCTACCAGCGTTTCGCGCTCCGCGCCTACCGGGTGGCAGCCAACTCGAAGTTCGTCGGGCGTCGCGTGGCGGACCTGGAGGGCTCGTTCCGACCAGCCCGCACGTTCGTGCACTCGGTACGCAGTGAAGGCCGCATCGTCCCCGCCAATCGCGACATGGTGATCCAGGTCGGCAACGTGCTCGCGATGGCCGGCCCGCGCGAGGCGCTGCTGGACACCGAGGTGAACGTCGGGACCGAGGTCGACGACCGCGAGCTGCTCGACTTCGCGGTCGAGGTGGTGGACGTCGTCGTCACCAACAAGGCTCTGGATGGCAAGACGCTGCAGCAGATCGTCGACGACAGCGAGCACCACGCCCGCAACGTCTTTCTCCGCAAGCTGGTCCGCCAGGGACAGGAGATGCCCTTCAACGCCGGGACCAAGGTGTACCGCGGCGATGTGCTGCAGATCGTCGGTCCCAAGCCCGACGTCGAGCGCGCGATTGCCACGGTGGGCTACGCGGACCGCGTGACCGACAAGACCGACGTCGTGTTCATGGGCTTCGGCATCGTGGTCGGCGCGCTGATCGGCGCGCTCAGCGTCGCGATCGGCGGGGTGCCGCTGAGCCTCAGCACCAGCGGCGGCGCGCTCATTGCCGGGCTGATTTGCGGCTATCTGCGCTCGACCCACCGGACCTTCGGCCGCATCCCCGAGCCCGCGTTGTGGGCGTTTAACAACATGGGGCTCACGATCTTCATCGCCGTCGTGGGCATCAGCACGGGTCCCGCGTTCATCGCCGGTCTCAAGGCGGCCGGGCTGAGCCTGTTCATGTGGGGCGTGGTCGTCACGCTGGTGCCCTTCATCATCGGCATCTACGTCGGCAAGTACGTCTTTGGATTCCATCCCGGCATCCTGCTCGGGGCGTGCGCCGGCGCACGCACGACGACCGCGGCGCTGGGCGCAGTCCAGGACGTCGCCAAGAGCAAGGTGCCGGCGCTCGGCTACACCGTGACGTACGCCGTCGGCAACACGCTGCTGATCATCTGGGGCGTCATCATCGTCCTGATGACGAAGTGAGCCGGTGAAAACGCTCTGCGCGTGCCTCAGCCTCGTCCTGTTGCTTGCGGCGAGCACCGGGTGCGAGCGGGGAACCGCCAAAGAATCGAAGGACGGCAAGCCGTCGAAGACCCAGGCGCCGGCGCCGCCACCGCCCACCGTGGTCGTCGCCGAGGTGGTGCAGCGCACGGTGCCGATCTCCGCGGAGTTCGTCGGCCGCACCGAGGCGGTGCCGACGGTGGAGATCCGCGCACGGGTTCCAGGCGTCCTGGACGAAGTGCGCTTCCGCGAGGGCTCGGCGGTCCAGAAGGGTCAGCAGCTGTTCGCGATCCAACCGGAGGAATACAAGGCGGCCCTTCAATCGGCGCAGGCGCAGCTCGCCAAGGCGCAGGCCGATCTCACGCGCGCGCGGGATACCTCGGTCGTCGATCGCTTCCGAGCGCAGCTCGACCAGGCGAAAGCCGAGCGCGGACGCACCCAGAACGACGTCGCACGGTATCGCCCCCTGGCGGAGGAGAAGGCGATTCCCCAACAAGACCTGGACACCGCCATCTCACGGCAACAGGTCGCGGTCGCCGCCGTCGAGGCCGCGGAGGCTGGGCTCAAAGACAGCGAGCTGGCTCAGCGCACGGCCATCCAGCTCGCCGAGGCCGCCGTCGAGTCGGCCCGCGCCGCCGTCACGCAGGCCGAGCTGAACCTGAGCTACACGCGCATCGAGTCCCCGATCTCGGGGATCATCAGCAAGCTCTCCGTCGACACCGGCAACCTGGTCGGGAAGAACGAGCCCACGCTGCTGGCCACCGTGTCGTCCGTCGATCCGATCTACGTCGACTTTGCGATCACCGAGGGCGATTACCTGCGGCTCGTCAAGCGCATCCCCGGCCTGGGCCGCGGCGAGGCGCAGCGCGGCGCCCCGACGCTCGAGTTGATCATTGCCGACTCCACGACGTTTCCGCACAAGGGCCGTCCCGTGTTCGTCGACCGCGCGGTCGATCAAAAAACGGGGACGATCAACGTCCGGGCGGAGTTTCCCAATCCCCAGCTCGTCCTCCGGCCCGGGCAGTTCGGGCGGGTCCGAGCGGTGACCGAGCAGGTGCCGAACGCGATCCTGGTGCCGCAGCTCGCGGTGCAAGAGCTGCAGGGCGCCAAGACCGTCCTCGTGGTCGGCGAGGGTGACAAGGTCGCGCAACGCACGGTGACCCTGCGCGACGCCTACGAGCAGTTCTATATCGTGACCGCCGGCCTCAAGCCCGGGGAACGCGTCATCGTCGAAGGCATCCAGAAGGCGCGGCCCGGGATGCAGGTCAAGGCCGAGCTGAAGCCCGCCGGTCAGAGTCCCGCGGCCTCTCCGCCCACGAGCAAGCCCGGGCGCTAGCGCATGGCCGAGTTCTTCATTCGACGTCCGATCGTTGCGATCGTCATCGCCATCCTCACCGTCCTGCTCGGCGCGTACTCGCTGATGCGGCTGAGCTTCGAGCAGTATCCGTTCCTCGCGCCGCCGACGATCCGCGTCACCGCGAA
>JBKOZH010000221.1:0-5018 GCA_046725765.1 Candidatus Methylomirabilota bacterium | reverse complement strand
GCTCGCCGGTCTGTACAGCCGATTCCAGGAGCTGCTGGATGCGCGGCGCGCGTACGATCTTGGCAGTGGGCGGGGCGCCACGCGCCCGATCCTCGAGATCAACCAGACGGCAGAGCTGGAGCCGCGGCTGGCGAACACGCTCACGTTCAAGCGCTGCGCCGCCGTCGCGGAGCGGCTGCTCAGCCGGCCGGTGGAGTACCGCTTCGACCACGCGATCTACAAGCCGCCGTTCAACGGTGCCGCCACCCCCTGGCACCAGGACGAGGCGTATGACCACAAGAACGCGGTAGAGGGCCGCGCGCCGCTGTGGGCGCTCGAGCGCAAATATCTCAGCGTGCACTTCTGGGTCCCTCTGCAGGACGTCACGCGCGACATGGGCTGCATGGAATTCATCCCCGGCAGTCATCGCGGCGCGCTTGCCCGGCATCACCGCCGCGACCGTCTGCGTGACGCGCACGCGCTGGAGCTGGTCGGCCTCGACACCACGCAAGCCGTCGCATGTCCGATCCGTGCGGGCGACGCGACCGTCCACTTCCCTCGCACTGCGCACTACACCGGCCCGAACCGCACCGGCACGGCGCGGATGGCCTGGGTGCTCGTGTTCGGGCCGCGCCGATCGCTCAGCGTCCGGCTGGTCGCTAAAACCCGCCTCGTGTGGCGGCAGGTCACCCGCTGAGGGTCGTCAGAAGCGCGCGGTGTGCTCGCGGCTCGTGCGGCTAAGGATCACGCGAGCGGCTGACCGCTGATCCAGGAGGGCGCCACGTCGCGCGGAGCGTAGCGCGAGGCCACGTCGCGCGCGCGATCCGCCTCGTTGCCTCGCGGGCCCGGGTCACGACTGCGCGGCGGCATCCCACCCCCGCCGCCACCACCACCGCTCTGCCGGCCACCGCCGTCTCGGCCACCGCCACCGCGACCGTCGCCACCACGACCGTCGCCACCGCGACCATCACCGCCACGACCGCGACGCCGCCGCCCGCCGCGGCGCGAGCGACGACGACGACCGCCGCCGTTCGGGACGCCGCTCCCGGTCTGAAGATGCGCGCCCTCACGGTTGCGCGGATCCGGCGCCTCCACCTCGGCGTCGACGACATCCTCAGCGACGCTCGCCGCCTCGGTCGATTCGGCGGTGTCCGTATCCGCCTCGGGGGCGACCGGTTCAACCGCTTCGACTGGTTCGGGGGCGCGCTCCGTCGGCGCCTCGGCTTCGCGCGGCTCGGCCAGGGCCGCACCGCCGACGAGAGTGATCACGCCGGCGCGATTGACCTCGAGCTCCTTGATGCGCCGCAGCCGGGTGATGAGACGCGGGGAGCCGGGAGGCCGACTGAAGCCACGAGCCTTGAGCGCGTTGGCCAACGAGTCGAGCGTGACCGTGCCGCGTGTGCGCGCGAGGTCGCGCACGACGGCGACGATCTCGTCGTGCGGCGCGGTGTGCGGCTCGCCGCTCTCCGCGCTGTCGACGCGCGGCGCCTGGTGCACGGGGGCGTGAGCGGGCGCGGCGTGATGAACGGGACGCGGCGCGACGTGCTCCATGCGCCCGTGGTCGCCTCGTCCGCGGCCGCCGCGCCGCCGTCGCCGGCGGCCACCGCGATCGCCATGATCGTAGTCGCGCTCAACGCGCTCGATCGCCACCGGCTCCGGGGTCGACATGCCGAGCAATCCGCGATACGACAGCCGACGGAACGTCACGCCGAGGCTCGCGGCCACGTCGCCGACGGCGTCGAACGCGCGGTCGTCGGAGACGATCTCGATCATGTCGCCAGGGCGCGCGCCCGCGAGCCACACGCCGGAGGCGACCGCGATGCGCAGGTCGCTCCAGTCGCGCACACCCACCGACGGCGCGCTGTGCACCAGCGCGGCGCCGTGGCGCGCGAGCAGCCGCGCGGTGTCGTGGCCGATTACGCGCCAGTTGCCGACCGCGAAGAATTCCGTACGTCGGCCGGCGCGATCGACCGCCAGATGCGAGATGACGCGCGCGATGTGCTCCGCGCGGCTTGTGTTCTCCACGTCGAAGAAGATGGCGCGACGGGTCGAGGGGAGCGGGCGCGCGGGCTCCGGCCCGGGCACACGCGCGGCGAGCAGGGGCTCCGGCACGCTGAGCGGAAGCCCGTCGAGCGATTGCTCGACGATCTCTTCGGCGGGAACGCTCGGCGCCTCCTCGGCGATCCTCGCCGGGGCCTCGGCCTCCGGCTGCGGCTGGGGCTGGGGACGCGCGCGCTTTCGGGCGCCCCGCGCCGGTGAACGTCTGGTCTTGCGAGCTGTTGCCACGATGCCTCCTTGGGGTCCAGGCTGGACCCGTTCGTCAGTGTACGGACGCCGCGCCGCGCGCGGGCGCCAAAATCACTCCGGCCGCTCACGCCCCCGCAGCGTCCGGAATGTCACGGAGTAGCGCTCCTCGCGTCCCGGCGGAATCGCGTGCTGCCACTGCCACCGCGCGGCTCCCGCGAGCACGTAGGCCGAACGCGGCGCCAGCGTCACCGCGCGCGTTCGCCGGGCCGCGCCTGTGCCGCGCTGAAAGCGAAAGCGGCACGCGCTCAGGAGCGAGACTCCGACGACGTCGCCGAACGGCGGCGCATCGCGATGCCAGCCGATGCCTGCTCCCGAAGGATAGTGCGTCAGCAGCACTTCCGCGAGCGCGTCCGGCTCCACACCGGCGAGGCGCGCCGTGCGGGCGCGAAGGCCGATCAGAAACTCCGGCATGGGCGGACCGGGCTCGACGCGCCACGTTTCGTAGCCGTAGGTCCAGCCATAATGAATCGTATGCCGGCGCGCCACCTGCCCTCGCATGCGGACCTCGCCGAAGCGCAGCGCGCGCAGGTCATCGACCAGCGCCGTCTCCTCCGCGGGTGAAATGATTTCATCGTAGTAGGCGAATCCCTCTGGAAGATCGGCCGCTTCCGGGAAGAGCACCGCCATGGGGACTCAGCATACCGGTCCCGCGCACTCCTCGGTGGCATGTCGTTCGCAGCCACGCGGGGCATGAGCGACTTCACGCCCGAACAAGAGCAGTTCGTCACCGAGGTCGTCTCGCGCCTCTGTCGTCGCTACGCCGACGTGATCGAGAAGCTCGCGACCGAGGTCCATGCGCTGACGATGGTCCTGGTCGAAAAGCGCCTCATCACGATCGATCGGCTCGAGGCGGCGCGCCGCCAGCTGGATCTCGCGTATGACCTGACGCAGGCGTTGGAGATCCGCGCGCTCATCAAGGACATCGACGAGCTCGACGCCGGCTAGACACCCACGACCCGTGCGGTAGGATACCGGCCACCAGAGGAGGTCCTCGATGGCCGAGACCGCACGCATGGCTGTTTTCCACGGAACGGGCAAGCCCTTCGAGATCCGCGAGTATCCGGTGCCGGAGCCCGCGCCCGGCGCCGCGCTCATCAAGATCGCGCTCGCGAACGTGTGCGGCTCGGACCTGCACTACTGGCGCGGCGAGCAGGATTACGCGCGCATGGGCCGCCCGCTGCCGCTCAACACCGGTCATGAGCACGTCGGCACGATCGCCAAGCTCGGCGACGGCGTGACCACGGACGCGGCCGGCCGCCCGCTCAAGGTCGGCGATAGGGTCGCCTATCGCTACTTCTTCCCGTGCGGGCGCTGCAAGGCGTGCCTGGCGCGTCACTTCAAGTCGTGCCCGGTGCGCCAGGCGAACTGGCTCGTGTCGTGCGAGCAGTGGCCCCATTTCCAGGGCGGCTTCGGTCAGTACTTCTATCTGCGACCCAACCACGCCATGTTCCTGCTGCCGCCCGAGATCACCGATGAGATGGCCGCGGGCGTGAACTGCGCCTATACGCAGGTCTACGCCGGATTCGACGTCGCCGGCCTGAAGGCCGGTCAAACGGTCGTCGTGCAGGGCGCGGGCGGCCTCGGCGTCTACGCATGCGCGGTGGCGCGCGAGATGGGCGCCGGACGCGTGATCGTGATCGACGGCATCGACGAGCGGCTGGAGCTGGCGCGGCAGTTCGGCGCCGACACGTTCGTGGACCTGCGCGAGTTCACGACGCCCGAGGCGCGCGTGAAACGTGTGAAGGAGCTGACCGACGACTGGGGCGGCGATGTCGTGCTCGAGCTGGTCGGCCATCCCGGCGTCGTGGACGAAGGGCTGCGGATGACCGCGCCCGAAGGGACGTACCTCGAGATCGGCAACATCAACGTCGGCTGGAAGGCGGAGTTCGATCCCTCCTGGATCATCTTCGGCAATCGCCGCATCATCGGTCTCGCGCACTATGAGGCCGAGCACCTCCGCGGTGCGCTCGACCTGATGCTGCGCACGCTGACGAAGTATCCCTGGCGCAAGGTGGTCTCGCACAAGTACCCGCTGGAGGAAATCAACCGCGCGTTCGCCGAGCAGGACAAGGGACACGTCACGCGCGCGGCGATCGTGCCTAACTGAGCAACTTGTCGAGGGTGATCGGCAGGTCGCGGACGCGCTTGCCGGTCGCGTGGTAGACGGCGTTGGCGATGGCGGCGCCGACGCCGACGATTCCGATCTCGCCCAGGCCCTTGGCGCCGAGCGGATTGACGACGTCATCGTGCTCTTCCACGAAGATGACGTCGATGTCGTGCACGTCGGCGTGAACCGGAAAGTGATAGTCCGCGAGGTTGTGGGTCATGAAGCGGCCGCGCGCGTGGTCCATCACGCTCTCTTCCTGCAGCGCCATGCCGATGCCCCACACGATCGACCCGAGAATCTGGCTGCGAGCAGTTTTGGGATTGAGGATGCGGCCCCCGGCCACGGCGCTGACGACCCGTGTGACCTTCACGGTCCCGAGGTCCTCGTCGACCTTCACCTCGGCGAACACCGCCGAGTGCGAATAGAGCGCGTAGTCCTCTCGCTTCTTGGACGGCTCAACGGTCGCGGTCTCGTCGATCGTTTGCACGCCGGCACGGCGCAGGACGTCGATCACCGATTGCGCGGCGCCCGCCTCGGCCGAAGGGCCATCGATTCTTCGTCCGAGATCCAGCACGCGCTCCCGGATTTTGTCGCAGGCGGCCTTGACCGCTGAGCCCACCGACGC
>JBKOZH010000022.1:0-8944 GCA_046725765.1 Candidatus Methylomirabilota bacterium | reverse complement strand
GTCTTGACGAGCTCGATCTGCGTGTCGGTGAATGGGCCAGGCTGCGAGCGCGACACGGCGATCACGCCGATCGGCTGACCGTCGTGCAACATGGGAACGCTCAGTTGGGCGCCGATCCCGAGGGGGGCCATCGACGACGTCTGCAGACCGGGTTCGCGCTCGACGTTTGGACTGTGGACGATGGCACGGCGGGCGATGGCGCGGCCCACGAGGCTGCTCTCGTCCGCGGGACGCGGATACAGCCGATCCATCTCGTGGCGGAGCGCAGGAGAGCTGCCCGTGGCGGCGACACGATGGATGAGGCCCCCATCGTAGCGCAGTACGACGGCGCGGACACCGCCACACAACCGCGAGGCGTTCACGGCGATGGCGTCGAACACAGGCTGGACGTCAGTCTGCGAGCTCGAGATGACGCGCAGAATCTCGCTCGTCGCCGTCTGCTGCTCCAGCGCTTCGCTAAGCGCGGCATTGCGCGCTTCCAGCTCTTTGAAGAGCCGCACGTTCTCGATGGCGATCACGGCCTGATCCGCGAAGGTCTCCAGCAGCTTTACCTGCTTGTCGGTGAACGGCTTCACTTCCAGACGGCGCATGACGATAGCGCCGAACGCGACATTGTCGCGGACGAGCGGCGCCACCAGCAGGGTGCGGATGGCGCGGAGCGCGTCCGGATACGCGTCGAGCGCCTTCTCGATGTCGGGAACGTGAATCGTGCGGCGCTCGAGGATGGCGCGCCCGAGGACAAACCGTGGCGTGATGGGTCGGCCCTCGGCGGAAGGCGTATGGACGACGTCGCCGAAGTGCGCGACACGATAGGTGGCACCGTTTTCGACGCGCACGACGATGGCGTCGTCCGCCCCGCAGACACGTGCCGCGCTTGCGGCAATGGCGTCGAGCACGGGCTGGACGTCCGTCGGTGAGCTGGAGATCACCCTCAACACCTCGGCGGTCGCCGTCTGCTGGTGCAGCGCCTCGCTGAGCGCAGCGTTGCGCGCTTCGAGCTCCTTGAACAGACGGACATTCTCGATGGCGATCACGGCCTGATCCGCGAACGTCTGAAGCAGCGCGATCTGCTTGTCGGTCAACGGGTGCACGTCCGTCCGCCGAATGACGATGGTTCCGATCGCGAGGTCGTCTCGCAAGAGGGGAACGGCGGTGACCGTTCGAAGTCCGAGCGTCGCGACGAGCTGCCAGCTCTCGGGGTACTCGCGGGCGGCCGCGACGTCGGCGATGTCCTCGACCTGAATCGCACGCCGCTCGAGGATCGCGCGTCCTGCGACGCTGTCGCGACTGAGGGGCCGCACCGCCGACAGGGCGGCCGGCACCGCGCCGACGTGGGCGACGCGGCGTATGACCTCGCCTTCAGCGCGCATGATCAACGCATCGGTCGCCCCGCAGATCCGCTTTGCGTTGTCGGCCACCGCGTCGAGCACGGGCTGCACGTCGGTGGGCGAGTGCGAGATGACCCGCAGGATGTCAGCGGTGGCCGTCTGCTGCTCGAGGGACTCTCCCAGCGCGGCGTTGCGAGCCTCGAGCTCCTTGAAGAGGCGGACATTCTCGATGGCGATCACGGCTTGATCGGCAAAGGTCTGTAACAGGGCGATCTGCTTGTCGCTGAACGGCCGTACCTCTGCGCGTCGGATGGTGATGGCGCCGATCGCCTCGCCCAGGCGCATAAGCGGCACCGTCAAATGAGTCCGCCAGCGTCCGCCGGCCGCCGCGGGCGAGCCTTCCGGAAACTCCTCGATGACGGCGGGCTCCGTCACGTCGGTCAGATGAATCGTGCGCCCGTCGAGCATCGCTCGACCGGAAATCGTTCGACGGCTAATCGGACGCGCTTCCGGCAGCACCGGCGGCAGCGCACCAACGTGCGCCACCCGGCGCACGAGCCCCCCTTCGGCCCGAACGATGAGCGCGTCGGTCGCTCCGCAGACCCGGGCCGCGTTCGCCGCGACCGTGTCGAGGACAGGCTGCAGATCGGTCGGTGAGCTCGAAATGACACGCAGGATCTCGCCCGTCGCCGTCTGCTGATCGAGGGCTTCCGTGAGCGCCGCGTTGCGCGCTTCCAGCTCCTTGAAGAGCCGCACGTTCTCGATGGCGATGACGGCCTGATCAGCGAAGGTCTCGACGAGCGCGATCTGCTCCGGCGTGAACGCCTGAACGTCGAGCCGCCGGATATTGAGGGCGCCGATCACCCGACCGTCGCGCATCAGCGGGACGGCGAGCACAGTCCGAAAACCGGTGGCCTGCTGCAGGCCTCGCGTCTCGAGGTACTCGCCGCGTGCAAACGCTTGCAGAATGTCCTCGACGTGGATCGTCCGGGCCTCGACGATGGCGCGCCCGGTCGGTGTGTCACTGGTGACCGGCCGCCGCTCGCTCGCCGACGTGATGACGCCGACGTGCGCGATCCGATGCATGGTGTCTCCGTCGACGCCCATGATCAGCGCATCGCTGGCGTCGCAGAGTCGCGCGGCGCTCTCGGCCACGGCGTCGAGCACGGGTTGGACGTCGCTCGGGGAGCTGGAGATCACGCGCAGGATCTTGGCGGTCGCGTCCAGCTCGCGTGTGCGATCCGCGACCGACTGCTCCAGCGCCGCGCAGGAGGCCTCCAGCGCGCCGATCGGCCGGCGCACTCGGCGCGCGAGCGCGAGGCTGCCGACAATGGACGCGAGCGCGCCGACGAGGACCAGCGCGCCGATGCGGAGCACCGATCCCGCCACGCCGGCGACATCGATCAGGAGGGCGGCGAGCACCAGGCAGCCGACGACGCCCACAAGGATGACGAGCGTCGTGCGGAAGAGACCGTTCCGCGGATCGGGAGCGAGCCAGCGACCTGTGCCGGCCATCGCCAGAGGATACTCCAGAGACGCGTCAGCGTCCGCGGCCGGACGGCCCCTGACGAATCAGTCCAGCAGACGCAGCAGGCGCTCGAGAGACGCCTCGAGCCGACGCTTGATCAGGTCGCGTGTGGCACGGTAGCGCGCCTCGTCCTGGCCGACGGGATCACGGATATCGCCGTCCTCGCCGGCGAGCTCGCCGAGGGTGTACACGGCGCGGTCGGTGCGCTGGAGCCGCGCGTGGACGACCCGCTTCTGGTCCTCCGTCATCGTGACAATCACGTCGGCGCCGTCCAGGACGTCGCCGTGCGAGTTGAGGTCGGTGGAGACGATCGTGTCCTCGGCCAGGTGGATCCCGTCCTCGCGCAGGACGATCCGCGCGTCGAGGGACGGGATCATCCCGTCACGCGCGTGGGACCCGATGCCGCCCGAGCGGACACGGATGCGGCCGTCGACGCCGCGCGCGGCGAGCATCTTCTCGAGCAGCGCGTGCGCCATCACGCTGCGGCACGTGTTGGCCTGGCAGACGAGGAGGACCGTCTTAGCCACGCGTGTCCGGCAGCGGCCGGTAATACGGCCGGCCGCCGCTGACCCAGCCCTGCAGCATCTCGCGGAACCTGGGTCCCATGGGATCGATGCCGCGGATCGGCATCGAGCCGCGGCGGATCGTGAAGTCGTGCGGGGCCAGCTCTCCCGCGCGCACAAAATGGCGCTCGGCCGCCTCGGGCTGGCCGTGCCGCGCCAGCCACTCCGCGAGGCCGAACTCGGCGCGCGCCTGCTGATCGAGTGCCGTAGGCAGCGTCTGCAGCGCGCGCGCGTCGGCCGGGGGGAAGCCCGCCGTCTCACCGCGAACCCACGCGCGGACGGCCGCGAGTGGTCGCGCGGACTCGAGGTTCGTGATGTGCTTGAACGTGTCCGTGCCGAACACGACGTCGTTGGGACGCACGATGCGGCCGCGCTCGTCGATCCACAGCGCAGTCGGCACGTTGACGATGTTGTAGAGGTCGGCGACGACGTGCTGCGTGTCGATCAGCGCGGGATAGGTCGGCGCTGCCTTTTCGATCCACGGCCGCGCATCGTCCACGCTCTTGTCGAGCGCGATGGCGATGACGACGAAATCACGCTGGCGCAGCTCCTCGTAGAGCGCCTGCCACACGGGCAGGTCGAGCCGGCAGCCTCACCACGATGCCCAGGCGACCATCAGAATCTTCTTGCCACGATATTCGGACAGCGTGTGCGGCTGGCCGGCCAGATCGGGCAGCGTGAAGTCGGGCGCGAACAGGCTGCCGAGCGCCTGCGCGCGCTCACCCGCCGAGACACCGAGGAACGCGGCGCCGGCGTCCGTATCGAGCGCCAGCGGCCGACCCAGCGTGGCCGCGACGTCGCCGAGATCGAAGACGCCGCCCTCGCCGAGCCGCGAGCCCGTCGGCAGCGGCACGCACATCGCGTCGTTGCAGAGCGTGCCGTCGTGCAGCTCCCAGCCCAGCGCGTCCCGGAGCGCGTCCGCCGACAGCAACACGCGCCCGGCCTCGATGCGTGCCTCGACCGCTTGCTCGCGTCCCGGCTCGATCACCGTAAACATCGTCCTTACCCCCACGCCCACACGGGCTGCTCGAAGTGGTCGACGCGCGTCGGTCGGCCGTGCATGACGACCTCGCGCAGCTGATAGACGACGGCGGCCGTCGGCGCGTGCACGAGCGTCGACAGCAGCGGCACCTGGATGACCGGCCGGTCGCTTTCCGGGATCGTGACGAGACGCGGCACGTCGGGATGCTCGAGATCGTCAAGCGGCACGCGATGCACGGAGGCGACCTCGTCGGGATTCGGCACCAGCCCGGGATCGACGCCGCCCCAGAAGATCACCGGCGTGATGAGAAAGCCCGAGCGCGTCGGATAGTCGTCGAGCAGACCGAGCGCGGCGTCAGGCCCGAGCGCCAGGCCGACCTCTTCCTCGAGCTCGCGCCGCGCGGCGTCGACGGACGACTCGCCCGGCTCCACTCGGCCGCCCGGCAGCGCCCATTGCCGCGCGTGCTGACGCAGTCCCGCCGCCCGGCGCGTGAGGAGGAAGCAGGCACGGCCCGCATCGTCACCGAGAAGCACGACGGCGACGGCAGCGGGCCGCCGGCCATCGATCGCCAGCGCGCGCCGCTCGAACGCCGCGAGATACTTGCTCGCCCTCGCGCGGAGTCCGTCATCGAGGAGCGTCCCGGGTTCCCCGGGGCGCTCCGAGCGCGGGGGAGTTTGAGGGGCCATGTCGGGGCCCTCAATAAGCCGGCACCACGCCGCCGCCGGCGGCCTTCCGCACCGCCGAGACTTCTTCGGCCGCCTTCATCGCGAGATGCCGCGAGTCGCTGGCGAGCGTGACAAAGCGATAGCCCGCGGCAATCATCTTCAGCGAGTACGCGGCGGTCGCGTTGTGGATGCCCGCGACGACGTGGTGCCGCTTGCAGGCCTCGACGATCTGCTGTTGCGCTTCCACCACCGGCGCGTCCGTCTGATCGAGACGGGGCTTGCAGCCGAGCGCCAGGCTCAGATCCGAGGGACCGACGTAGACCGCGTCCACGCCCGGAGTCGAAAGGATCGCGTCGAGGTTCTTCAGCGCTTCCGCTGTCTCGATCATCGGCATGATGACGATGTCGTCGTTGGCGTGCTCCACGTAGTCGGTGCCAGCGTAGATCGACGCGCGGACCGGACCGAACGAGCGGTACCCACGCGGCGGATACTTGCAGGCGGCCACGAGCGCTTCCGCCTGGGCGCGCGTGTTGATCATCGGGCAGATCACGCCGTAGGCGCCCGCGTCGAGGATCTTCATGAGGTAGGCCGGATCGTTCCACGGAACGCGCGCGAGCGGCACCACGCCGGTCGTGGAGATTCCTTGGAACATGGACACCGCGGCCTGATAGTCGACGACACCGTGCTGCATATCCACGGTCAGGGAGTCGAATCCCTGATGCGCCATGACCTCGGCCGTGAAGGCGGTCGGGATCGACAGCCACCCGTTGACGGCTGTTTCACCGCGCTTCCAGATCGCTTTGAGTCGGTTCTCTCGCACGATGCTCTCCTTTGGGCGGGCGGGCCCGGGCCACTGTACCGCACCTCGGTGGCACTCGTCTTGCGGCGAGCCCGATCCGCGGGGTGTCCCCCGAGGAGGAAATTATGAAGGCGCTGACTGTTATCAGCATGGTTGCCGTGGCGCTGATCGCTCTCACTGTCCCGGCGGCCGCTCAGGTGCAGTTGACCGAACCGGATCGAGAGTTCGTGAACAAGGCGGCGATAGGTAACGTGGCCGAAGTCGAGCTCGGCCGTGTCGCGGTGCAGCGTGCGTCGCGCCCATCCGTGAAGTCTTTCGGTGAGCGCATGGTGACGGACCACGGCCGCGCCAACGCCGAGCTGGCGACGCTCGCGCGCAGCAAGGGCATGGACGTGTCGAACACGCTCGACGTCTCGCATCAGGCGATGCGCGATCGGCTGAGCGGGCTCAGCGGCGCGGACTTCGACCGCGCGTACATGTCCGAGATGGTGCGCGACCACACCGAAGACGTCGCGCTGTTCGAGCGCACGGCACAGACCGCCGCCGACGCCGACGTGAAGGCGTACGCGGCGCGCTCGCTGCCGATGCTGCGCGAGCATCTGGCTCTCGCGCGTCAGGTCAACTCCGAGGTCGTGCTCGGCCCCGGACCCGCGACGGTCGCCGCGCTCCCTGTGGCCGCGGTCATTCCGTGGTGCCAGGGCGCGTACGCGCCGAACGCGGGCACGAACTTCGGGAGTTGCGCGCCAGTCAAGTAACCCGGTCGTTACGCTCTGTCGCGGCCGAGCGGCCCGGCCTCACCGGGCCGCTCGCTCGTATAATCCCTCCCATGACTCCGCGTCCGTTCACGATCCACGTCGCCGACGACGTCCTCGACGACCTCCGCGCGCGCCTGGCGCGCGTACGCTGGCCCGACGAGATTGCCGGCGAGCCATGGCGTTACGGCGCCGACGTCACGTACATGAAGACGCTCGTGGCGCACTGGCGCGATCGCTACGACTGGCGCGCGCAGGAAGCGGCGCTCAACCGGCTGCGACAGTTCACGGTGCCGCTCGGCGGCATCGAGCTGCACTTCGTGCACGAGCCGGGCGTCGGTCCGCGCCCGATGCCGCTGCTGCTCTCGCACGGCTGGCCGGGCTCGATCGTGGAGTTTCGGCAGCTGATCCCGATGCTCACCGATCCTGCGCGCTTCGGCGGCGATCCCGCCGACGCGTTCACGGTGGTGGCGCCGTCGCTCCCGGGCTACACGTTCTCGTTCCGTCCCGGTCAGCCACGCTTCGGCGTCCCGGAGATCGCGGATCTCTTCGCGACGCTCATGACCGACGTACTCGGGTATCGCCGTTTCGCCGCGCAGGGCGGCGACTGGGGCGCCTTCGTGACGTCGTATCTCGGCGCCGCGCACGCCGACAAGCTCTTCGCCATTCACGTCAACCTGCTCGCCGTGCCGCGCGACCGCGCCGCGGCGCCGGCGACGCTCGGACCGGACGAGCGCGCGTATCTCGCGGAGCTCGACCATTGGCTGCGCGAGGAGACCGGCTATCAGGCGATTCAGGGCACGAAGCCGCAGACGCTGGCGTACGCGCTCACCGACTCACCGGTTGGTCTGGCGGCGTGGATCGTCGAGAAGTTTCGTACGTGGACGGACTGCGACGGGGACGTCGAGCGCGCCGTCGACCGCGACACGCTGCTCACCAACGTGATGCTCTACTGGGTCACCGGCGCCATCAACAGCTCGCTCTGGCCCTACTACGCCCGCAATCATTCGCCGTGGCCGATCACGGCGCAGCGCCCGGTGACGGCGCCCACGGCGTACGCCAGCTTCCCGAAGGAGATCCTCCACCCACCCCGCGCGTGGGTGACGCGCGTGTACACGGATCTGCGACGGTGGACGGAGATGAAGCGCGGCGGACACTTCGCCGCGCTCGAGGCGCCGGCCGCGCTCGCCGAGGACGTGCGCGCGTTCTTCCGCGATTTTCGCTGAGCGCTTCGTCGTGCCGAGCGCGCGGCGTGGCTTACGTCAGCGGAACGTAATCGTACTCGCCGATGCCTTGCAGAACGAGAAACGTCGCCGAGCCCTGTCCGGCATTGGTGACGAGGTGCGGCCTGCCTGGCCGAACGGCGTAGGTCTCTCCCGGTCGCAGCCGCACGTCTTCCTTGGGCTCACGCAAGAAGATCCGAAGCTCGCCCTGCAGCACGTAGAACGTGTCCTGCACGTTGGTGTGAAAGTGCCACGGCACCTTCTGGGTGCGCGAGATCTGCAGCTCGGTGATGTGGAAGCCAGGCCGCTCGGCGTGCCGCACGCGCCGCTCGACTTCGTAGAGTGCGCTCGCATCCTTCACGCCCTGCATGCTACCCCCTGCGCGTCCTCGAGGGAATCTGAGCGCTATGTCGTTTCGATGGTCGGATTATTGCATGCCCTCGATGCCCGATGGCAGAGGGGTTCGAGGAGTTCCTCCGTGCGCGACGGGAGGGTTCGGAGCGCACGCGGCGGCTCCTCATCGGTATGTTGGCGGGCACATGCGTCGCGCTCGCCGTTTCGAACGTATTCCTGGCGTACCGCCTGACCGCGGGACGCGCCGCAGTGGCCGACGCTCGCGCACGCTCCGCCGCCGTCACTCAACCGCCTGCGCGCGATGCCGGTGAGCCGCCCGCACCGGTCGATCAGCCGCCGGCACGGGATCAAGGCGGGCCACGCGCGCGCGGCAGCCAGCCGCAAGCCACGCGCGGCAGTGAGCCGCCGGCCGCGTCGCCGTCCATTCCGTCCGGCCCCGAGCGCGCGCCAGCAGTAACGCTTCCGAAGCTGAGTGACAGCGCGCCGACCGAGACGGAGCGCAGCGCGGCGACGCCCGCCGAACCGCGAAGCGTCACCCCCGCGGAGCCTCGCACGGCGCGTTCAACCGAGTCCCGCAACGCGGCGCCTCGCGCAGAGCCACCTCGCGCAGAGCCACCTCGCGCAGAGCCACCTCGCGTGGAGCCGCGCGCCGCGCAGCCGCCCGCCGACGCTCAGCCGCGCACCGACGCACCCGCGCCGCGCGTGGCCGTCGCGCCGTCACCTGAGCTCCCGCCGCGGCCGCCCGCGGCG
>JBKOZH010000168.1:0-5618 GCA_046725765.1 Candidatus Methylomirabilota bacterium | reverse complement strand
GGTCACGTCCTGGCCGTACGCGTAGTCGAAGGACATGGTGGCGACCCGCTTCACCGGCCACTTGGCGACGATCTCGGCCGCGCTGCGGCCTTCGATGGTGGTGGTGGAGGCCACGCGGAAGACGTAGGGGTGCAGCTTGTCCGGCGCCGTGAGCTGATCCGTCTTCGGAATCGGCGCGATGAAGACGATCTTGTTCTCCTTCGCGACGACGGAGACGGCGGGCCCCTCGGCCGAGGTCAGCGTGCCGACCAGGAAGTCCACGTTGTCTTTCAGGATGAGCTCGCGCGCCTGGCGCACGGCCTCGTTGGCGTCCGCCTTGGAGTCGCGCGTGATCAGCTCGAACTTGCGGCCGAGCACGCCGCCCTTGGCGTTGATCTCCTCGATGAACATCATCGCGCCCTTGGTGGCGGGTTCGCCGAACAGCGCGGGCGGGCCGGACAGCGGCATCGGCATGCCCACCTTGATGGGCTTCTGGGCGTCCGCCGTCGGCGGCACGAGGAAGGCCGCGACGAGCAGGACGATGAGCAGCGTACGTCGGTGCATGGAACCCTCCTTGGTGATCAGAAAACCGGGAAACCTGGGGTCGTGCGGCGGATGCGATAGAGCGACGTCGAGGCGGTGACGAACAGCGAGCGATAGTCGTCGTCGCCCCAGGCAAAGTTGGCGGTGTACTCGGGCGTCTCGATGACCTCGAGCAGGTTGGCGTCGCGATCGAACACGTGGATGCCACCGGGCCCGCAGCAGTACACGTTGCCGGCGGAATCCAGCTTCATGCCGTCGGGCGCGCCGGGCTTGTCGCCCTTGGTCTCGGCCCATACACGGCCGCTCGTGAGCGTGTCTTTCGCCGTCACGTGGAACACGCGGATGTGCTTGCGCGCGGTGTCGTTGATGAACAGGCGCTGCTCGTCCAGCGAGAAGCAGAGTCCGTTGGGACGATCGAAATCGTCCACCAGCAGCTCCGGCGTCTTGGGATCGGCCCCGACGCGGAACACGCCCTGGAACGCTAATTCTTGTTGGCGCTCGACACCGTAAAACTTCGCGCGTCCGTACGGCGGGTCGCTGAAGTAGATGCCACCGTCCGACTTGCACACGATGTCGTTGGGGCTGTTGAGCTGCTTGCCCTGCCAGTGCGTGGCGATCGGCACGACGCGCCCGTCGGCCTCCGTGCGGCTCACCTGGCTGGAGGCGTGCTCACACGCGAGCAGCCGCCCCTGGCGATCGTAGGTGAGGCCGTTCGACTTGTTGCACGGCTGGCGGAACGTTGTGACGCCGTCCTTGGCCGACCAGCGCCGCATGTGGTCGCCCGGCATGTCGCTCCACAGCAGGAATTTGCCCGTCGGATGCCACACCGGCCCCTCGGTGAAGAGGAAGCCGGTGCCGAGCTTCTCGAACGTCGCGGTCACTTGTTGCCGGGCTTGCCCGCCACGTACCAGTCGGGCGGCGTGACCTCGTTGAAGACGACCCAGACGGCCTCGCGCGGCAGCTTGCACACGTCGGTGATCGTGTCGGTCACGCGCCGGGCGATCTCGTCCTTGCGGTCCTTGCCGTGCCCTTCGTAGATCGTGATGTTGACGAACGGCATGCGCACACCTCCGTCAGCGCTGACGTCGGAAAATCGGCCGTCACGTTACCACGCGGCTCTCTGGAGCGCCAAACCTAACCATCACCGCGCTTTCGCCGCCTCGCGTACCGCGGGCGCCATGGGGCTCCAGGCAAACCAGTGGCTGAGGCCACGCACGACCTCCGGCGCGCCCTCCACGCGGACCGAGCCGTCGGCCAACGCGGCGCTGAGCGGGATGCGACCCAGCCAGACCCGGTAGAACGCGGCGAGGTCAGCGCGCACCCTCAGATCGACCTCGAACTTCGGATGCTGGAGGCAGACCGAGACACCGGCGCGCTCGAGGACCAGCCAGTAGGCGCTCGGACGACGTCCGCGAAACTCGAACTCGATCACGACGCGGTTCGCCGGCAGCCGCTGACGATAGACGCGGCGCTTCATCCACCACAGCAGCACGACGGGGTCGAGCTCGCTCGGCCGCGGCTCGCCGAACGCCCACCGCGCGCCCCAGCGGCCGAGCACGTCGATGACGCCTTGAAGCTGCTGCCCCGCGGAGGTGAGGTGATACTCCGTCACGCGCCGGTCGCCGTTGGTGCGCCGCTCGAGCACCTTCATCCGCTCGAGCCGGCGCAGGCGGTCCACCAGCAGCGCGCGCGAGATTCCCGGCAGACCTCGGTCGAGATCGCTGAACCGGTGGATGCCGGCCAGCAGCTCGCGGACGATCAGCGGCGTCCAGCGGTCGGCGAGGATCTCGGTGGCGCGGGCGACAGGGCAGTACTGGCCGTATTCATACATGGCCAACCTCCGGCCGGGCAGTTCGGTTCGGTAATTGTACTGGCTCGGCGGCGCCGCGGGGCCGACGCTCTCGCGTGTGAAAGGGGGACTCCCATGGCACACGACGAGAGCACACGGCGGGAGATCTTGCAGTGGCTGGGCGCGCTGGGGCTGGTGGCGCTGTGGCCGTCAGGATCCGCCGAGGCCCAGACGCCGGTCGGCAAGGTCGACACCAAGGGCCTGACGGCGAAGATCAAGTTCGAGGCCCCGCTGGCGGGGTACCTGTCTGACCTCAACGGCAAGTACAAGCTGCGCGTGACCGAGCTGGTGCTGGAGCCCGGCGGGTACGTCGGCGAGCACCATCACGCCGGCCCCGGCATCCGTCAGGTGACGTCCGGCTACATGACCTACGTGCTGCCGGACAAGACGCACGTGTACGGCCCGGGCGATTTCTTCTTCGAGTCGGGCGACGTCACGCACACCGCGCAGAACAAGACGGAGGCGCCGATGGTGCACGTGCTGTTCGAGATCCTGCCGGCGGACCACAAGGGCCCATCGATCATGCCCGCCAAGCACTGACGGCGGGCGCGCCGCTCAGGTCGTGGCGAGGATGCGGCGGGCGAAGTCCAGCATCAGCGTGTGGTGCTCGATGCTCTGGTCGACGACCAGCGAGCCGTGGCCGGCATCGAACCAATGGACCTCGATGGACTTGCCGAGCGCCTTCATCGCGGCCTCGTAGGCCTCGATCGAGCGCGGCGGCGTGCGCGTGTCGTTGCGGCCCTGGATGATCAGCACCGGTGCGCGGACGTCCTTGGCGTAGGTGATCGGCGAGGCGGCGGCGTAGCGCTCCGGCTGCTCCTGCGGCGTGCCGCCGAAGCGTGCGGCACGCAGGCTGCGCAGCGTATCGGTCGTGTCCTCGTGGGCGATGGCCCAGTCGCCGATGGCGATGCCCGCCATGCCGCCGGCCCAGAGCCCGGGTCGCGTCCCGAGCGCCTGCAGCGTCAGATAGCCGCCGTAGGACCAGCCCGTGAGGAACACGCGCGAGGGATGCGCGATGCCTTCCTTCACCAGCCACTCGCGTGCGGCGACCATGTCTTCCACTTCCCAGTGCCCGAGGTTGTTCCAGATCTGCTCGAGAAAGGCGCGGCCGAACGTCGTCGAGCCGCGATAGTTGATGCTCAGAAATGCGAAGCCGTGGTCGAGCCACATCTGGCTCGCAGGGCCGAACACCTCGGTCATCACGGCCTCGGGCCCGCCGTGGGTGTGCAGGATCGTCGGGAACGGGCCGTGACCGTCGGGCAGCGCCAGCCAGCCCTGGATCTGCGCGCCGCCCGCGGAGGGCAAGCTCACCGACCGCCACGGGCGGCAGGGCGGGACGTCGGGCGCCGGCAACAGCGTGCGCACGACAGCGCCGGTCTCGCCAGCCAGCGCGATGACCTGTGGCGGATGCGTGGAATCTTCCCACTGGGCGTGGATCGCGCCGTCAGGGGCGAAGTACACGTTGTCGTACGTGCCGGCGGGGTGGCGCAGTGGCGTCAGTGCTGCGCGGCGCACGTCGTACACGTAGAGGTGGTGGACGGCGCGCGCGAGCTGCACGAGCAACAGCCGGCGGCCGTCCGGCGACCAGTCGGCAGGCAGCACATCGCCCTCGAGATCGTCCAGCGCGATGTCGAGACGCGTGCCCTGGGCGACATCCCAGATGAGCGGCCGGTTCACGCCGCTGCGATTGCTCTGGCCAAGCACCCGTGCGTCGCCCGCGAGCGGCGCGAAGCCGAGCATGCCGACGCGGCTATCGGCGTCGCCAAGCTGGCCGAGGATGCGCCCGTTGGACGTATCCAGCGCGATCAGCTCGAAGCGCAGGGTGCCCGAGTCCGGCGTCGCGGCCAGCACCGCGATCGCCCCGTCGTGCGAGAACACCGGACCGATCAGCAGCCGAGGGCGGCTCAGGATCCTGCGGGGACTCCCGAGCCTGCCGTCGATGCCGACGTCGATCACATGGAGGTGATAGCCGTCCGCGTCCGCGGTGACGAAGCCGAGGCGATTGCCGGTCCCGCTGATCCACAGACCGAAGGTCGGATACGGCGCCAGGCCCGGCGTGATGCTCTGCGGCGTCCCGCCTTCGAACGGCACACGCACGAAGTGGCCGAGCTCGTTGCCGCCCGCGTCGTCGTGGTAGTAGACGAAGCGCCCGTCGGGTGACAGCGAACCGGCGGCGATTCCGGTCGGACGGCTCGTCAGCAGTCGCAGTCCGCCGGACGGTACATCCCACGCGTGCAGCTGAAAGGTGCCCGAGGGGTTGCCGACGACCAGGCCGCGCGCGGGCGCCTCGGTTGCGACGCCCATGCCGCGAATGAGCGGCGTGCGGAAGCGCGCCTGCCAGGCGGGGATGTCGTTCACGGCGCCATTCTAAGCGCTCTTCTTTAGGAAGCCGTTACGTTGTGTCGCCGGTAGGGAGTGTAACCGCGAACGTCGAGAATTTCGAGGACGTCCCTGTCGTTGGCTCGGATCGCCAAGACATGGCAGAGCTTCAGATGCCGCTTGGCCATCGAATGTTTTCCGAGCTGCTGGTAGACGTCGGCGATGGCCAGGTGAAGCGTGGGATCGGACTTCGAGGCGCGAAGAGCGATGTCGTAATATTTCGCCGCGTCCGGAAGCTTATTCTGTTCAGCGCAGAGCAGCGCGAGGTTCTTTGCCAGCTGCGCCACCCATACATGGTCCTTCGCGCGCCCCGCACTCTTTACGGCGGCGGCAAGCTTGGTGATAGCGGCGCCCGCTCGTCCCTCGGCAGCAAGAGCGAGGCTCTGTTGAAGTACCTCGCGATTACGGCTCATCGCTCGAACGGCCTCTTGACGTACGGATCCGACGTCGTAGCTCCGTGAACGCTCAGCGCGCTAGCGAGCGTCGGGTCCGAGCGACAAGCTGTTCGGACAGAAGAAAACGCCGACGTCGCTGTGAAACCGCCACCCGGTGGCCTTGCCGTGGATCATGCACGTGTTGATGTGATCGACGCCCCAGCGGCTCAGGTCGTGCGCCGGGAATCTCTGATCGGCGTCGCTGCCGCGCACGAGCCAGGTCAGGATCGCCAGATCCAGGCGGCTTTCCATTCCGAGCACGCCCGGCATGCCCAGATAGGTCACACGCAGACGCGCATTCGGCCGCTGGCGGAAGAAATCGACGGCCGCAGTGCGGATCAACTGCGCATGCTCGAGGGGCTCCTGGCGCAGGCAGGCGGTCTCCCACAGCGCGCAGGCGAGGGCGCTGTCCGTTGTCGTCAGCTGAGCGCGGA
>JBKOZH010000122.1:0-6629 GCA_046725765.1 Candidatus Methylomirabilota bacterium | reverse complement strand
GCTTTCTCCGCTCGCGCACGCCGGTCACGATCGCGGCGGCGTGCGTGGGCATCGCGGGCCCGGTGGTCGACGGCTGTGTCGTCGCCACGAACCTGCCGTGGGGCGTCGACGAACGTCGACTCGCCGAGGTGATTCCCTCGGCGCGCGTCCGTCTCATCAACGACCTGGAGGCCACGGCGCACGGCGTGACCGCCCTGGGCGCCGACGAGGCCGCCCAGCTGCAGGCCGGCACACCCAGCGGGCGCAACGAGGCGGTGATCGCCGCGGGCACCGGGCTTGGCGAGGCGATCATCGTCGCGGACGGTGAGGCGCGCGTCGTCATCGCCACCGAGGGCGGCCACGCCGATTTCGCCCCGCGGACGGACCTCGAAGACGATCTGCTGCGCCACCTCCGCAAGGAGTTCGGCCGGGTGTCGTACGAGCGCATCCTGTCCGGGCCCGGCCTCGTGAACGTTTATCGCTTCCTGCGCGACACCGGCGTGGCGAAGGAGTCGCCGAAGACGGCGGCGCTGATGCGCGAGCGTGATCCAGCGGCGGTGGTGACCGAGCTCGGTGCGCAGCGCAGCGATCGCCTGTGCGAGATGACCCTCGGCATCTTCGTCTCGGTATTTGGCGCCGAGGCCGGCAACCTCGCGCTCAAGGCGCTGGCCCTGGGCGGCGTCGTGGTGGCCGGCGGCATCGCCCCGCGGATCGTGCCGGCCCTGCGCGCCGGTGAGTTCATCGCCGCGTTCCGCGACAAGGGCCGGCTCGCGTCGCTGATGGAAACGATCCCGGTGCGAGTCGCGCTGAACCCGAAGATGCCGCTGCTGGGCGCGGCGCGCGTCGCGCGCTCGATGCTCCGCTAGACGCCGTCGGCGGCGGACTCGTCCTCGAGTCGGAACGGCAGCGCGACGGTGAACGTCGAGCCGCGGCCGATCTCCGTCTCCACCTCGATCGTGCCGCCATGGCTCTGCACGATGCCCAGGCTCACCGACAGGCCGAGACCGGTGCCGCTGACCTCCGGCTTGGTGGTGAAGAACGGGTCGAAAATCCGGTCGCGGTGCTCGGGCGCAATGCCGGGGCCGGTGTCCTGGAACGACACCCGCACGCCCCCGTTGACGGCTGCGGTGCTGATCGTCAGTGAGCCGCCCTCGGGCATCACGTATACCGCGTTGTTGATGATGTTGAGGAACACCTGCTTGATGCGCGAGACGTCGAGCTCCACGGCGGGCAGGTCCCGCGCGTAGCGCTCGTTGACGCTGATCGCGCTGAGCGCGCCCTGCCGGCGCACCATCGCGATGACCTGCTCGAGGACCGTGTTGACGTCGGCGCTCTCCGGCGCGAAGTCGCGCTGCCGGCTGAACTGCAGCAGGTCGCGCACGATGTCGCGCGCGCGTGAGGCCTCTTCCTGGATCAGCCCGAGCTCCTCGCGCATGGGATCCGTCGCCGGCAGCCGCTCGGTGAGGAACGACGCGAAGCCGAGCACCGTGGTGAGCGGGTTGTTGATCTCGTGCGCGATGTTGGCGGCGAGCTCGCCGATCGCGGCCAGCTTCGTGGACTGCACGAGCTGCGCCTGCGTGCGCTTGAGCTCGGCCATTTGCTCCTTGACGCCTTCGTAGAGCCGCGAGTTCTCCACCGCCAGCGCGCCCTGCAGCGCGATGCCCTCCGCCAGCCGCAGCTCGTCGGGCGTGAAACGGTGCGTCTTCTTGAGCCACAGCACCGAGAAGCCGCCGATGAGCTCGTCCTTCCAGTAGATCGGCTGGATGAGCATCGACTTGTGCGGCAGCGCCTGCGCGGCCGGCATGCTGCTCCACACCTCGCTCTGACTGTCGCTGGCGGCGATCGGCCCCTTGGCCACGCGCAGCGCCTCGATGACGGGATCGTCCATCCGCAGCGAGGCCGCCAGCGGCGTGCCGACGACGTCTTTCGGGATGTGATAGCCGACCAGTGGGACGAACTGGCTGCGGTCGTGCGTGAGCAGCCACGCGACACCCGTGTCGCCGCCGAGCGCGCGCACCATCTCGCGCGTCGCGCGCCGCAAGACCTCGGTGAGATCGAGCGTCGCGCTGAGCGCCTGGCTGACGGCGACCAGCGTTTCGGTGTGACGCAGGCGGAGCTGCGTCTCCTCGTGCAGCCGCGCGTTGCGGATGCCGACGGCGGCCGACGTGGCGAGCGCCTCGGCCAGGGTGACGTCGTCCGACGTGAACTCGCGCCGCTGCCGCGTCCAGCAGAGCAGGACGCCGATCGGCACGTCGTCGAGCATCAGCGGCACGCCGACGAACGACAGCAGCCCCTCGGCCTGGGCCCACGCGCGCTCGCGGAAGCGCGGATCGACCTGGAGGTCCGGCATCCTGAGCGGGGTGAGGTGCTCCATGATCCAGCCCACGGCGCCCTCGCCGGGCGCGAAGCGCGTGAGCGCGGGCGCGGGCTTCTCCGCGAGCCCTGCCTGCGCCGCCAGCCGGTATTCGGTGTCGCGCTCGTGCAGCCAGATGCGCACGACGTCGACCGAGAGCCGCGTGCGCACGAGCTCGGTGAAGCGCTGCAGAACCTCTTCGACCTTCAGCGTGCTCGCGAGCAGGTGACCCGCCTCGACCAGGCTCGCCTGCTCGGCCGCGCGCCGCAGCACGCCGTCGTACAGGCGTGCGTTCTCGACGGCGATCGCCACCTGGTGCGCGACGATGTTGAGCAGCTGCTCCTCGTCGGCCTTGGCGCCCGGCGGCAGCACCAGGCGGGCCGTCATCTGGCCGAGCGGACGTCCGCGCACGGCCAGGGGCAGTCGCCACTCGGTCTCGGTCCAATCGTCCGCCGGGGCGACGCCTCGGCTGGCGAGCACGCTGCGCGGCCGCTGGGTGGGCGCGTGGCCGGCGACCTCGACGTGCACGTCGACGTCGGTGATGTCGACGGCCAGGTGCGTGGTGCCCAGGGCACGCGCCAGGTTTGGCAACAGCTGCTCGAGCATCCCCTGCGCGCCGAGCTCGGAGGTGATGTCCTGCACCGCGCGGTGCAGGTCGGCCAGCTGACTGGCGCGCCGCACGAAATGATGGTTGAGGCGCTTGAGCTCCTCGACCTGATTGACGAGGCGGTAGACGAGCCGCTGATTCAGCTCGCGCAGGTACACGCCCTCCTCGCGCTCCTCCACGCGCTCGCGCTTGCCGTGCAGGAACTCGCCGACCTGACGCGGGAAGGTGTCGACGTCGATCGGCTTCTGGATGTAGCCGTCGCAGCCGGCCACCAGGGTGCGCTGCCGGTCGCCCTCCATGGCGTAGGCCGTCACCGCGATGACGGGCGTCGTGGCGAAGGCCGGGAACGACTTGATGATCGAGACGACCTCGTAGCCGTCCACCGCCGGCAGGTTCACGTCGAGCAGGATGAGCGCGGGTTCTTCGCGGATCGCGGCCTCGATACCCGCCAGCCCGTCCTCGGCGTCGATGATCGTATAGCCCTCGGCCTCGAGGATGGCGCGAACCAGCATCCGGTTCTCCGGATTGTCCTCCACGTGGAGGATCTTCGTTCGAGTGCCGTCCTTCCTCAGCGGTGAGGGCATGTCATCCCCTAGCTCGCCGCCGCGCCCAGCGGCAGCGTGAAGTGAAAGGTCGAGCCCTGGCTTTCGCGGCTCTCCGCCCAGATGCGGCCCCGATGCAGCTCGACGAACTTCTTGCTGATGGCCAGGCCGAGCCCGGTGCCGTCGGCCTGCTGCGCCAGGGGATTGTCGAGACGCTGGAACGGCTCGAACAGCCGCGCCAGGTCGCCGGTCGAGATGCCGATGCCGGTATCGGCCACGGATACGTGCAGTGCCTCCGTCTCGCGGCGCACCTGCACGAGGATCTTGCCCGATGCCGTGAACTTGATCGCGTTGGACAGGAGATTGAGCAACACCTGCTTGATCCGCGTGCGATCGGCCGGCACCTCGGGCAGATCGAGCGGCACGTCCTTCTCGATCTTGAGTCGCTTGTCGCGCACGAGAGGCAGCGACGACTCGATGCACTCGTCGACGAGGCTCAGCATGTCGAGGCGCTCGGGACGCATCTCCAGCCGGCCCGCCTCGATGCGGGAGAAGTCGAGGATGCCGTTGATGAGCTCCAGCAAGTGACGGCTGGAGTTGTGCACCGACCGGATGTACGCCTCCTGGCGCTCGGTGAGCTCGCCATCCAGGCGGTTGAGCAGGACCTTGGAGAAGCCGATGATCGAGTTCAGCGGCGTGCGCAACTCGTGCGACATGTTGGCGAGGAACTGCGACTTCAGCCGGCTGGCCTCCATGAGACGGACGTTGGACGTCGACAGTCCCTCGTAGAGCCGCGCGTTCTCCAGCGAGATGGCCGCCTGCACGGCGAGGAGCGACAGCACGTCGAGCTCCTGGGCGTCGAAGATCTCGCCCGACAGCTTTTCACCGAGCAGCAAGATCCCGTTGAGCTTGTTCTCGATCTTCAGCGGCACAATGAGCGACGCCTTGATCGCCTCCAGCTCGCCCTCGGCCGTCTCGAAGTACCTCGCGATACGGGGGTTGAGCTTGGCCTCTTCCTTGACGAGCAGCCCCTCGGTGCGCGTGAGCCACTGCACGATGGGGCTGTCCACGCGGATGGACTCGATGCCGGAGCCTTCTTCGAGCGTCGTCTCCTCGCGATAGGTCGTGAAGCTGTTGCTGCCGGCCTCGTAGATCATCAGCGTGGCGTGCGTGACGGGAATGCCGCGCACGAGGCCATGCACCAGCGTGTCGACGAGCTCGTTGAAGTTGAGGATCGCGCTCATCCGTTTGCTGAGCGAGAGCAGCGTCTCGTAGCAGCCCTTGCGCTTGCTGAACATCAGCCTGTGGATGCGGTCCTCGAGGTGCTGGCCCCACGGCGTCAACAGCACGGTGATGACGAAGCCGAGCGGCACCACGACCCAGATCGTGTCGATGTCGGCGAGGTCGAACGCGCGCTCGATGGTGCGCGCCAGGATGAAGAGCGCCGCGGTGACGGCGGTGCCGACGACGCCGTACACGGCCGCCTTCTTCACCGCCAGGTCCACCGCGAACAGTCGATAGCGGACGATCGACGTGCCGAGCATCAGCGCGAACACCATGTTCGCGGGTATGCCCATCGGGTAGACTTGCTCGGCGACGGGTAGGGCCTTCGCCACCACGAAGCGCGCGAAGTCGATGAAGGCGCCGGCGAGACTGATCAGAACACCGAGCATGATGAGCGTGCCGCGGTTGCGACGGAACGACGAGTCGATGCCGCGGTTGGCCTTCACCAGGCGGCGCAATCCCGCGATCATGAAGAAGAAGAACGTCAGGACCGACGGCAGGTACAGCGGCCCCGTCGCCGGCGCCCAGCCCCAGTGCGTCCACACCACGCCCTTCATGAAGAGCGACGAGCCCGTGAGATTGATCACGCTGTACACGAGCCCGATCGCGTAGGCGATCGCCAGCGAGGGGCGGTGACGCGTCGTCGCGTCGAGGAAGATCAGCACGAAGTGGTACCAGAACGCCGGCACCATCAGCACGCCGATGTGGATCACCACCTCGGCGAACATCGCCGAGCCCTGGTCGGGGCTCGTGCGCAGCATGAAGGCGCCGATGTTCCACAGCGCCATGGCCGAGGCGAAGTACGCGAAGACGCGGTTCAGGCGGCTCCCCGGGTTGCGCAGCAGCGACAGCCCGGCCAGGGTGACGTTCAGGAAGAACGCGACGAGGGGGAGAAGACTATGCGGGCTCAAGAGGCAGGTAGACCTTGTCCCTCTTGCGCACCGCTTCGATCTCGTCCTTCAGGATGCCGAACACCACGACATCCCAGTACCGCGTGCCGTCGAAGCCGGCCTGCCGCAGGACACCCTCCTGTCGGAAGCCGTTGCGTCGGAGCGTGTTCATGCTCAGCACGTTGTACGCATACGCCTTGGCCTCGATCCGGCGAATCCCCAGGACGTCGACGCCATAGTACGAGATCAGCTTGCCGGCCTCGACGCCAAAGCCGTGACGCATAGCGCGGCGGTCAGTGATGATGGTCTCGAGGAACGCGTAGCCCTCGAGCAGGTGGATGTTGAAGAGACGGACGACCCCGACAGGCTTGTTCCACCCGTGATACGCCTCGACCATCAGCACGATCTGAGTGGGGTCGTGCATGACCGCCTCATGGAACCCGGGCGCCTTGTCCCAGTCGTGCTTGAAGGCGTGCAGGAACTCGCTGCCGACCATCCGCTCCAGGAAGGGGTCATCGACCCACTCGGCGAGCCAGACCAGGTCGCTGGGCGTGAACGTACGGAGATAGACGCGCGTGCCGCGCGAGATGACGACGCCCTCCGCCGGGCGCCGCGTATTGGCGGTCGCGTCGAGCGGGGGGTCCGCCACTCCGGTTACGTTCCCCAGGAGTTCCAGCATCGCATCTCACCGTCCCTCAAAACGGGTTTGCGCCTCACATCCATCCCGATGGCTGGGAGGGGGCGCGCCCTCCTCGCCGCGTCTGACCTTAGAACGATATTTCAAACCTGACTGTCGGATAACCGAGCGCTTTCTCATCGTCCTTCACGTAGTCGACCTTCCACTTGGTGTAGTCGACCGGGAGCGGGCTTGGAGCGTCGAGCAGGTAGAGCGGCGGCGTATAGCACTGCTCCGGTGTCGGCTGAACTTCGCAGCCGGCTACCGGCGCCACCGTCACGAACGGCAACCGGAACAC
>JBKOZH010000056.1:0-16285 GCA_046725765.1 Candidatus Methylomirabilota bacterium | reverse complement strand
ACGTCAACCCCGATTACTACAAACTCGCCGGACGGGGCCGCCCCGACGAGGAGGTACCGCCGGCGACCCGCTCCGGCGCGACCCGCTCCGGCGCGGAAAAGACGCCCACGCGGAAGCGCAAGAAGGGCGATGGGCCGCCGCCCAATCTCATTCCGGGCGCTCCGCCTGTTGGCGAGCGTCCGGAGTCCGACGAGAACGACTGAGCGATAATGGGCGCTCCCGGGAGGGAGCGCCCTGCGTACGATCGATCACGACGCCGACCGTCGCATCGTCATTCTCGACACCATCACGCGCGTTCAGGGACGCGCGGGCGTGTGTGACGTCGTCGTGGTCGGCTCGTTCGCCGGCGCGATGTCGCTCGGCTTCGCGCTCGAGATCGGGGTACGCGGGCTGATCGCGCACGATGCGGGCGTCGGCCGCGACGGTGCCGGCGTCTCCGGCTTGCCGCTCGCCGCACGGCTCGGCGTGCCCGTCGCGGCCGTCGCCGCGCGCTCCGCGCGCATCGGCGACGGCGACAGCGTCTACGCCGACGGCATCGTCAGTCACGTCAACGCCGTTGCCGAAGCGCTCGGCGTCGTCGTCGGTCAAAAAGCCGCGGACGCCGCGCACGCGATGCTGGCCGCCCAGCCCGGCGCGCCCGCGCCGGAGCCCATCGTCGACCGCCGCCGGCGGATCGCCCTGCAGAGCGCCGACGGCCGCGTGGTGCTCGTCGACTCGATGCTCTTCGCCGGATCCGGGAACGCCGACGACGTCATCTGTGCGGGCTCGCACGGCGGCCGCGTGAACATGGCGCGCGCGCTCGAGATCCGGCCTCGCGGCGCGTTGTTCAGCGACGGCGGCGGTGCGCGCGAGGGCTCGGGCGTGAATGGGTTGCCGCTGCTCGACGCTGCCGAGGTGCCGGGGGCGGCCGTCGACGCGATGCGCGCGAGGATCGGCGATCCGGCGAGCACGTGGCGCGACGGCGTGATCACTGCGGTGAACGAGAGCGCGCGGCGTAGCGGTGTCGCGATCGGGGACAAGGCTGAGACCGCCGCGCGCGCGATGCTCGTGCATCGCCGAGCGAGCTAGCGCACGACAGCGACGGTCAGAAATGGAGGCGTGACGATGCCTACGGTGGCGGTCGGCGGTGTAAAGCTCTACTACGAGGAAGCGGGGCGGGGCACGCCGCTCGTGTTCGTGCACGAGTTCGCCGGCGATGCGCAGAGCTGGAGGACGCAAACAGCGTTCTTCGCGCGGCGCTACCGCACGATCGCCTTCAACGCGCGCGGCTACCCACCCTCCGACGTGCCCGACGATCCCGAGGCGTACTCGCAGCAGCAGGCGGCCGACGATATCAAAGGCGTGCTGGACGGGCTCGGCATCGCGCGCGCCCATGTGTGCGGCCTGTCGATGGGCGGGCTGGCGACGCTGCACTTCGGCCTCACCTATCCCGATCGCGCGCTCTCGCTCGTCGTCGCGGGAGCGGGATACGGCAGCGACGATCCCGAAGGCAACCGCCGCGACTGCGACCAGGTGGCGCGGCGCTTCGAGACCGAGGGAATGGAGAAGACGGGCGACTTCTATGCCCACGGCCCTTCGCGCGTGCAGCTCATGGAAAAGGACCCGGCCGGCTGGCAGGAGTTTCGCGACCGGCTCTGCGCGGGATCGGCGAAGGGCCACGCGCTGACGATGCGCGGCGTGCAGATGCGGCGGCCGACGGTGTATTCGCTCGAGGAGCGTATGCGCAAGCTCGAGGTGCCGACGCTCATCGTCACGGGGGACGAGGACGAGCCGTGCCTCGAGCCCGCGATCTTCATGAAGCGCCGGATCCCGAGCTCGGCACTCGTGGTGCTGCCGAAAGCCGGCCACGCGGTGAATCTCGAGGAGCCGGAAGCCTTCAACCGTGCGGTCCTCGACTTCCTCACCGTGGTGGACGGCGGGCGTTGGACCCGCCGCCGCGCCGACTCGCTGTCGAAGTCGGGGATCCTGCCGGCACAGGCCGGGCGATGAGTCTTTCCCGTTAACGGCGACGACGGCATCCCGGATGCAGCCGCCTCCCCGGTCGGCGCAGTGCCGACAGGGGAGGAGATGGCGAAATGGACGTTCCGCGGATCTCACCGGCCGAGGCGCGGCGACGCGTGCAGCAGGGGCAGGCGCTGCTCGTGTGCGGATACGACGACGACACCAAGTGCCGCTCGATGGCGCTCGAGGGCGCCATCACGCTGAGCGAGTTGCGCCAGCGGCTGCCGTCGCTGCCGAAGAGCCAGGAGCTCATCTTTTACTGCGCGTGACCCCAGGAAGCGACCGCCGCCGGTCAGGCGGCCACGCTCGCTGCTCGGGGATTCCAAACCTCCGCGCTCGCCGGAGGCGTCGAGGCGTGGAAGCAGGCGAAGTACCCCATGAAAGCCGCGTAATTACAGGCCGATTCAGGCCCGAGCCTGGACTCAGGCTAATTCTTGACAATTCCGATCAGGAATATATAGTTTGCGCCATGGCCGCGACCATCACGACGACAGCCGAGGGCAAGTGCCCAGTGTGCCGGGCGAAGGTTGTCGCGCGGAGCGAAGGGGACGTCGTGATCCACAACGCGATCCTCAAAGTCGAGTCGGCGAGCGGCCGGGTCGCGGCGAAGTGTGCGCGCTGTAAATCGTGGCTTGAGGTGCCGCTGCGGTACGTGGCGGAGTAGGCGGAGAGGCCAACGAGGCGATAAGTCGCAATCAAAAGACGAAAGCCGGATGGTCGGACGCGAGTCCGACCTCCGGCTTTTGTTTTTTGCGGAGGCGAGCGTGGGCGACGGCAAGCCGAGCAAGGCGGAGCGGGTCGAGCGGCTCAAGCGCGAGCTGAATCCGTGGGAGGCGTACGAGACGATCGAGCGCTTCGCGCGCGAGGGCCACGCCTCGATCCCGCCGGAGTGGGGCACCTATTTCCGGTGGTGGGGCATCTATTCGCAAGGCGACGGCGTCGGCGCCGTCGGCGGCCGCGGCGGCGAAGGCCGCGCGACGCCGTATTTCATGGTGCGCGTTCGGATTCCGAACGGCATCGCCGCCGCGCCGCAGCTGCGCACGCTGGCCGATCTGTGCGAGCGATACGCGCGTGGCGTCGCGGACCTTACCGTCCGACAAAACGTGCAGCTCCACTGGGTAACGATCGAGGACCTGCCGCCGCTGATACACGCGCTCTGGCGCGCAGGCCTCACGAGTCTGGGCGCCTGCGGCGACGTGACGCGCAACGTGACCGGCTGCCCCGTGGCCGGTGTGGACGCCGACGAGATCCTCGATGCCTCGCCGCTGGTGCTCGAGGCGACACGCCTGCTCAACGGCAATCCCGACTTCTACAACCTCCCGCGCAAGTACAAGGTCACGATCACCGGCTGCCGCGCGTGGTGCTCGTATCCCGAGATCAACGACGTCGGGCTCACGGCGCTCCGCCATCCGGCCTCGGGCGAGATCGGCTTCTCGCTCCGCGTCGGAGGGGGACTCTCGACAGATCCGCGGCTGGGTGATCGCCTCGGCGCGTTCGTGCGCGTGCACCAGGCCGTGCCGGTCGTGCGCGCGGTGACCGAAATTTTCCGCGACTCCGACGTGCTCCGCGAGCACCGCGAGAAGGCGCGCCTGAAGTTCCTGTTCCTGCGCCACGGGTGGACTGCCGAGCGCTTCCTCGAGGCGCTCGAGGACCGCTTGGGCTACGCGCTCGACCGCGCGCCGCACGAGACGCCGCCCGAGGACGTTTATCGCGATCACGTCGGCATCCATCCCCAGCGCCAGCCCGGGCTGTCCTACGCCGGCGCGACCGTGCTCCGCGGACGCATCACGCCCGCCCAGCTGCGGGCGGTCGCCGACGCGGCCGACCGGCACGGCGACGGGCAGGTGCGCACGACGGCGATGCAGAACGTCGTCGTCGTCAATGTCCGGCGCGAGCGCGTCGCGCTGTTGGCGCGCGAGTTGGGCGAGGCGGGACTGCCGGTCGGCGGCTCACCGTTCCGCCGCGGCACGATCGCGTGCACCGGCACGGAGTTCTGCAAGCTCGCCCTCACGGAGACCAAGCACTTCGCGAAGACGCTCGTGGAGGATCTCGAGCGGCGGCTGCCGAGCTTTCACGAGCACATGAAGCTGCACGTCACCGGTTGCCCCAATTCGTGTGGGCAGCACTGGATCGCCGACGTCGGTATCGAGGGCAAAAAGCTGAAGATCGGCGGCGCCCTCGTCGATGCGTACTACTTCTGTGTCGGCGGCGGGCTGGGCGCCGGCCAGTCCGTCGCGCGCCCGATTGGCCTGCGCGTGCCGGCCACGGACGTCGCGCCCGCGATCGAGCGGCTGCTGCGCGCCTACCTCACCGAGCGCCACACCGGTGAGACGTTCCAGGCCTTCGCTGCGCGGCACGACGACGCGACGCTGCGCGCCTGGCTCGCCGGTGGTCCCGTCCCCGCGGTCGAGCGGGATCCGAGCGGCGGTCTGCTCCCCGCCGGCGTGGACGCATAGCGATGGCGCTGTTTCCGCTCTTCGTCGAGCTGGCGGGCCGGCCGTGCGTCGTGCTCGGTGGTGGTTCGGTCGCCGAGCGCAAGGTTGAAGCGCTGCTGGAGGCGGGCGCCGTCGTCACGGTCATCAGCCCGGTGCTGTCGCCGGCGCTGACCGCGCTCGCCGCCGCCGGCCGCATCGCCCACGTTGCGCGGCGGTACGCCCATGGGGACCTGGCGAGCGCGGCGCTGGCCTTCGCGGCAACCGACGACGCTGCCGTCAATGGCGCCGTCGCCCGCGAGGCGCGCGCGCGCCGCGTCTGGCTCAACGCGGCCGACGATCCCGCGCACTGCGACGCGATCCTGCCGGCGGTGCTGCGTCGGGGCGCGGTGACCGTCGCCGTCTCCACCGGCGGCACCAGTCCGGCCCTTGCGCGCGCCGTGCGTGAGCGGCTCGAGCTCGCGTTGCCCGCGGCCTACGCGCCGCTCGCGGAGATCGCCGCCGACGCGCGTCGTGACCTGCGCGCGGCCGGCCGCCGTGCTCGTGCGGAGGACTGGCTGGCCGCACTGAAAGAAGGACTCGATGCGCTGCTTCGAGGCGCGTCGCCGGCGGAGGCGGCGCGCCGGCTTCGCGCGCGACTGGAGGACGCCGCGTGCGCGTAGGCTCGGTGGCGCTCGTTGGCGCGGGACCCGGCGATCGCGGGCTCATCACCGTCCGCGGGCTGGCGCTGCTGCGTCGAGCGGACGTGGTCGTGTATGACCGGCTCGTCGACCGGGGGCTCCTGCGCGAGGCGCCCCGCGCGCGACGCATCTTCGCCGGCAAGCTCAGCGGCAATCACGCGCTGCCTCAGGAGGAGATCAACGCGCTCCTGGTCACGCACGCGCGGCGCGGCCGGCGGGTCGTGCGTCTGAAGGGCGGGGACCCGTTCGTCTTCGGTCGTGGCGGCGAGGAGGCCGCCGCTCTCGCGGAGGCCGGCGTGCCGTTCGAGGTCGTGCCGGGCGTCAGCTCCGCCATCGCCGCCCCGGCGTACGCCGGCATTCCGCTCACCCATCGCGGCGTGGCGGCCTCGTTCGCCGTCGTGACCGGTCACGAGTGCGGCGACGGCGAGCGTGTGGACTGGCCGCGCCTGGCGCCGGCGGTCGACACGCTCGTCGTGCTCATGGGCGTCGCGACGCTGCCGCGCATCGCGCGCGAGCTCCTCTTGCACGGGCGCGCGCCCGAGACGCCCGTTGCGCTGGTCCGCTGGGGGACGACCGCGTGGCAGACCGTGCTCGCGGGCCGGCTCGACGAGATCGCCGCGCGGGCCCGCGCGGCTCGTCTCGAGTCGCCGGTGGTGATCGTCATCGGCGAGGTCGTCGCCCTCGCCGAACGACTTGCCTGGTTTGTCCCGGGCGACGGCGCTCAGGCGGCCTGCGCGAGCAGCCGACGGACGTCGGCGTCGGTGGTCTCGGAGAAATCCTCGTACGATGCGCCGACGGCGAGAAACGGCTCGGGCGTCTCGGCACAGACCACCTCGTCGGCGGCGGCCGCCATCTCTGTGCACGCCTCGGCGGACGCGGTCGGCACCGCGACCACGATGCGAGCGGGGCCGAGCCGCCGCAGTGCGGTCACCGCGGCGCGCATCGTGGCGCCGGTGGCCAGGCCGTCGTCCACCAGGACGATGACCTTGCCCCGAACGTCCGGTGCCGCGCGATCCCCGCGGTACAGGCACTCCCGGCGCGCGAGCTCGGCCTCTTCCTCGCGCGCGACCGCGTCGACGGCCTCGGTGGGGATGCCGAACGCCTCGAGGATCGCCGTGTTCAGCACACGGACGCCACCGCTGGCGATGGCGCCCATCGCGAGCTCGCGGTGGAAGGGCACGCCGAGCTTGCGCACGAGGAAGACGTCGAGCGGGGCGCGGAGCGCGCGCGCGACCTCGCTGGCCACCGGCACGCCACCGCGCGGCAGCGCGAGGACGACCACGTCCCGTCGCCCGGCGTAAGTGCCGAGCCGCGCGGCGAGCCGCACTCCGGCGTCTCGACGATCACGGAATCGGCTGGCCATCGCTACGCGGCGCCGTGGAAAGAAGACGCGCCCGGCGGCCGGACGTTACGCCGGCGGCTATCCGCAACCGGGTGTCGGGGACCCTGCATCCCCGTCGTTGTGGCCGGCCTGCCCGGTGTGGCTTCACCCGGATCGCTCCGCACCGGGCGCGTCGTCCCATTCTAATGCGCCGCCGCTCCGGCTAGCCCGCTCAGGCGGCGCGGTCCCAGTAGGTCGGCCGCCGATAGTGCGCGAACAGCTCCTGCTCGTATTCGCGATCGACGACTCGGTCGCGGTCGTATTCCGGCGCGTTCTCGATCTGCGCGCGCGTGAGGCCCACGCGCACCGCGCGCTCGGTCCACGCGACGTCGTCGACCCACTCCGGCGCGACGAGTACGTGTTTGCCCGGCAGCCAGTTGCCCGTGTCGACGACGAGCCAGCGGATGGTCCATGAGCGATCGTCGATCAGGAAGTCGTGAACGTGGCCGATGGCGCCGTCGCGCGCCTCGATCTCGTAACCGGTCGCGTCGGTGGTCGACTGCAGGTGCGCATCCTCGAGATTGTCCTGCTCAGCGCGCGCGACGACCTCCTCGCTGACGGTGTCCGGCGGCGGTGGCGGCGGCATCGGAACCATCACCGGGCCCCACGCATATGGCCCGTACCAGTACGTCGGGTACCCGTAGTGCTGCAGCAGCGAGAGCTCGTGCTGCCGCGACACAGGGCGGTGCGTGTCGATGTCGGGGCTGCGCTCGACCTGCACGCGCGTGAGGTTGACCATGACGCGCTCGCCGTCGGCGTCGATGCCGCGAACGGACATCGGCGAGATGAGCACCTTGCGTCCGGACAGCCAGCCACCCGTGTCGACGACGAAGTAACGCACTGTCCAGTGCGCGTCGTCGAAGTAACACGCCTCGACCTCGCCGATTGCGCCGTCGGTCGCCGCGAGCGTGAAACCCGTCAGATCCTTTACGCCAATCAGCATGACTTGTCCCTCCTCCGAGCAACGAGTCGTGCAAGGTGGCTGCCGGCGGCACATCGCTTGCTGAGTCGACGCGCATGTCGCGCGCCGCGATCGTGTTGTTGGTCCTCGTCGCGCTTATCCTCGGGCCGAGCGCGTGCCGGCGGCAGTCGCCGCCACCGCCCAGCGCGGCGGCGCCGGCGACGCCCTGAAACACGCCCGATTTCTGGCCGCCAGAGATCCCTGTAAGGCCTTGCAAAACCAGACCGAGACTGGTCTAATACCAAAATTCGATCAAGAAGGGGTCAATTGTGGACATCGGTATTCTCGACGAGCATCCTGAATGGTCGAAGCGGTTGATCGCGGAGCTCGAGAGCCGAGGGCTGGCTGTCGAGCGGATCGATCACTCCGCGCACGGCTTCGACCCGCGCGATCGTCGCCGGCGGTGGGATGTCGTCGTGAATCGCACGAGTCCGTCGTCGCACCGGCGCGGCCACGGCCGCGTGCTGTTCTACGCGGAGCCGCTGCTCGCGCACCTCGATGCGATCGGTGTGCCGGTGATCAACCCGGTCGCCGCATGGCGCTTCGAAAAATCGAAGGCCCTGCAGGTGGAGCTGTTCGAGCGTCTCGGCGTGCGCTACCCACGCACGCTCGTCGTCAACGGCTCAGCGCCGCTGCGGCGCGCGGCGCGGGACGTCCGCTTTCCCGTGCTGGTGAAGCCCAACGTCGGCGGCTCCGGCGCGCTGATCGAGCGGTTCGAGACGGCGGCCGAGCTCGACACCCGGGCCGACGCACTGGACTTTGGCCCCGATGGCGTGGCGCTCCTGCAGGAGTACGTTGAGCCGCGTGACGGCGCGATCGTCCGCATCGAAGTGCTCGACGGCCGCATGCTGTACGCCATCCGCATCGTCCGGCGCGCCGACCAGTTCAACCTGTGTCCCGCCGATCTCTGCCAGACGCCGGCGGCCGACGCGCTCGCGGCGTGTCCGGCCGATGCCGCGCCCGTCCTCGACATCCGCCGTCACGATCCGCCGCGCGAGGCGATCGAGCAGGCGATCGAGCTCACCCGCGCGGCGTCCATCGACGTCGGCGGCGTCGAGTACCTCGTCGGCGCCGACGACGGGCGCCTGTACGTGTATGACGTCAACGCCACGTCCAATTTCGTCGCCGATGCGCCGCGGGTGCTGGGCTTCGACCCGTTCCCGGCGTTCGCCGACGTCATCGTCCGCGCCGCGGGTCGAGCCCGCGTCGCGGCCTGAAAGGAGACACGCATGTCGTTGAGGCTCGGAGACGTTGCTCCCGACTTCACCGCGGACACCACGGCGGGGAAGGTCAAGTTCCACGATTGGATCGGTTCCAGCTGGGCGATCCTCTTCTCCCACCCGCGTGACTTCACGCCCGTCTGCACGACCGAGCTGGGGTACGTGGCGCGGCTGAAGCCAGAGTTCGACAAGCGAAACGTCAAGACCATCGGTCTCTCGATCGATCCCGTCACCTCGCACGAGGGCTGGGCGAAGGACATCCAGGAGACGCAGGGGCAGGCGCCGAACTTCCCGATCATCGCCGACCCCGAGCGCAAGGTCGCGAACCTCTACGGGATGATGCATCCGTCGCACGACGAGGTGTACACGGTGCGCACGGTGTTCGTGATCGACCCGCAGAAGAAGGTGCGGCTGATGATCACGTATCCGCAGACCACCGGCCGGAACTTCGACGAGATCCTGCGCGTCATCGACTCGCTGCAGCTCACGGACAAGCACCGCGTCGCCACGCCCGTGAACTGGAAGCAGGGCGAGGACGTGATCATCGTGCCGGCGGTGAGCGACGACGAAGCCAAGGCCAAGTTCCCCAACGGCTGGCGGGCGCTCAAGCCCTATCTGCGTCTGACGCCGCAGCCGAAGTAAGGTTGCCGAACTAGCACCGCGTTTCCGCGCATCGCCCGCGGTATCCTGCACCGCGGGCGATGACGCTCCCCGCCGGCCTGCGCGCACTGCAGCATCGCAACTTCCGTGTCTTCTTCGCCGGCCAGGCCGTAGCCCTCGTCGGCTCGTGGATGCAGCAGGTGGCGCAGGCGTGGCTGGTGCTGTCGCTCACGAACTCGCCGCTCCGGCTCGGCCTGGTCGGGAGCCTCAATTTCCTCCCCGTGCTGCTCTTCGCGATCGTCGGCGGCGCGGTCGCCGACCGGCTGCCGAAGCGGCGCCTGCTCGTGCTCACACAGTCCCTGCTCGGGTGCCAGACGCTCACGCTCGCGGTGCTCGTCGTCACCGGCCAGGTCCGCTACTGGCACGTCTGCGTGCTGGCGCTCGTGTGGGGCATCGCGAACACCATCGACCTGCCCGTGCGACAGGCGTTCATCGTCGAGCTCGCCGGCCGCGGCGACGTGACGAGCGCGGTGGCGCTCAACTCGGCCGCGTTCAACGTGGCGCGCATCGTCGGCCCGGCGACGGCCGGGCTCCTCATCGCGCGCGCCGGCATCGCGCCCGCGTACTTCATCAACGCGGGAGCGTTCGTCGTCGTGATCGTCACGCTGCTCTCGATCCACGCGCGCGGCGCGCCGCTGCCGCGCGCGGGCACGACGATCGGCGCCGAGATTCGCGAGGGCGTTCTCTACGCGCTCCGCACGCCGCGCATCGTCGTGCTGCTGGCTGTGCTGTTCGTCGTGAGCATCACGGTCTTCAATTACTCGATCTACGTCCCGCTCTTCGCGCGGCAGGTTCTGGGACACGGTCCGGAGGGCTTCGGGCTGCTCATGGCCTCGGTCGGCGTCGGCGCGGTCGGCGGCGCGTTGATGCTCAGCACGCTGCGGGCGCCGTCGCTGGCGTTGCTGTTCACGACGGGGCTTCTGTCATGCGTCGGCCTTCTCGTCATGTCGACGATTGCGACGTTCGGCGTCGCCGCCGTCGTACTGTTCGCGCTCGGGTGGATCTCGGTGATGGTGGTCGCCGGCTGCCAGGCGGCGCTGCAGCTCGCGGCGCCCGACCGCTTGCGCGGCCGCATCATGAGCCTGCACACGTTCATCTACGGCGGCGTCTTTCCGTTCGGTGCCTTCACCGTCGGCTCGATCTCCGAGCACTGGGGCGTGGCCTGGGCGTATCGCGTGGCCGGCGTCTTCGGCGTTGCGAGCCTCGGCCTCGTGCTCGCGTGGTGGCGGTTGCGCGCGCGCGACGCCTGACGCCTCGCTGGCGGCGGCCTTGCAAAGTCAGGCCGCCGGAGGTGCGGCGATGCTGGAGATCGGGTACAAGCTCTCGAGCGAAGAGCAGCGGCCGAGCGATCTGGTGCGCTACGCGGCACGCGCGGAAGACGCGGGCTTCACGTTCGCGCTGATCTCGGACCACTATCATCCGTGGATCGACAAACAGGGGCAGAGCCCGTTCGTGTGGTGCGTGATCGGCGGTATCGCCGAAGCCACCGAGCAGCTGCAGCTCGGGACGGGCGTCACGTGCCCTTCGTTTCGCACGCATCCCGCGATCATCGCGCAGGCCGCGGCGACCGCCGCCGCGATGATGGAGGGCCGCTTCTTCCTGGGCGTCGGGACCGGAGAAAACCTCAACGAGCACGTCATCGGTGAGGGCTGGCCGGAGACCGAGGTGCGCCAGGAGCGTCTGGTCGAGGCCATCGAGATCATCCGGCTCTTGTGGAAGGGCGGCTATCAATCGCACCGCGGCCGTCACTTCACCGTCGAGAACGCGCGTCTCTACACACTGCCCAAGACGCCGCCGCCGATCATGATGGCCGTCGGAGGCCCCAAGAGCGCCGAGCTCGCCGGGCGTCTCGGCGACGGTATGGTCGGCACGAGTCCGCACAAGGAGAGCATGAAGAAGTTCGAAGCCGCGGGCGGACGCGGCAAGCCGCGCTACGGCGAGCTCACGGTGTGCTGGGCGAAGGACGAGAAAACGGCGCGCCGAACGGCGCACCAGATCTGGCCGACGTCCGCGATGGGCAGCTCGCTGTCATGGGAGCTGGCGTTGCCCAAGCACTTCGAGGAGGTCGCCGAGCTCGTGACCGAGGACGCGGTGGCCGAGCAGATCATCTGCGGTCCCGATCCCGACAAGCACATCGAGGCGATTCGCGAGTACGCCGAAGGCGGATATGACCACGTCTGCGTCCACCAGGTCGGGCCCGATCAGGAGGGCTTCATCCGCTTCTACGAGCGCGAGGTGTTGCCGGAGGTTACGAAGGCGGCGCGCCGGAAGAAAGCGGCGTAGCCTCCGGCACGATCTCGACGACCAGGCCGTCGCCCCAGCCGTACTTCGCCTGTGACCGCGCGCGCACGTCGCGCCAGAGCTCGTGCTCGGCGGCGGCGTCGACGACGCGTGCGCGTGCGGCGAAGCGTCGCGCGCCGACCCGCACGGAGACGGACGGATTCGCACGGAGGTTACGCACCCAACCGGCCCGCTCGCCGTGCTCGGCGATCACGTAGAAGCGATCGGCGCAATCCGTGAACCAGATCTCGATCTCGCGCGCGACACCGGAGCGACGGCCGATCGTCGTGAGGTAGAGGAACGGGGGCGGCGCGTCCGAGCTCAGCAGTTCAGATACTTGTCGCTGACCAGCGGCTTCTCGGTGCCGTCATCCTCCCAGCGCCGGCGCCGCAGCCCCGCCAGATCCTTGCCGTAGACGTGGATCTCGACGGTGTCGCGCGCGGTCGGGTTGTGCATCGCGTGCACCTCGTCGCCGGGAACGAGACACGAGACCGCGCCCGGCTGGTGGCGCATTACCTTGATCACGTCGAGCTGCGCGCGACCGGCGTCGCCCTCGCGTACGCGATAGCGCGTCTCCTCGATCTCGTTGGCGATCACGCCGATCACGCCCCATGTCTCGTGGTTGTGAGCGGTGGCGCGGTCGCCCGGCCGCCACACGACCGACGTGACGTTGAAGCGCGGCGAGCGGTGCAGTATGTAGCGCCCGCGCTGTCCCGGCGGCGACGTCAGGTACTGCGCCGGAATCGAGCCAGGGTTGCGTATGAGCCGGGCCAGGAGCGGTGCGGCGCGCTCGGTGATCCGCTGGCCGGCGCTCTCCTCGCGGGTGATGCGGTCGAGGTCGGCGATGAAGTGTTGCAGCGTGTACGTCTCCGTCGTCGCCATCGCGGACCCCCTTGTCAGGGTTCGACCGGCGTGTCCGCGCGGCCGCCCCACTCCGTCCACGAACCGTCGTACACGGCCACGCCCTGGTGGCCGAGCAGGTGCAGCGCGAACGCCAGCACCGAGGCGGTGATCCCCGAGCCGCACGTCGTCGTCACCGGCCGTGCGAAATCGATGCCCGCCGCCTCGAAGCGCTTGCGCAGCTCGACCGGCGACAGCAGCGTGCCGTCGGGCCGCAGCAACGTGTCGGACGGCAGGTTGAGACTGCCCGGGATGTGTCCCCCGCGCAGCCCGGCGCGCGGCTCGGGCTCCGTCGCGGTGAAGCGGCCGGCCGAGCGCGCGTCGAGGACCTGTTCGCGACGCGCCGTCACGTTGTCGCGCATGGCGGCGAGGTCACGCACCCGCTCGGGCCGCGGTGTCGCGCGAAACGCCCGGCGCGCGGGCTTGGCCTCGCCGCTCTCGAGCGGGCGGCCCTCGGCCTTCCACTTCGGCAACCCGCCGTCGAGCACTGCGACCGCGTCGTGACCGAAGGCGCGGAACGTCCACCACACGCGCGCGGCGCTCACGACGCCGCGTGTGTCGTACACGACGACGAAGTCGCCGGTGCCGACGCCGAGGTCCCCCACGGCCTGCGCGAACGCCTCGGCGCTCGGCAGCATGTGAGGCAGCGACGTGCTGTGGTCCGCGATCGCGTCGATGTCGAAGAAGGCGGCGCCGGGAATGTGCGCGGCGTGGAATTCCGCGCGCGGGTCGCGCCGGGCCTGTGGCATGTGCCAGGAACCGTCGAGGACGCGCACCTCGGCATCGCGAAGATGCGCGGCCAACCACTCCGTCGAGACGAGCGCGTCCATCAGGCGTCTTTCAGCAGCCGGTGAGGACTCGAGCCGTCGGGATCGAGCGCCTCCTCCCAGCGCAGATAGGCCTCCATCGCATCACGGCCGCGCTGGTAGGGCTTCAGCACGACGTCGTCGGGCTCGTCCAGCAGATGCGTCGGTCCCTGCTCGAGCGGTCGGCCGGCGTCGGTCCACCCGCGCGTGCCGCCTTCGAGTGCGCTGACGTTCTTGTAGCCCAAACCAGTGAGCGTCACCGCGGCGAGCGTGGAGGCGACACCGTCGCCGCACGTGACGACGACGGGGCGCGCGCGATCCGGCGCCGCGCTCGCGATGCGCGGCTCGAGCCGGCTGCGACAGATCCAGCCGGCGCCGGGCACGTGGCCGCGCACGTACTCGTCGCTCATGCCGACGTCGACGACGACGGCGTCGCCGAGCTCGCCCGGCTTGCGATAGCGGGTTGCCGCGCGCGCCGCGGCCCAGCCGAACGGTGAGACCTCGGGCATGCCGTTGTCGATCAGGCCGCCGGCGTCCTGCCACGCGGGAACGCCGCCGGCGAGCACGGCGACGTTCGGCACACCCATGCGCCGAAACCACGCGGCGGTCAGCGTCGAGCGCCCGAAGCCGTCGCAGACGAACACGTACGTCGCCGCGCGTACGGCAAAGTAATCGTCGGTCGCCTGCACGGCCTGGCCTCCGGGCGCCCAGATCGAGCCGGCCACGTGGCCCGCCTCGTACTCATCGGCGGTGCGCACGTCGACGAGGTAGACGTTGCGCTCGCGGCGCTCGTCCCAGAGCCGCTGCACCTCGTCCGGAGCGAGCGAGCGCACGCCGTCCTCGGCGGCGACGCGCTCGGCGGTGGCCGCCGCACGGTCGCGGCTCACGTCGCCGGGCTCGGGCGCGGTGCGCGTGGCCCCCCGCTCGAGCGTGAGACCGGCGAGCTCCCACCCCATCGTGCCGTTCTCGAGCGCCACGATCGGGTTCGGCAGCCGCATGCGCCGCAGCGACTCCGCGCCGATGTACGAGCGCGTGCGCCCGCCGCAGTGCACGACGATGGTCGTCTCGGGGCGCTTGACGAGCTCGCCGATGCGCAGCACCAGCTCGCCCCCCGGCACGCTGATCGAGCCCGGAATGCAGCCGCGGTGGTATTCCTCGAACGTGCGCGAGTCGACGATGACCATGTCGTCGCGCTTTTCGATCCGGCGTGCGAGCTCGTGCGGCGGGATCTGCGGCGTGCCCCACTCGTGCAGCGCGCGCTCGCCGAAGACCTTGCTCGGCACGTTGAGTCCCTGGACGACGCGGCGGCCCGCCGCGCGCCACGCGGCGAGGCCGCCGCCGGCGATCCGCACGTCGCGATAGCCCATGGCGCCGAGCGTGGTGGCGGCCAGCGGAGCGAGCGTGCCGTCGGCGTCGAGCAGCACGATCGGGGTGTCGGGCGCGGTGACGAGCGTCCGGACGCGGAACTCTAGCTGGCGTCGCGGCAGCGACGTCGTGCGAAACACGTGACCGCGCTCGTAGGCCCCGCGCTCGCGTACGTCGAAGACCGCGTGGGGCGTGTCGGAGGCCATCAGGTCCGCGAGGGCGCCCGGATTCAACATGGCGCTATCCTACAACGGTCGATAAGATCTCGCGGGTGGTTCGCCCGACCGTCGGGCGGCGGCGCCCTGCGAAACCGCCCCGACGGCAAAGGTAAGGAGTCGCCTATGGGCCTGGTACAGGACTTCGCGAAGGCGTTCAACGCGCGCGACGTGGGCGGGCTGCTCGCGTGCTTCACCGAGCGCGCGAGCTACACCGACAACTTCTTCGGCGAGCACCGCGGCCGCGACGGCCTGCGCGCGATGTTCGAGCGGATGTTTCGCGAGGGCCGCGACTACGCCTGGCAGATGGACACGATCGTCGAGACGCCGGCCGCGGCGGCCGCCGAGTGGACGTTCTCCTACGTCGTCAGCGACGAGGTACCGCGCAGCGCCGGGTGCCGGGTGCGGTTTCGCGGCATGAGCCTGTTCGAGCTCGAGCAGGGGCGCATCGCGCGCTATCGCGAGTACTTTGACACCGGCGTCGCGCTCGTGCAGCTCGGCTTCGCGCCGGACTCGATGGCCAAGGTCCTCTCGCGGCGAGTCGGCTGATGCCGCCGGCGCGCCTGGCGTTTCTCGACGTGATGCGCGGGTTCGCGCTGATCGTGATGGTGCTGAACCACACCGGCCGATGGTGGATTACCCGCGAGTTGGGCTGGTCGCGCTACTGGATCGTGTACGGCACGGTCACCGTCGCCGCGCCGATCTTCCTGTTCCTCGTCGGCTTCGTGCTCCCGCTGTCGCTGCACCGCCACGCCGGGAACATCGCCACGCGGTCGCGCCTTGTCCCCTACGCCAGGCGCGGCCTTACGATCTTCGGCGCGGGGATCCTGCTCAACATGATCGTCTTTGGCGCCATCGACCCGCTCTCGCTGTCCTCCGAGCAGTCGCCGTTCGCCGGCGGCGTGCTGCAGACGATCGGGCTCTCGATCATCCTGATGGCACCGACCGCCGCGCTGCTGCGCTACCGTGGAGCTGGCATCGCGCTGCTCGGGGTCGCGCTCGCCGGCTACGGGCTGTTTCTGCTTGCCTACGAGCCCCTCAAGACGTGGCTGCCAAACCATCCCTTCCTCGCGCTGACGCTGTTCCTCGACTATCCGCCGTGGCCGTGGCTCTGCCTCGTGCTCGTCGGCCTCGTGCTCGGCTGGTGGTGGCGCGACGTCGCCGCGCGCGGACCGGACGCGCCGTTCTTCCGGACCCTGGCCATCATCGGTGCCGCATTCATGATCCTCGCCGTGCTGTCGGAGCTGGTGTGGCCCTCGTCGCCGCACATCGGCTTCACACGGGACCGCGTGCTCAATCACCACTGGATTCCGGCGCCGATCACGACGCTGTGGATTCTGGGGATGCTGTTCGTGCTGCTCGGGCTGTTCTACTGGCTCTGCGA
>JBKOZH010000222.1:0-6213 GCA_046725765.1 Candidatus Methylomirabilota bacterium | reverse complement strand
GCCGTTCACGACGAAGCGCTCGCCCTTGTAGGCCAGCTCGCCGACGGGCGAGATGACGGCGGCGGTGCCTGTCGCCCAGACCTCCTTCAGCGTGTCCTTGTGCGCGGCCGCGACGACCTCGTCGATCGTGATCTGCCGCTCGGAAACCCGCAGTCCCCACTCGCGCATCAGCGTCAGCGCGGTGTCGCGCGTGACACCGGCGAGGATCGTGCCGGCCAGCGGCGGCGTGATCACCTCGTCCCCGATCTGTAGCATGATGTTCGAGGTGCCGACCTCTTCGAGGTACTTGTGGTGCACGCCGTCGAGCCACAGCACCTGCGTGAACCCTTCGTGCTTGGCCTCCTCGGCCGCGTAGAGGCTCGCCGCGTAGTTCGCCGAGGTCTTCGCCTCGCCCAGCCCGCCCGCCACCGCGCGCACGTAGTTGTCGATGACCTTGATCTTGGTCGGCGCCAGCCCCTCCGGGTAGTAGGGTCCGACGGGCGAGAGGATCACGTAGTAGAGGTATTCCTTCGCCGGCCGCACGCCGAGAAACGGCTCGCTCGCGATGATCGTCGGCCGGATGTAGAGCGACGTGCCGACCGAGGACGGCACCCAGTCGCGGTCGACGTCCACCAGCGTCGTCCACGAGCGCAGGATCAGCTCGGGATCCAGCGGCGGAATCGTCATCCGCGTCGCCGTGCGGTTGAGCCGCTCCACGTGCTTTTGCGGGCGGAATAGACGAATGGTGCCGTCCTTGCCGCGGAACGCCTTGAGTCCCTCGAACAGCGACTGACCGTAATGCAGCACGGCCGTGGCCGGATCGAGCGGGAATGGGCCGTACGGCTCGACGCGGGGGTCGTACCAGCCCTTCTCTTCCTGGAAGTCGGCGACGAACATGTGGTCGGTGAAGACGTTGCCGAAGGCGAGGTCTTTGTCCTTCGGCTTTTCTTTTTTGCTCGTCGTCTTCGTGATCCTGATCGCGTCCGCCATTGTTGTCTTCCCCCTCACGCTATCTTCGCCCGACCGCCGCAGCGACGGAGCCCGATGAAGGTGCTCCGGCGGCAAAATCAAAAGATGATGGGCTCACGGTACAACCCGAACACCTGACGGTAGACGTCGGAGATCTCGCCCAGGCTCGCGTAGTCCTTCACCGCGTCGACCAGCACCGGCATCACGTTGCCGCCGTTGCGGCAGGCGTCGGCCAGCTGCTTGAGCCGGCGCTCCACGCGGCTCATGTCGCGCGAGGCCTTGAAGCGTCCCGTGCGTTCGATCTGCTCGATCTCGACGCGCTCGTCGATCCTGAGGTAATTGATCGGCTTCTCGTCCTGCATCACGTACTTGTTGACGCCGACGGTGACCTTCTCGCCGCGATCCTCCATCAGCTGATAGCGATAGGCGGCGTCGGCGATCTCCTTCTGCGGGAAGCCGTTGTCGATCGCGTGGATCATGCCGCCCATCGCGTCGATCTGGTCGATGTAGCGCTGCGCCTGCGCCTCCATCTGGTCGGTCAACGTCTCGAGGAAGTACGAGCCGCCCAGCGGATCGGCGGTCAGCGCCACGCCTGTCTCCTCGGCGATGATCTGCTGCGTGCGCAGGGCGACGGTCACCGCGTCCTCCGTGGGCAGCGCCCACGTCTCGTCGTAGGAGTTGGTGTGCAGCGATTGCGCGCCGCCGAGCACGGCCGCCAGCGCCTGGATGGCCACCCGCGCGACATTGTTGAGCGGCTGCTGCGCGGTGGCCGACACACCCGCCGTCTGAGTGTGCGTGCGCAGCCGCATCGACTCCGGCTTTCTCGCACCGTAGCGCTCGCGCATGAACCGCGCCCACATGCGGCGGGCGGCGCGCAGCTTGGCGATCTCCTCGAAAAAGTCGTTGTGGATGTCGAAGAAGAACGACAGCCGCGGCGCAAAACTGTCGATGTCGAGCCCGCGCGCGAGCGCCGCCTCGACATAACCGAGCCCGTCGGCCAGCGTGAACGCGAGCTCCTGGACGGCCGTCGAGCCCGCCTCGCGGATGTGATAGCCGGAGATCGACACCGGGTTGAAGCGGGGGACGTGCTTGGACGTGAACTCGATCATGTCGGTCACGATGCGCACGGCCGGCTCGGGCGGGCAGATCCACTCCTTCTGCGCGATGAACTCCTTGAGCATGTCGTTCTGCATCGTGCCGCCGATGCGGTCCCACGCGACGCCCTGCTTGTCGGCGACCGCCAGGTACATGGCCAGCGCGACCGACGCCGTGCAGTTGATCGTCATCGACGTCGTGACGTCGCCGAGCGGAATATCGGCGAAGAGCCGCTCGAAGTCGTCGAGCGTCGAGATCGACACTCCCTCCTTGCCGACCTCGCCGCGGGCGCGGGGATGGTCGGCGTCGTAGCCCATGAGCGCGGGCATGTCGAACGCCGTCGAGAGTCCGGTCTGTCCCTGCGCGAGCAGATACTTGAAGCGCGCGTTGGTGTCCTCCGGCCGTCCGAAGCCGGCGAACATGCGCATCGTCCACAGGCGTCCGCGATACATGGTGGGGTACACGCCGCGCGTGAACGGATACTGGCCGGGCTGACCCAGGCGCGCGTCGTACGACTGACCCTTGACGTCGTCGGGTGTGTAGACGGGCTTGATCGGAATCCCGGACAGCGTCTCGAAGCGCACGTCCCGCTCTTTCCACTCCCCTGGCTGGCTCATTTCAGGACCTCACGGGCGACCACGAGCTTCTGGATCTGCGACGTACCCTCGTAGATCTGCGTGATCTTCGCGTCGCGGAAGTAGCGCTCCACCTCGGCCTCGCGGATGAAGCCGAAGCCGCCGTGCACCTGCACGGCGTCGGTCGTGACCTTCATGGCCGTCTCGGCCGCGAACAGCTTGGCCATCGACGCTTCCTTCGTGTACGGACGACCGGCGTCCTTGAGGAAGGCGGCCTTCAGCGTCATGAGCCGCGCGCCCTCGATGGCGACCGTCATGTCGGCGAGCATCCAGCCGACCATCTGGTGCTCGCCGATCGGGACGCCGAACGCCTTGCGCTCGCGCGCGTACTTGAGCGAGCGCTCGTAGGCGCCGGCGGCGATACCGACGGCCTGCGCGGCGATACCAATGCGGCCGCCGTCGAGCGTCGCCAGCGCGATGTGAAAGCCCCTGCCCTCCTCGCCGATGCGGTGGGCGGCCGGCACGCGACAGCCGTCGAAGACGAGCTCGGCGGTGTCGGAGGCGCGGATGCCGAGCTTGTCCTCGGTCTTGCTGACGCTGAATCCCGGCGTGCCCTTTTCCACCACGAACGCGCTGATGCCGCGATGGGCGCGCTCGCGGTCGGTCTGGGCGAACACGAGCGCGAAGGAGGCCTCGCGGCCAGTGCTGATGAAAAGCTTGCGACCGGTGATGACGTAGTCGTCGCCCTCGCGCACGGCGATCGTGTGCTGGTTGCGCGCGTCGGAGCCGGCCTCCGGCTCGGTCAGCGCGAAGCAGCCGAGGGCGTGTCCGGACGCGACCGGCTTGAGAAACCGGATGCGCTGGGCGTCGGTCCCGTACTTCAGCACGGGATCGCAGTACAGCGAGTTGTTGACGGACATGACCACCGCGTGCGACGCGCACGCCTTGGCGATCTCTTCCAGCGCCACCACGTACGCCACGGTGTCGGCGCCGCTGCCGCCCCAGGCTTCCGGCACCATGATGCCGAGCAGGCCGAGCTCACCCATCCGCTTGACGGTCTCGTGCGGAAACCGCGCCTCGCGGTCGATCTCCGAGGCGATGGGCGCGACGTGCTCCTGCGCGAATTCGCGCGCCATGTCACGGATCATCGCCTGCTCGGCCGTGAGCTCGAGTCTCATTTTTCGAGCAGCTTCTTGAACTCGTCGGTCAGCGCGGGCACGACCTCGAAGAGGTCGCCCACGATGCCGTAATCGGCGATCTTGAAGATCGGCGCCTCGGGGTCCTTGTTCACGGCCACGATGACCTTCGACGTCCGCATGCCGGCCAGGTGCTGAATCGCGCCCGACACGCCGAAGCCGAGATAGAGCTTCGGCGAGATCGTCCGACCCGTCTGGCCGATCTGGAATCGGTGCGGCCGCCAGCCCGCGTCCACCGCCGCGCGTGAGGCGCCGACGGCAGCGCCGATCACCGCCGCCATCTTCTCGAGGATGACGTAGTTCTCGGGCCCCTTCATGCCGCGACCTCCGGAGATCACAGTCTCGGCTTCGGTCAGCTCGGGCAGCCCCGTGGAGACTTCCTCACGCCGCTCGACCAGCTTCATGCGTGGCGACGGAATCTTCACGCTCGGCTTTTCGACCTGCGCGGTCTTGGCCACCGACGCCTCGGCGGGCTTGAACACGTTCGGCCGCAGCGTGGCCACCCACGGCGTCTTCGCCCACGTCATCTTCGCCAGGAGCTTGCCGGCGTAGACGGGACGCGTCGCCACGAGCGTGTCGCCGTCCATGGCGAAGCCGACGGAGTCCGCCGACAAGCCGGCGCCCAGCCGTGCCGCCAGCCGCGCGACGAACTCGCGCAGGCGGCTGGTGACTGGCGCGAAGATCGCCTTCGGCGATTCCTTGGCGGAGAGCTCGGCGAGCGCGGGCACCCACACCTCGCCGATGTACGGCGCGAACGCGGCGTTCTCCAGCACCCACACCTTGCTCGCGCCCCAGGTCCCCAGCGCCTTGATGCCGTCATCGCTCGCCTTGTCGGTGAGCCACACGGCCTCCACGTTGCCGCCGGAGAGCCGGCCCGCCTCTCCGAGCACCTCGGCCATCACCTTCTTCGGCGCGCCCTTCCGATCGTCCTCGACGATGCACCAGTATGCGTTTGCCATGTCAGATCGCCTTCGCGTCCTCGCGCAGCGCGCGAACGAGCTCTTTCACCGCGTCTTTGACGTCGCCCTGGATGATGCGCCCCGGCGGCCGCGCGGGCAGCGCCTCGAGATTCTTCACGCTGAGCTGCGGCGCGCCCGGCGTGACGCCGAGATCGCCCGGCTTCACGTCTTTGATCTCCTTCTTCTTGGCGCCCATGATGCCCTTGAGCGTCGGATAGCGCGGCTCGTTGAGTCCCTTCTGCGCAGAGAGCACCGCCGGCAGCGGAATGTCGAACACCTCGAGCCCGCCCTCCACCTGGCGGCCGACGCGCACGGTCTTGGCGTCAGCGTCGACGGCCTCCTCCATGATCCAGGACGCGCACGGCCAGTCCAGCAATTCGGCGAGCTGGGCGCCGACGGCACCCATGTCGTCGTCGATGGCCTGGCGGCCGCACAGCACGAGCGCCGGCTGTTCCTGCTTGATCACCGCGGCCAGCGCCTGCGCCGTCGTCAGCGTGTCGGCGTTCGCCCACGCCGGGTCGTTGAGATGAATGGCCCGATCGCAGCCCATCGCCAGCGCCGAGCGCAGCGCTTCCTTCACCCGGTCAGGGCCGAGCGACACGGCGACGACCTCGCCCTGACCGCGCTTCTCCTTGATGCGCAGCGCCTCCTCGATCGCGAACTCGTCGTAGGGCGAGACGATCCAGGTGATGCCCGCGGTGTCGATGGCCTTTGGATCGCCGCCGCTGATCTTCACCTGCGTGGCGGTGTCCGGGACCTGCTTGACAGCGACGACGATCTTCATGAAGTCGCTCCTCGGTCGGACGGCTCGTAGTGGAGTTCCCGGGTGATCCGGAAACGGTCGCCGGGGATGAACACACGGTCGAAGACGACGGGTGCGCCCGCGTCGTCGTAGGAGACACGCTCGGACTCGAAGGCCGGCGCGCCGGCGCGACAGCCAAGCTCGCGCGCCTCGCGCGCGCCCAGCCGAATGGCGGACACGCTCTCGCGCGCGCGCACGATCGTGATGCCGAGCTTGAACTCGAGCACCTGGCGCAGCGGCGTGGTGCCCAGGTCTGCCTTCAGCACCTCCTCACCGACGGCGACGCGCAAGAACGAGCGCTGCAGGCTCATCGGGTGCCCGCCGACGAGGCGCAGCCGATCCAGCTGCACCACGCGCGCACGTGCGCCAAGACCGAGCGCGTCGGTCACGCGGTGGTCGGCGCGCGCCACGCGCCCGCCGAGCAGCCGCGTGGTCACGTGCTCGCCCTGGGCCGAGAGATCGCCCGCAAAGCGCCGGAACTTTAATATTTCGTAGTCGATCGACGGGGCGGCGACGAACGTGCCGAGCCCGTGGCGTCGCGCGATCAGGTGCTCGCGCTCGAGCACCTCGAGCGCCTGGCGCAGAGTCATGAGCGTCACACCGAACGAGCGCGCGAGCGCGCGCTGATTGTCGAGGCG
>JBKOZH010000002.1:0-4858 GCA_046725765.1 Candidatus Methylomirabilota bacterium | reverse complement strand
GGCGAGGTTGTTCACCGCGATGCGCACGGCGCTGACGAACGTGCCCTGCCGCGCGTACTCGCGCAGGTAGAACGCCGCCAGCACGCCGAGCGGCGTGACGGTGATCGACATGATCATCACCATCATCACCGTGCCGAAGATGGCGGGGAACACGCCGCCTTCCGTGTTGGACTCGCGCGGGTCCTGGGCGACGAATTCCCAGAGGTCGCGGACGTAATGCGCGGCCTTGGCGATCGACCCCATCGTGTTCGGGAAAGTCACGTCGAGCACCTGTGCGAGCGGCAGCGCCTTTTCCTTGCCACCGTCGGCGACGACGAGCATCGTGGCCGTTTGGCGGGTGCGCAGCTCGGTCAGCCGCGCTTCGTGCATCCGGTACGCATCCTGGAGCGCGGCCAGCCGTGCGCGCAGCGTCTGCACGTCCGCGCCGGAGGTCACGCCGCGCGCCTCGAGGCCGCGCAGGCTCAGCCGGATCTTCTCCTGCTCGAAGTTGATGGCGCCGATCTCGCCCTTCTCGATCCCGCGAATCTCGCGGCGCAAGCCGGCCGCCGCCGGCAGGCGCCGCGCGATCTCCGGCCACGCGGCCGCGTCGCGCGCAACGACCGCCCCGCCCTCTTGCAGCGCGGCGATCCGTCCGATCAAGAGCCCCCACTCGCTGCGCTCGATCACCGCGACGTCCGTCGGCCGCTCGCGCTTGGCGATGGCGGCCTCGTCCACCCACACGAAGTCCGCGCCGTAGAGGTCGCGGTTCGCGACCTTGATCTTCTCGCGCCACGCGTCGGCTTTGCCCGGGATGCGCTCCCGATCGGCGATGGGCCCCGTCAGCACCTTGCCGTCGGTGAGCGTCAGCCGTACGACCTCGGCGGGCCAGAAGAACCCCGCGGCGTTGCCGACGATGATGACGACGAGGCCGACGACCATGATGAGCGCCGTGGCCAGCGCGCCGCCGGTCAGCCATATGAAGGGCTCGCCGCTGCGCCACAGCTTGTGCATCAGAGGTACCGGTACTTCCGCCTCAGCCGCAGCCGGACCATCTCGGCCGCGGTGTTGAGAGCGAAGGTGAGGCAGAACAGCAGGAACGCTGCGACAAAGAGGACGCGGAACAGCGTGCCGCCCTCGGGCGCTTCCGGCAGCTCCACCGCGATGTTGGCGGAGAGCGCGCGGAAGCCGCTGAAGATGTTCCAGTCCATCACCGGCGTGTTGCCGGTGGCCATCAGCACGATCATCGTCTCGCCGACGGCGCGGCCGAAACCGATCATGATCGCGGAGAAGATGCCGGGACTCGCCGTCGGCAACACGATCCGGATCGCCGTCTGCCAGCGCGTGGCGCCCAGCGCGAGCGAGCCGGCGCGCAGGTGCTGCGGTACGTTGGCCAGCGAGTCTTCGGCGATCGTGAAGATGATCGGCACGACGGCAAAACCCATGGCGACGCCGACGACGAGCGAGTTGCGCTGGTCGTAATTCAATCCGAGCGCTGAGAGCAGCCAGCCGCGATAGTCGCCGGCGAGAAGCCGCTGCTCGACGAGGCCGCCCAGCGTCAGCGCGACCCACGCCGCCACGAGGACGACCGGGACGAGGAGGAAGACCTCCGTCCCCTGACGAAACTGGCCGCGAACGCTCATCGGCAGCGTGCGCCAAGCCAGAAGCGCCGCGAGGATCAGGACCGTCTCCACGAGCGGCAGCAGAACGAGGCCGGGCACGACGCGTTCCACCGCGGGCGCCAGCCACAAGCCCGCCAGGAATCCCAGCACGACGCTCGGCAGCGCCGCCATGATCTCCACCACGGGCTTGACGTAGCCCTTCACCACCGGGTGCATGAACTCGCTGACGTAGACGGCGGCCAGCAGCGCCAGCGGCACCGCGAACAGCAGCGCGTAGAACGTGCCCTTGAGCGTGCCGAACACGAGGGGGGTGAGGCTGAGCTTCGTCTCGAAGTCGTCGGTGCCGCCCGTCGATTGCCAGACCCACGCCGGGCCGCTGTAGCCCTCGTACCACACGCGGCCGAACAGCGTCTTGAGGGTCACCTCGGGATGCGGATTGTCGACGCGCCAGTCCACGACGTCGCCGCGGTCGTCCACGGCGACCACGCCGTCGGCCTTCGGCGCGAAGACCGCGGCGCGCACCGCGGGCCCCTCCCCGAACGTGCGCAGCGTCTGCCCGGACGTGCCGTAGTGCAGCTTCAGGCGTCCGGCCGTGTCCGCGGTGACGAAGCCCTTGTCGCGCCGCGACGGACTGATGGCGACGACGGGCGCGGCGTGCGCCTCGAAGTCGTGGATGCGGGTCAGCGTCGCCGCGCCGCCGGTCGGCGGCGGCACGATTTGCCAGCTGGAGATGGAGCCCGCCGCGTCCCCCACCACCAGCGTGCGGTCGCCGATCAAGAACGTCAGCGCGGTGATCGGCGCGCGACCGGCAACGGCCGCCTCGGCCGCCGTCGGCTTGCTCCGATCGCGCATGTCGAATCGAATGAGCTGCCCCTGCGACGTGCCGAGCATGAGGTCGTCGCCGCGCGCGTCGAGCTGAAGCGCGGTGATCTCGCCGTCGACGGGAACGCTGATCGCCTGCACCGATTCTTCCCGCCGCACGCCGCCGATCAGCGCCTTCTTCTCCACGACCGTCTGCACGATCAGGTCGCGCGGCCCGACCTGGGCGATCGTCACCGGTCCGCCGTCGGGCGCAGCCGCGGTGAGACGGACGATCGGTCGCTTGCGCTCTGGGTCGAGGGCTGCCGGCGGTGCGAATGCCGGTTTCACGGTGACCGTGCGTCGCCCGCCGTCGAAGCCGACGTCGATCTTCATCTCGAGCGCGATCACCTGGCCGTCGGAGGTGGCGATGGCGTAGCGGTCTCGGCCGTACGCCGCGACGGCTGTCACTCGGCCCCCGTCGAGACCGGCGATCGGCACCGGCGCCGCGCGCGACATGCCGGGCTTCAACGGCACCAGCTGAACGGTGCCGTTCGCCGTCACGATCGACGCAGCTTCGCGGTACTCGTCCACGCCGAGCGCCATACCGGCCGCCGGCGCGACCTGCGCGGCGACGCGCTGGAGTGCCTGCACCTGCGGCGGCCGAAACAGCGGCCACACCTCCGCGACGATCACGAACAGAATCGCGAGAATTGCGGAGATGATCAGGATGCCGCCGAGCACGACGGTGCGCCCGGCGAATCGGTCGAGGAGAATGCGCCGGTGGGTCCGCGCCCGGTTGACAACGAGCGGGCGGGCCGGAGTGGTCCCCGGCCCGCCCGCGGTGAGCGTCTCGGCGTTGATCGCCACGCTATTGGATCTTGTTCCGCTCTTCCTTCGCGATGGTGGCCGGGATCGGGAAATACCCGTCCTTGACGACGCCTTCCTGGCCCTCGCGCGAAACGATGAGCTTGATGAACTCGCGCGTCAGCGGATCGAGCGGCTTGCCGGGCGCTTTGTTCACATAGACGTACAGGAAACGCGCGAGCGGATAGCTACCCGAGTACGCGTTGTCCGCCGTCGCCTCGACGCACTTACCGCCGTCCTTCTCGGAGAGCGGCACCGCGCGCACGCCCGCCGTCGCGTATCCGATGCCGCTATAGCCGATGCCATAGCGGTCCACGGTGATGCCCTGGACCACCGACGCCGACCCCGGCTGCTCCTTCACCTCGTCCTTGAAGTCGCCGTTCTTGAGCGTGTGCTCCTTGAAGAAGCCGTACGTCCCGGACGCCGAGTTGCGGCCATAGAGGCTCAGCGGCCGGTTGGCCCACTCACCCGTGAGACCCAGTTGTCCCCAGGTGCGGATGTCCTCTTTGTGGCCCTGCCGACGGGATTTCGAGAAGACAGCGTCGGCCTGGGCGAGCGAGAGGCACTTGATCGGATTGTCCTTGTTCACGAACACGGCGAGCGCGTCCACCGACGTGCGGATCGCGGTGGGCTTGTAGCCGTACTTCTTCTCGAACGCATCGATTTCGGTGCCCTTCATCTCGCGCGACATCGGACCGAGCTGCGCGGTCCCGCTGATGAGCGCGGGCGGCGCCGTCGAGGAACCCTTGCCCTCGATCTGCACCTTGGCGTTGGGATAGAACTTCGAGAAGCTCTCCGCCCAGTGGGTCATCAGGTTGTTGAGGGAGTCGGAGCCGACGCTCGAGATGTTGCCGCTGACGCCGCTGACCGCCTTGTACGGCGCCAGCTCAGGGTCGAGCTTCGTCTGTCCGACGGCGATTCCCGCCGTCGCCGTCAGCGCCGCCAGCGCCAGCGCCATCACGGTCCGCGTCTTCATCTGCGCATCTCCTTTGGCTGTTGCGATGATCGACCGCGCATGTTTCGAATCGATAACCGACGTGTTACGTCTGCGTTACGAACGGTCGGCCTCGCGGAATCGGTAGCCCACGCCGCGAACGGTCTCGATGCCGGGCGGCGGCAGCTTGGCGCTCGTGAACTTGGCCCGCAGACGCGCCACGTGAACGTCCACGGTGCGAGGCTCGACGAAGCCGTCGCGCCCCCACACCGCATCCAACAGCTCGTCGCGGCCGAAGACCCGCCCGGGTGCGCCGGCGAGGATGGCGAGCAGCTCGAACTCCTTGGGGGTGAGCTCCACCGGACGCCCTTTCATGCGGATCTCGAAGCGGTAGCGATCGATCTCGAGGTCACCGATCTTCAGGTGGGCTTTCTTCTCGACGTCGCCTGAGCGTCCGCGTCGGGCAACCGCCCGAATCCGGGCGATCAGCTCCCGCGGCGAGAACGGCTTCGTCACGTAATCGTCGGCGCCCATCTCGAAGCCGAGGACCTTGTCGCCCTCCTCGACGCGCCCGGTCACCATGATGACGGGGATGTTCTTGGTCTCGGCGTCCTGCTTGAGCCGGCGGCAGACCTCCCAGCCGTTGAGCTGGGGCACCATG
>JBKOZH010000129.1:0-9115 GCA_046725765.1 Candidatus Methylomirabilota bacterium | reverse complement strand
GACCGATGCGCATGACCGCCGCCGTGCTGTACGACGTCAACAAGCCCTACTTCGTCGAGACCGTCGAGCTGGACGCGCCCCGCCGCGGCGAGGTCCTGATCAAGGTCGGCGCGGCGGGGGTGTGCCGCAGCGATCTGCACTTCCAGAAGGGCGAAGCGACGATCGCCCTGCCCGCGGTCATGGGCCACGAGGGCGCCGGCACTGTGCAGAGCGTGGGCGAGGGCGTCACGATGGTGAAGCCCGGTGACCGCGTCATCCTGAGCTTCGTGCCGAGCTGCGGCCACTGCCACTCGTGCGAGAGCGGCCGGCCGCACCTCTGCGACGAGCACGCGCGCACGACGGGCAAGCTCTACGACAACACCTCGCGGCTGCACACCCTCAGCGGGCAGGATTGCACGCACATGGGGAAGGTCGCCTGCTTTGCCGAGTATGCGGTGGTGCCGGAAAAGGGCTGCGTGCCCGCGCCCGCCGCGCTGGACTTTCCGAGCCTCGCGCTGATCGGCTGCAGCGTGACGACCGGCGTAGGCGCCGCGGTGTTCAATGCGCGCGTGCAGCCGGGCGACAGCGTGGTGGTCATCGGCTGCGGCGGCGTCGGCCTCAACGTGCTGCAGGGCGCGCGCCTGGCCGGCGCCACGACGATCGTCGCGGTCGACGTCAAAGCCGCCGCGCTCGAGTTCGCACAGAAGTTCGGCGCCACGCACACCGTCAACGCGCGCACGGAGAACGCCGTGGCGCGCGTGCAGGCGCTCACCGGCGGCGGTGCGCACTTCGCGTTCGAGGCCTACGGCAGCGGCGCCACGACCCGGATGGCCGTCGACATGCTCCGCAAGCGCGGCACCGCGGTCATCGTCGGTATCGCGCCGATCGGCGACACCGCGGCCATCGAGCCGGTCGTGCTCACGCGCGGCGAGAAGACGATCACCGGCACGTACTACGGCTCCGCGCACCCGCGCCAGGACATGCCGCGCATCGCCGACTGGGTCCAGCGCGGACGGCTCGACGTCGCCGGCCTCGTCACGCGCCGGTACACGCTGGCGGAGATCAACCGCGCGTACGAGGATCTGGACACCGACGCGGTCGGTCGCGGCGTGATCGTCTTCTGAGCGCGCGAGCGGCGCCCGACCGCATCGATGCGTCGCGTGCCGCGCTGATCGTCTACGACGCTTGCCGCCGCGCGCTGACGCCGGCCGACGCCGCGCGGCGGGCGGCGATGAAGCCGGTCCTCGATGCGTGGGTGACCCTGATCGGCGCGTGCCGGGCGCGCGGCCTCCCCATCATCTATACGACGCCTGTGAGCCGCGCCGACGGCGCCGACGTCGTCCTGCTTCCGACGGATCTCAGCGTCGAGACCGGCGTGCCGTCCCTGACCAACTGCGTGGAGGGCACCCCGGAGGCGGGGTTCCCGGACGAGATCGCGCCGCGGCGTGAGGACTACGTGTTCCTCAAGCGCCGGCCGAGCGCGTTCTACGGCACGGGGGTCGCCGAGCTGCTGCGAGCGCTGCGGCGCACCGCGCTCGTTATCGGCGGCGGCGCCACCAACCGCGGCGTCGAGACGAGCGTGCGCGAGGCGTTCAGCATGGATCTCGATACCGTCGTCGTGCGCGAGTGCTGCTGGGGCGGCGACGCCAAGGCGCACGCGTACAGCCTCGACACGTCGCTGAAGATGTACGCGCGCGTGCGCACGCTCGAGCAGACGCTGACGATGCTTGGTTAGGTCGCTCGCCGCTTCTGAGCGGCGAGCCATTCCGCGGCGGGCGGCACGCTCGGATCGCGCGGGCGCAGATTGTAGTAAGCAACGAGCGGAAAATACGCGTCGGCGAGCCGGCGAAGCTCGGCCACCGGCGTCGGATGCAGATCGACCCGCAGATCGACGGTGGCGTACGGCTCGCGGTCCACGACGAACAGTCCGCTGGAGGTTTCGCCGTCCGGCTGGCCGCCGGCGGCCTTTCCCGCTTCGAGTGATCTGAGCAGTCGCTCCCACAGCGCGAGGTCTGCGCCGCCCTGGAACACCTCGAGCATCGCGTCGGCGACCTTGTCGCCGACGACGGCGTTGGCGGCGACGACCACGTTGCGCTCGACACGATGACCGGCCCACGGCTTGTTGCCCGAGCCCGTGCGCGCCGCCGCGAGACCGCTCACGTCCAGGCAGCCGAGCTGGCGACGCTCGACGAACGCGTCGTTCGCGGCGATCTCCTGCAGCACGCGCGGCGCCGAATGCCCGGCGCGCAGCAGATTCAGACCGAGATGACCCAGCCGTGGGTTGGTGCTGGCCTGCGTGATCACGGCGCCCACGCCCGGCGCGACGTGAATGCAGCGCGAGCCCACCGCCATCTCGCTGGTCGCGATCGCGATGCCGAGCATGCCCGTGCGCTCGCACCGGCCGATCAGCGAGAACGTCGTGAACTCGATGCCGAGCGTCACGCGCCGCCCCACAGATCGGACAACGTGTAGCCCTGCCGAAACGGATCGGACGGATCCAGCCCGTGCTGGAAGATTCCCGTGATCCACGCCTGCCCGGCGATCGTCGGCACGACGCCCGGACGACCGCCGACGCTCACCTCGCGCGCGATCGCCGCCTCGAAGCGCGAGCCGATGATCGACTCGTGGACGAATCCCTGGCCCACGGCGAGATGTCCGCGCGCGTGCAGCACGGCGAGGCGCGCGGAGGTGCCCGTGCCGCACGGGCTGCGGTCGATCCGCCCCGGCGCGACGACCACGGCATTGCGGCTCACCGTTCCCGGCCCGGCGAACGGCATCGCGAACTCGGTAAAGGTCACGCTGTGAATGTCGGGGTTCTCCGGATGGCGCACGGGCAGCTGCTGAGCCGCCGCGGCCGTGATGCGATTGCCGACGGCGACCAGATCTCGCGCCTCCTTCGGCTGCACGGCGAAGCCGAGCGACGGCGCGTCGACGATGGCGAAGAAGGCGCCGCCGTACGCCACGTCGACGGTAATGCGGCCAAGTCCCTCGACGTCGAGTGAGGCGTCGAGATGCGTCGCGAAGCACGGAACGTTCGTGAGCTGCACGCGCTCGACCTTGCCGTCGCGGCAGCGCGCCTCGACGGGCACCGGGCCCGCAGGCGTGTCGAGCGTCAGCGTGGTCACGGGCTCGCGCATCGGCAGCATGCCGGTCTCGAGCAGAACCGTCACCGTGCAGATCGTGTTCGACCCGGACATTGGCGGATAGTCGCAGGACTCCATGATGATCAGGCCCGCGTCGCAGTCGGGCCGGGTCGGCGGCACGACGAGGTTCACGCAGAGCGTCGGCTTGCCGCGCGGCTCGAGCAGGAGCCAGCGCCGCAGCTCGTCGCCGTGGGTCTCGAGATAGCGCTTCTTTTCGAACATCGTCGCGCCCGGCGGCGGCAACACGCCGCCGACGATCACGTCGTTCTCCTCACCGCCGACGTGACAGCCGATCACCGTGATCGTGCGCTCCCACTTCACGCGTTGGATCTCTGTCCGGCGAGCGTCAGCTCGACGATGGCATTCACCGATGACGCCGCCTCGAGTGAGGCGACGGCGCTCACGAGCTTGTCGTACTGCGCGGGCGAGATCGGCAGTCCTGGAACGAAGCGACGGAGCTCGCCCGCATCGCGCGCGAAGTCCCACATCAGCTCGCGGCCGCCGTACTCGCCCGTGATCCTGTGGCCGTCCCGCAGCACAAACGTGATGCGCGGCGCAAACGTGGTGCGGCCCACCACGCCGAGGATCTCGACGCGCCGCTGCAGCGCGCTCACCCGCGCGACGACGTCGCCCGCTGCGGATGCCCCCGCATCACGCGGATCCTCGACATTGCGCTCGAGCACGGGGTAATCGCCGGTGACGACCGTATACGCGAGCATGTAGGCCGTGCGACCGAACCCGCTCCCATCCGGGCCCGGCCTACGCGGAAAGCGCGGAGAAGGATAGAGCGTCTCGAGATGGTTCATCTCGAGCGTGACGCGCTCGATCTCCTCGGGCTTCAGCTGGTGGGCCGCGGTCATCTCGCGCGCCAGCCAGATGACCGGCTGATTGAAGCCCGGCGTGGGATAGACCTTGAATTTGACGTCGAGGAGCTCCCAGCGCCGGCCGAGCTCGGCGACGACGTCGCCGAGGTCTGCCTGCACCGCGCCCGTGAAGCTATAGGTCAGGTCGCCGCGATGGCTTCCCGTGAAGGCGTTGTAGAAGCCGCCTTCGCCTTCGAGCGCCGTCGGCGCGCCCTCGAAGCCCTCGGCGGCGAGCGACGCGGCCCACATCGCGCTGCGCGCGGCCTGGGCCTCGGCGAAGTCGGCGTCGCGCGCGCCGGTGCGCTGTCCCTCGATGAGGCTGCCCGCGAAGCTCGCGGCAAGCGCGATGGCGCTGATCGTCTGCGCGGCGTCGAGTCCGAGAAGCTTGGCCGTGGTCGCCGCACACCCGAGAATGCCGTAGACGGGACTCGCCCGAAAGCCGCGCGCCGGCGTCGACGGAATGAAATCGCGCGCGCACCGGCATTGCACCTCGTAGCCGGCCGCCAGCGCCGTGATCAGCTCGCGACCTGTCCTGCCTTCGCCCTCGGCGGTAGCGAGACCGGCGGGCACGATGAGGACGCCGGGATGAGTCAGCATGTGGTACGAGTCGCACTGGTTGTTGACGGCGACCGCCACGCCGTTGGCGAACGCCGCGCCGGCGCGCGTGACACGCGCGCCGTCGACCCATACCGTGGCGCCTTGCCCGGCGCCGACGCGTCGCGTACCGAGCCCTTCCTGCGCGAGCACGGCGCGGCGCGACGCCGTGGTGCGCGTCGCTCCAAACCCCGCCATGGCGACCGTGACCGCGTGGTTCACGACCGCTTTGGCTTTGTCGACGACGGGTGGTGGCAGGTCGTCGAAGCGCAGCGACGCGACGAATTCGCCGAGCGTGACCGCGAGCGGCTTCATCCCGACATCGACCTCAAGGCCGGACGGCGGGCGCGTCCATGGGCATGCCGCGCGCGCGCCACATCAGATAGAGCTCCAGGTCCACGAGCTCGGGCGCGCCGTACTCGTAGGGCTCGGCGCGAATGCCGGTGAGACAGCCGCGCAGCCGCCGCTGCAGCGAGCCGAGACTCTGCCACTCGAGACGATAGAGCGGATAGCCGGTGGGATGCGCCTGCGGGATGACGTTGCCGGCGAGCTGACGACCCCAGTTCGTGTCGTGGCACTGACTGCAGGCGAGATTCAGCTGGCCTTGCCGGCGCTCGTACGTGGCGCCGCCGGCCTCGAGAAACGGTCGCGTGCGGTCGTCGATCGTGACGGCGATCGGCATGCCGCGCGACTGCCGCGCGACAAACGCGCTCAGCGCGAGCAGCTCGCGGCTCTCGTAGGCGAGCGGCGACGCCTGCTGGCGGTCGACGCGGCAGGCGTTGATGCGCTGCTCGAGATTGACCGGTCGGCCCTTGGCCGCGTCGAACGCGGGGTAGCGCGCGGCCACGCCCTTCATGCTCGCGCGCGCGTCGCCGTGGCAATCCGCGCACGCCCGACCGGCGGCGCCCGTCGCGCGAGTCCACAGCGTCGTGCCCTCGAGTACCCAGAGCATGCCGGGGTTGGCCGTGTCGTCGTCTTGCATCGCGCGCGTCTCGCGGGCCATGAAGTCGTAGCCGGATTTGCGCTCCGAGGGTGAGATCTCGCCAGCGATCGCCGCGGCGGCGAGAACGAAGACGCCGACCAGACCGATAAGTGGGCGCACTATTCGACGGTGATCGTCGCCGACTCCGTCACCGAGAAGCCGTTGTCACCAGTCCAGGTGAAGACGAGCGTCCCGCTCTCGGTGGCGACGGTGGAGAACACGAAGAACGGGTTGGCCGAGATCGCGGGGTGCAGATCGGCGCTGAACACTTCCGTGCCGTTGTAGGTGCACACGAACCGCCGGATGATGTTGCGCGGGATCACCGCACCGACCTGCGTGCGCCGGAAGCCGGTCTCCATCACGTGGGAGATCAGCGTCTTGATCTCGATGACCTCGCCGCGCTTGGCCCGGGCCGGCACGTTGATCAGCGCGCTGGCCATCGCTAGATCCCGTCCTCGAGACACGCCGCGAGCGTGACGACGATCGACACGCTGTCGGACCAGAACGAGCCGTCGCTGAGCTCGCAGATCGCGGTGACGTTCTGCGAGTCGGCCAGCCGCATGCGCGTCGCCACCCGCGCGCGCCCGGCGCGCGGCCCGAGATGGAATGTGACGACGAACGGCTGTGGGTTTTTCTCCGTGAACACGTGCACGGCGCGCACGTGCTGCGCCTCGGTCATCGGGCTGTCGACCGAGATCGTGAGCGGCACGGCGTTGCCGTTCTCGATGAGGGGCGGTAGCTCGAGCTTGACCTTGCCCGGCGTGACGCGCCCCGCTCCGATGGTCTTTCGGATGGCCTCTTGCATCTCGCTGGGCGTCGCGCTCGCGGGCTCGACCTTGATCACGGCGGCCAGCCCGAGGCTCGCCGCCACACCACCGGCGGCCTTCAAGAACTCACGGCGCGACGTCCTCTGCATTCAATCCCTCAGCGTCATCAAGAATGCAACCACGTCCTCGATCTGCTCCGCAGTCAGCACCGGCTTGCCGCGCCACGCGGGCGCGACGCGCGCGAGCCCCTCGGTCCGATGATACGCCGGCATGATCGACGAGGGATTGATCCGGCCGGAATCGACGATCCGCAGCCGCAGCTGGCCCTCGGACCACCGCGCGCCGGCGCCCCGGAGATCCGGCGCGAGATTGCCCTGGAACCGCTCTTCCGGAAACGGTCCGCTGTGACAGAGCAGGCACAGCCCGACCTGGCGGTTGACGACGATCGCCCGGCCGCGCGCCGGATCGCCTTTGGCGCCCGTGAGCGATTGTGGAATCGAATCCTGTGCACGCGCCACGCCCGGCACCGCGACGAGCACGAGACCAATCAGCGCCCCCGCCGCGAGCCTCAGCCGAACACCTCGTCGGTGATCGTGCGAAACCACGCCTCGGCGAGCACCGCCTCCGCCGCGCGCGTAGTACGCGGCGCGCCCGCGGGACTGACGCCGCCGGAACCTGGCACCTCGGCGAGCTGGCCGCCCGACGGCTGATAGACGCCGGCGACCGAGATGCCGTAATCGGGCGCGACGAGGCTGTAGCAGGTGTTGATCAGCTTCGGCGTGGCCGGCGTTGCCCCGTGAAGCAGCTGCGCCACCGCGGCCGCGCACGTCTTGGCCTGCGAGTTGGCCGCGAACGCGGACTTCGGCATGGCGCCGGCGATCGCGGCGTCGCCGATCACGTGGATCCCGCGCTGGAGCGTGGACTCGAACGTCGCCGGATCGATCGGACACCAGCCCGTGCGATCGGTGACGCCCGCGGCCTCCGCGATACGGCCCGCCTTCTGCGGCGGAATCACGTTCGCCACGGCCGCCTGGTGCCGCCCGAAATCGGTGACGAGCGTTCGCGTCCCCGGCTCGACCGATGTCACCGCGCCGCCCTTGGACAGCGGCACCCACTCGAGCAAGCCAGGATAGAGCTCGGCCCACGCGGCCTGAAACAGCCGCTGCTTGGAAAACGCGTCCTTGGCGTCGAGCACGATCAGCTTCGACTTCGGCTTTTTCGTCTTGAGGTAGTGCGCGATCAGGCTGGCGCGCTCGTACGGCCCCGGCGGACAGCGGAACGGATTGGCCGGCGCGGAGATCACCACCAGCCCGCCGTCGTCCATCGCCTCGAGCTGCCGGCGCAGCAAAAGCGTCTGCTCGCCGGCGCGCCAGGCGTGCGGCATCTGCGCGGCGGCCGCCTCGTCGTACCCGGGCAGCGCGCCCCAGCGAATGTCGATGCCGGGCGCCAACACCAGCCGGTCGTACGAAAGCCGTGCGCCGTCGGCGAGCGTCACCGAGCGCCCGCTCGGGTCGACCGCCGTGGCCATCGCGCGGGCGAGCGTGATGCCGCCGGCGGCGACGCGGTCGTACGTGAACTGCTGCGCGGCGAGCTCGCGCAGGCCGGCGATCACGACGTTGCTGAAGGGACACGCGGTGAACGTGGCGTCCGCTTCGATCAGCGTGACCGCGATGCGCGGGTCGGCCTGGCGCAGCGCCCGCGCGCACGAGGCGCCGGCGAAGCCGCCGCCGACGACCACGACGCGCGGGCCAGACCCCTGCGCGAACGCGGGCAGGGCAAGGAGCGCGGTCGAAGCCGCGACGGAGGCCTTGAGAAATTCGCGGCGGGTCGTCGTCACTTCTGCGTGGCGTACCAGGCGGCGATCGCCTGGATCTCGTCGTCGGTGAATCCCTTGGCGATGCGATCCATCACGGTCCCCGCCCGCTGGCCGGAGCGGAAGTCCTGCATCGCACGGACGATCGCGGCGCGATCGAGCCCGGCCAGCCGCGGGACGGGGGACGTCACACGAGAGGACGCGGGATGACACCCGGTGCACGAGGCCGCGCCGGCCGGCGGCTCGGCCGACGCCACGACGGCCGCCGCGACCGAGCCGAGCCCGATCGCAGCGGCCACCAGCGTCCGCATCGACTACACCATCTGGATGCCGTGGTTCTTCAGCGGGAACGTGCGAATGCGCTTGCCGGTCGCGGCGAAGTACGCGTTGAGCACCGCCGGCGCGGCCACGCAGATGGTGGGCTCGCCGACGCCGCCCCAGAAGCCGCCCGACGGCATGACGATCGATTCGACCTTCGGCATCTGCTTGATGCGCATCGAGTCGTAGGTGTTGAAGTTCGTCTGCTCGATGTGACCGTCCTTGACCGTGCACTCCTGCATGAACAGCCCGGACAGGCCATAGACGAACGAGCCGGCGATCTGGCGCTCGATCTGCGCCGGATTGACGGCGTAGCCGCAGTCGGTGGCGGCGACGATGCGCTGCACCTTGATCTTGTTCGCCTCGGGAACCGAGATCTCGGCGCAGGCCGCCACGTAGCTGCCGAACGACATCATCTGCGCCAGCCCGCGATAGACGCCCTTCGGCGCGGCCTTGCCCCAGCCGGCGCGGTCGGCCACCGCGTTCAGCACCGCGAGGTGCTTGGGATGCTTGGTCATCAGCTTGCGCCGGAACTCGAGCGGATCCTGGCCGACGGCCTGCGCCATCTCGTCCATGAAGCACTCGAGGAAGATCGCGTTCTGGTTGATGTTGACGCCGCGCCAGAAGCCCGGCGGCACGTGCGTGTTGCGCATCGC
>JBKOZH010000279.1:0-8623 GCA_046725765.1 Candidatus Methylomirabilota bacterium | reverse complement strand
CGACCGCGCGCGGTGACGCGCGCCCACACGACGCCGCGCTGCTCGAGGCAGAGCTCGTTCTGCTCGGGCTCGCAGATGATCGCCGCGGAGAGTTCCCGTCCGAGCGGCGTCGTGCATAGATGCTTGGCGCCGAGCATGTCGGCTTCCTCGTCGACGAGCGCGCCCACGACGAGGCGGCCGCCGAGGCGCGCGCCGCTGCGCTTGAGGGCCGCCGCCGCGATCATGGCGGCCGCGAGGCCCGACTTCATGTCCGCCGCCCCGCGGCCGTAGATCTTGCCCTCGACGAGCTCCGCGCCAAATGGCGGATGCGTCCACGCCGCCGGATCGCCCTCGGTGACGACGTCGGTGTGGCCCTCGAGCAGCAGTGTCGGCCCGGCGCCTCGCTCGCCGAGGATGCCGAGGACGTTGGGCCGGCCCGGCGCGACCTGCTGCACTTCGACGTCGAAGCCCTGCTCGCGCATCCAATGCTCGACGTGCGCCGCGACGGCCGCTTCGGTGGCGGCGGGATCACCGGGGCGCACGACGCTCGGAATGCGGACGAGATCCCGCGTGAGGGCCACGACCTCGTCTGGGTCCACCAGGGACAGCGCGCGCGTCAGCGACGACACGGGCCGGGTGCTCCGCGCCCGAGGCTACTCGTGCGGAAAGGACAGGATGACGGAATCGAGACGGATGACGCGGTACTCCTCGAGGGCGATGTAGAAGTAGTGGCCCTCGACTTCTTCCGCGCTCTCCTCGAACGCGACCACGGTCTTGAGCTCCGGCATCTCGCGGAACGCGTTGGCGCCCTCGTCGAAGCCGTCACCGCGCGCGATCACTTCCCCGTAGCGGATCGGCGATCCCTTCGGGCAGTTGACCCGAATATCGGCAGGCGCTTCGGCCATCATCTTCACCAGCAGATTGATGCCGTAGACCTGGATGGGGATGTTCGTCATACGCGAAACTATACCACCCCGGGCAGCGTCGGCGGCTCGGGCTCGGCGTCGCGGAGCGCCGGGTCGCCGCCCTTGCGCGCGATTTCGTCGAGCTTGGTCTCGAGTCGATCGAGCTCACGCTGCGCGTCGTCGTACTGCTTCTGCGCGTTGCCCAGATGACGGCCCAGCGTGGCGAGCGGCTGGCGCAGCTTGGCGAGGTCGCCGCCGAGTCGGGCGAGGTCTTCCTGGATCCGGCGCGCGTTCGCCTCGATGCGTAAGCCCTTCAAGCCCAGCACGATCACCTGAAGGTACGCGAAGATGCTGTTCGGCGACACGGGCACGACGCGGCGCGAGAGCGCATAGGTGGCGATCGGCTCCTCGCCGCTGTCCTCGGGGCGCACGGCGATCTCGTAATACACGTTCTCGGCGGGCACGTACATGAGCGCGAAATCGTACGTGCCCTCGTCGGGAAGGATGTATTTCTTCGCGATCTCGTCGACGCGCGCTTTGACGTCGCGCGCGAACACCCGCCGGTACTGGCGGCGCTGCGCGTCGTCCGCCTCGGCGAGCATGCGCCGGAAGTTCTCCAGCGGAAACTTCGCGTCGACCGGGACAATCCGCTCGCCGATGCGGATGACCGCATCGACCTTCTCGCCGGACCGAAAGCCGTGCTGCGTGCTCCAGTGCTCGCGCGGTAGCATCTCGTCGAGCAGGCGCTCGAGCAGCGTCTCGCCGAGGCCGCCACGCATCTTCGGCGACTTGAGCACCTGCTCCAGGCCCTGGATCTCGCGGCCGATCTCGGCCACGCGGCGGGTGGCCTCCTGCAGGGTGCCGAGGCTCCCCTGCACGTCGCCGACAACCTTGGTGGCGGCATCGAGGCGCGCCCCGATGCTGGATTGGCCCGACTGGATGAGCTGCATACCCTGCTCGAGCTGCCGCGTCACCTCGGTCGTGAGAACGGCGACCTCGCGCCGCATCCGCTCCTGATCCTCGCGGCCCTCACGCCGCACCGACTCGATCTCTTGCTTGAGCTGCGGCAGCGCGGGATCCGGCGTCGGTGGTCGCGAACGCAGCTCGGCCAGCTCGCGACGCGTGGCCAGCAGAGTCCAGGCGACGACGGCGAGAACCACGAGCAGCGCGCCGACGAGGATTCCGGCGAACTCCGTCATCGTCGCCGGCGGCGCGCGGCGCCGCGTTTCCAGTGGCGACAGATGCCGCGCAGGCCGCACGGCATGCACACGACCGCGTCACGGCGGTCGAGGCAGTCGCCGGCCATTCGGGTGTGGCAGAGGGCAAAGTCATACTTCACCGGATCGGCGGCGTCGAGCAGCGCCAGACGCGCCGTGATCTCCTCCACCATCTTCCAGTTCCGCGAGCGCCGGCGCGTGAGGCCGATCGCGCGGCTCATGTTCTCCACGTGGGTGTCGATGGGCATGAGCAGACGCGACGGCGACACGCCGGTCCAGAGACCGAAGTCGGGCGGCTCGCGCCGGACCATCCAGCGCAGGAACAGCAGCAGCCGCTTGCACGGCCCGCCGGCCGAGGGCAGCGGAAACAGGTGGCGGTAGCCGCGTGAGCGGCGGCCGCGCGGAAAGACGTCGCGCAGGTCGGCATCGACAAACGCGCGCGCGAAGCGCTCGAGCGCCGGGGCGATCGGTCCGTGCGGGTCGAGGTCGCCGGCGAGGAAGCACTTTTCGAGGGTGCCGTGGCGCGCGAGCACGTCGCGCGCGGCGACGCAGAAGGCCACGAGGTCGCGCGGCCGGTTGAAGCGATAGATGAACGACGCGAAGCGCGCCGCGTCGCGCGTGGGCTGGAAGTCGCGCACAAACGCGGCCGGCGACGGGCCCATCGCGGCCAGCACGAGGTCGAGGGCGCGGCCGAAGAGCTCGACGCGGCCGTACGCCAGGCACGCGGTGAGCAGCGCGACGATCTCACGGTCGGCGGCGTCGGGATAGCGCAGCGGATACTGGATGGCGTCGCGCTGGAGACGGGCGTCGTAATCGAACTCGCGATAGAGCCGCTCGAGCGGCGGTCGCAGCGCGGCGGATGACGTCAACGTGCCGCATGATACCATGCGCCGCGATGCGTGCCGCGCGCGATCCACTGAAAGTCGGCGTCGTCGGCCTCGGCGCAATCGGTCGTCAGGTGTGCCGCGCGCTCGACGCGGGCTTGCCCGGCCTCACGCTGGCCGCCGCCACCGCTCGCACGCGCGAGCGGGGCGAGGCGTTCCTGGCGACGCTCAAGTGCCGGCCGCCGTTTGTCGACCTCGACGCGCTGATCCGTGCGTCGGAGCTCGTGGTCGAGGCCTCGACGCAGGCGCACCTGCAAGAGATCGCGCCCAAGGCGCTCGGCGCGGGCCGCGATCTGGTTGTGCTCTCATGCGGCGCTCTGCTCGGCCGTGAAGACTGGATCGCGCTCGCGGAGGCCAACGGCGCGCGCATCCGCGTACCGTCGGGAGCCATCGCGGGCCTCGACGGCGTCAAGGGCGGCGCGATCGGCGCGATCCGCGCGATCACGATGGAGACGCGCAAGCCGCCGGCGGGACTCGCCGGCGCGCCGTGGATCGTCGAGCGCCGGATCGATCTCGACGCGATCCGCGAGGAGACGCTGATCTTCGAGGGGCCGGCCACCGAAGCGTGTCGCGCCTTCCCCGCCAACGTCAACGTGCTCGCGGCGCTCTCGCTCGCCGGCATCGGGCCCGAGCGCACGCGGACGAAGATCTATGCGGTGCCCGGCCTGACGCTGAACACGCACCGCATCCGCGTTGAGGGCGAGTTCGGGACGCTGGCGATCGAGGTCCAGAACGTGCCGTCGGAGAATCCCCGCACCGGGCGCCTGTCGTATCTGTCGACGATCGCGCTCTTGCGCGACCTCGGCGCGACGCTGCGCGTGGGGACCTGACCACTTACATGGGGGGCCCCGAAATGGCCCCCCATACCCCCCAAGGTGGCTCTGCGCGCCCCGGCAAAGCCGCGGCGCGCCTCGACCCGTAAATGGACCCGGTTCGCGCCTCGTTCGATCGCATCGCCGAGCAGTACGCCGCTGACTTCGCTGACGAGCTCACCCGCAAGCCGTGGGACGTCGCGCGTCTCCGCCGCTTCGCCGCGGCGTGCGGCCGCGGCCCCGTCCTCGATATCGGCTGCGGCGCGGCGGGTCACATCGGCCGCTTCGTCGCGGACCTCGGCGCCCGTGTGATCGGCGTCGACTTTTCCGAGCGTTCGGTGATGTGCGCGAGCCGGCTCAACTCGACACTCTGTTTCGTGGCCGGCGACATGAGCGTACTGCCGGTGGCCGACGGCGCGTGTGCGGGCGTCGTCGGGTTCTACTCGCTGATCTATGGCGACGACGCGGCCACCGGGCGCGCGCTGGTCGAACTGCGACGCGTTCTCCGCGCCGGCGGTCGGCTACTCGTCGCGGTCCATGCCGGCACCGGCGCCCAGCGGTTCACGGACTACAAAGGCGCGCGCGTCGACGTCGAGCTGCATTACCGCGAACCGACGGCCTTCGCCGCTGAGGTGCGCGAGGCGGGATTCACCGTGGAGTCTGTCGAGACGCGACCGCCCTACCCGTTCGAGCACCCGACGGAGCGCCTGTACGTCGCGGCGCGAGCCCGCTAACCGAGCCGCTGCGCCTCGAGCCAGCGCTCGGCCTCGAGCGCTGCCATGCAACCCGTTCCCGCCGCCGTGACGGCCTGGCGGAACACCGAGTCCTGCACGTCGCCGGCGGCGAACACGCCCGGGACCGACGTGCGGGTCGTGCCGGGCTCGACGCGCACGTAGCCGCTCGGCAGCAGCTCCACCTGGCCGCGGAAGAGGTCGGTGTTCGGGTGATGACCGATCGCGACGAACAGACCGTCGACTTTGCGCTCGGAGCGCGCGCCCGTAATCACGTCTTCGAGCACGACGCCGGTGACCTTGCCGGCCGCGGGGTCGAGGATGTCGCGCACGACGCTGTTCCAGGTGAAGGAGATCTTCGGGTGCGCGAACGCGCGGTCCTGCATGATCTTCGAGGCCCGCAGCGTGTCGCGACGATGGACGACCTCGACCTTACGCCCCAGGCGCGCGAGATAGAGTGCCTCCTCGAGCGCGGAGTCGCCGCCGCCGACCACCATGATGTCCTGATCCTTGAAGAAGAAGCCGTCGCACGTGGCGCACGTCGAGACGCCATGGCCCATCAGCAGCGTTTCCGACGGCAGGTCCAGCAGCTTCGCGGAGGCGCCGGTGGCGATGATCACGGTCTGCGCCTCGAAGGTGTTGTCGGACGTCCGCACCACGAACGGTGAGCGCGCGAAGTCCACACCGACGACGTCCTCGCCGATCATGTCGGTGCCGAAGCGCTCGGCCTGCTTGCGCATCGTCGCCATCAGCTCGGGCCCGAGCACGGGGTCCACGAAGCCGGGATAGTTTTCGATGTGCGTGGTCAGCATGAGCTGCCCACCGGACTGCACGCCTGTGAACATCAGCGGCGCCAGGTTCGCGCGCGCCGCGTAGATGGCGGCCGTGTACCCCGCGGGACCAGAGCCAATGATGATCACCTTCCGTGTCGTCGCCATGCCGCTGTCTCTCCTCTCGCGCACTTAGGATGCAGGCGACATGCCGACAGATGCCGGGGATGCCCGCAAAGGCGCTTATTTCAAGGCGAGAATCGATTCCAGATCGGCGAGGTCGCGGATCTCGTACTCCGGTGGGGCGATGCCCTCGGGCAGCGGCTCACGCGCCGGATTGAGCCATGCGGCGTCCATGCCGACGCGATGCGCCCCCTCGACATCGATGTCGGCGCGGTCGCCGACGAAGAGCGTCCGCGCGGCATTTGCTCCCGTGGCGGCGATCGCGGTGCGGAAGATGTCCGGGCGCGGCTTGCGCCAGCCGACCGCGTCCGACACGATCACGGCGGCAAAGAGGTCGAGCACGCCGGCCGCTTTGAGAATGTCGACCGCCGTGGGCGTGTAGTCGAAGTTGGAGACGACGGCCAGGCGATAGTGGCGAGCCAGGCGCCGCAACAGCGCGCCGTGGTGGGCGGGAAACGAGGCGGCTTTCGAGAGCTCCGCCTTGTGCGCTTCGATGAGCACGGACGCGAGGTCGGGCGACAGCGTTGCCTGCTCGAGCGCCAGCCGCCCGAAGAAGTCGCGGAAGCGCTCGGGCGCGCCGACCTCGCGGTGATCGATCGCGCGCAGGCGCTCGGCCTCCTTCCATGACGCGGCGAGCGCCTCGTAGCATTGCGAGAGGTTCACCGAGGGCGCGTGGGGCTGCAGCAGCGCGTGCAGGCACCCCGCGGTGGAGCGGACCGTGCGTCCGCCGATCTCGATCTGCGGCAGCCGCTCGCGATCGAAGTGCACGAGCGTGTCGAACAGGTCGAAGAAGATCGCTTCGTAGCGCTGTGAGCTCACGAACGCTCTCCGTGCGGGTCGAGCGGTTTGCGGTTGGCGAAGCCCTCGTCGAGGCCGTGCCAGTGCGTGACGCTGCTCTCCCCGTATTTCCAGCAGAGGTTGACCACGCGGCCGCCGCGCTGGTGCGGAAAATCGACGAGCCCCAGCGCGAGGTCCTTGATGGTGCCGCCCATGGCGCCGATCTCGGCGAGCCCGGCTTTCACCGTCTCCGTCAGCCGTGCGAGCTGGTCGGCCTCGGCTTTCCACGCCGCCCGGTCGATCACGCCGCCCCCGGCGAGCCCGATGCGCTCGCGCTCGGCCTCGAGCCGCCCCGCGATCCCGGTCGCCTGCTCGTTTGCGCGCATGATGCTCGCCATCACGCGCGTGAGCGTCGGGATCAACGTGTCGACGTCGGCGGGTTGGAAGTAGCGCTCAGCCATGCCGGGCGAGACCGCCGTCCACGAAGATCGCGTGGACCTCTTTGGGGCCGTGGACGCCGCGCGTGAGCGTGAGCTCGATGTCGGCGGTGCGGCTCGGTCCCGTGATGAAATTGATGACGGCGCCGCGCTCGGGTGGCGCCGGGCCCTCGTGCCACGCCTCGAGCGCCAGGCCCACCTGCTCGAGCGACTCGACCAGCGCGGTGGGATCGAAGATCGCGACGTGGCACGGCGGCAGCAGCGAGGTCGAGCGCGGACGGCCCGCCGTCGAGATCAGCACCAGCGTCCCGGTCTCGGCGACCGCCAGGTCGGCGCCGGTGACGCCGAGATCGGCCTCGGCGATGACCGCGCGCAGGCGACCGCGCTCGGTATCGGAAACGCCGCCGCGCGGCATGGACTCGACGGAGATTCCCGCGGCGTCGAGCGCCGGTGCGACGGCCACGCCGAGCTCGTCAGCCGACCAGGCGACGACGCGTCGCGCCGCGGCCGCGCGACAGATACGCTCTAGCGCGGCGGGGACGTCGGCCGCGGTCGGCACGCGATGAAAGACGCCCGCGACGCGCTCGAACTCGGCGCGAAAGCGCTCCAGCGTTTGCGGCCAGCGCTCGGTGAGCTCGCGGCGCAGCAGATCCAGCCGCTGCCCCGGACGCGCGGGACGCTCCGACGGCATGGCGGGAAACAGGCCGCGCGTCTTGTCCATCTCCCGCCGAATGCGCGTGAGGAAGTCGGCTTTGGTTGTGCGAGCCGGAGGACGTCGCGGGGCTGGGGCCCCGCCGTCCGAGGCGAGCCTATGATCAGACATCACGCCAACGCTCCTGAAAGGTGCGGCGTGCCACCGGCGGCAGATCGCGCGTGCGCGTCCACTGCCCGAAAAACAGCGGCAGCGTGCGGATGCGGCCGCTGCGCACGAAGGGGCGCTGGGCCACGCGGCCAAGGCGCGCGGCGAGGCCGTATAGCGCGGGCCGCGCCAGCACGAACGCGAGAGCCTTGAACACGACGCGCTCCGCCCACGGCGCGATCCGCCGCTCGCCCACTTCCTTGCGCAGCTCGATCAGCATCCGGGGAATGTCGATACGCACGGGGCACGCGTCCGCACACGCGCCGCAGAGCGACGAGGCGTGCGAGAGGTCCTTGACCGAAGCGGGACCGTTCAGCATCGCCGTCAGCAAGATCCCGATCGGCCCGGGATACGTATAGCCGTACGCGTGGCCGCCGATCTGACGATAGACGGGGCACACGTTGAGGCAGGCGCCGCAGCGCAGGCAGTAGAGCGATTCGCGCAGCGTCCCGGCGATCTGTGCGATGCGTCCGTTGTCGAGCAGGACCAGGTGGAATTCGTCAGGGCCTTCGAGCTCCCCCGGGCGGCGCGGGCCCTGCACGAGCGTCGTGTAGACGGACAGCTTCTGGCCCGTCGCGCTCTTGGCCAGGATAGCGAGGAAGACGGCGAGGTCGGTCATCGACGGAATGACCTTCTCCACGCCCATCACGGCCACGTGCACGCGCGGCAGCGACGTCGCCATGCGGCCGTTGCCCTCGTTGGTGACCAGCACGACGGTGCCGGTCTCGGCCACCGCGAAGTTGGCGCCGGTGATCCCGAGGTCGGCGGTCAAAAACTTCTCGCGCAGCTCCTCGCGCGCGATCTTCGTAAGAACCTCGGGGTCGGCGGGCAGCCCCGGCCGCTTCAGCTCGCGCGAGAAGAGCTCGGCCACCTGCCCTTTCGTCTTGTGGATGGCCGGCGCGATGATGTGTGAGGGCCGCTCGTGGGCGAGCTGGATGATGTACTCCCCGAGATCCGTTTCCACCGGCGTGACGCCTGCGGCCTGCAGCGCGTCGTTCAGGTGGATCTCCTCGGTCGCCATCGATTTGGACTTCACCGCCATCCGGGCGCCGGTACGGCGCGCGATGTC
>JBKOZH010000336.1:0-7247 GCA_046725765.1 Candidatus Methylomirabilota bacterium | reverse complement strand
GCGCAGCCCACTCCGGGGGGCGGTAGCGGCGCCACGTCGGGCGGCGGCACGGCGACTCCGGCGCCCGCGCCGACGGCGCCCGCGCGCCCGGAGCCGAAGGACTTCGCCGCGGTCGCGGACTTGGCCGACGTGTTCTTCGATTTCGACAAGTACGACATTCGTCCGGCCGACGCGAAGACGCTCGATGCGAACGCCGGCTGGCTGAAGTCGAATCCGAATCACCTGGTGCTGATCGAGGGTCACTGCGACGAGCGCGGCACCAACGAGTACAACCTTGCTCTCGGCGAGCGGCGCGCGAAGTCGACGATGAACTACCTCGTGTCGCAAGGCGTGCAGGCCAATCGCATCACGATCATCAGCTACGGTGAAGAGCGCCCGCAGTGCACCGAGAAGACCGAAGCGTGCTGGGCCAAGAACCGGCGCGCGCACTTCCTGGTGAAGCCGCGGTAGCCACGGATTCCATGGCGAGGAGAACGCGGGCGCGTCTCCTCGCCGTGCTGTTGCTCGGCGGCTGCGCGTCGGTGCAGGACATGACCGGCGTTGCCACCCAGCAGGACCTCCTCCAGCTCCGGACCGACGTCACGGTGGCGCAGCAGCGTGCCCAGCGCGCGCTGGCCGAGGCGGAGGCCGCACTGGCGCAGGCGCAGCGGCGCGAGCGAGAGCGCGACACTGAGGGTGAGCAGCGTGTGACGCAGTTGTCGCAGCGCGTGGAGGCGCTGACGGCGTCGGTGAGCACGCTGTCACGGCAGGTCGACGAGCTCAACGCTCGAATCGAGGCGCTCGGGCGACAATCCCGCGCCGCGGTTGCGGCGCCGCCTGTCGAGACGGCCCGGCCAGGCCCGCCGACGCCTGCGGCTCCGCCAACTCCCGCGACGCCGGCAGCTCCCCCGACGGCCGCGACGCCGGCGGCTCCTCCCGCGACGGCAACGCCCACGAGCCCGCCTGCGGCGGCGACGACACCGCCCGCGCAGGTCACCAGCCGGTCAACGACGAGCGCGCTGCAGCCGCAAGATATCTACCAGGCGGCATACCTCGACTTCAGCAAGGGCAGCTACCAGCTCGCGATCGCGGGGTTTCGTGAGTTTCTGCGCCGCTTCCCCGATGAGGCGCTCGCCGGTGCCGCGCAGTACTGGATCGGCGAGGCGCAGGTTGCGCTGGCGCGCGGCCACACCAACGCCGGGCAGGCGCCGCAGGCGACCGAGGCCATGGAGCAGGCGGTGCAGGAGTTTCGAAAGGTCCTCGCGAACTATCCGCGCAGCGACAAGGCGCCGGCGGCTCTCTACAAGGAGGCGCTGGCGCTGATCGAGCTGAAGCAGCCCGATCTCGCGCAGCAGCGGCTTCAGTATCTGGTGGAGACCTTTCCGCAGTCGGAGGAGAGTACGCTCGCGCGGGAGCGGCTGGCGGCGCTGCGAACGCGGTAACCCGCCCGCTACGTTCCGTAACGCGCGCGGCTACTTGTTGTCTTCGAGACCGAGTACCCAGACGACGGCCACGTCACGCTCCGGCGTGCCGTAGACCATGACCGTCGCACCCGGGTCGCCGGTGAACGCGGACCGAACGATGATCCCGTCCTGCGGTGTGCCGACCGGTCCGAACTGCCAGACGCCGACTGACAGGATCAGCAGCGCGGCCAGTGCGCCGCCGAGCGCCCACTTGGGGCGCCACGCCGGACGCGGGACGGCCACGGGTCGCGCCGTCTTCGCCGCGTCGATGCCGCGCACGACCCCCGGCCAGAAGCCCGTCCAGTCCGGCTCGGCAACGGCGGCGTTCTGCTGGAGCAGGGTGCGGAGACGGCGCAGCCCTTCGGCCTCGCGCTGGCACACCCCACAAGTCGCCAGATGGGCTGCCGTCGAGCGCGCCGTCCCGTCATCGAGAGCCCCGTCGAGGTAGGCTCCCAGCCGTCGTCGGTTGACGTAATGGCTCAGCACGTCGGTTGGACGGTCAGGCCCCTGGCCGTTATTCTCATCACCGCCACATGATAGCCGAGCGGCCGACGACCGTCCCTGCGGGCGCGGAGACGCTCGAAGCCCGCCTGGCCATCCCGCCCCAAGCCCGCATGGGGGTCGTCGTCAGCCACCCGCATCCTCTGTATGGAGGCGACATGGACAGCCCGGTCGTCTCCCGCATCGTGGAGGTCTGCACCGACCGTGGGCTCGCCACGCTTCGCTTCAACTTCCGCGGCGTCGGCGATTCCACCGGCCGTCATGATGAAGGACGCGGCGAGCAGGACGACATTCGCGCCAGCGTCGCCTATCTCCAGCGCGCCCTCGGCGGCGGCGCTCGTATCGCTCTCGCCGGATATTCCTTCGGGGCCGCCGTGTCGGCGGCGGTCGCCAATGCCATACCGATCGCCGGGCTTGCGCTCGTTGCGCCGCCCATGCGGGTCGCGGAGGTCCACCTCCCAGTCGCGGTCGCCGGACCGCTCCTGATCGTCGTCGGCGCCGAGGACCAGTACTGCCCGGCCGCCGCGCTGGAGACCATGCGCACGGGGCTGCCCGAGGCAACCGTCATCGTGATCGAGGGCGCCGATCATTTCTTCTTCGGCTCGCTGGCGGCGCTGGGCGACGCCGTCGGCGCGTGGGCCGACGCGCTTCTGGCCAGCTAGATGCGCGGCAGGCGCGGCGGTGTCGCCGTGCCGGCGGACAGGATGATACGAATCCCCTCCTCGACGCTCAGTCCGGTGTGGATCACGTCGTGGTCCGGGACGACGATGATGTCGCCGAGGTAGAGGTTGTTCGACGGGACGAAGACCGTCACCATCTCACCCTTCCCCGCCGGCGCCTCCAGGAGGACCTGGCTCGTGACGAAGCCAAAGGCGTACGTGCCTTCGCGTGGGTGCTGGACGAGCACCACCGCCTTGAATGAGCTGCGCCGCTCCGGCGAGAACGAGTCGATGAGCATCTTCACCGACGGGTACAGCAGGCGGAACACCGGCACGCGATGGAGCCACCGGTCGCCGAGGGCGAGCACGCGGCGCCCCGCGACGTTGCGCGCCACGATACCCATGAGCAGCATCAGCACGACGGCGGTGAGAAAGCCGAGGCCGGGCACGGGGCGGCCGAGGATCCGCGCGTATATCGGCGCAAAGCGATCGTCGATCCAGCTCCAGAACGCGTACAGAATCCACGCGGTCGCGACGGCGGGGACGGTGACGAAGAACCCGGCGATCAATCGCGCCTTGAGCCAGCTCTTCATCAATCTGAATATGACATGAGGCGCGTCAATCCCCAAGTGCGCCACCGCGCGCTCGTCACTGGTGGCGCCGTCCGCGTGGGTCGCGCCATCGCGCTCGGCCTCGCGGACGCCGGCTTCGACGTGGCGATCGCGTACCACCGCTCCGGCGATAGCGCGCGCGACACCGTTCGCGAGCTGCGACGGCGCGGCGCGACCGCGATCGCGCTACGCGCCAATCTTCGCGACGCCGCTGCCGCGCGGCGTCTGGTCAGCCGCGCCGCGCGCGCGCTCGGCGGACTCGACGTCCTCGTCAATAGCGCCGCCGGCTTCGCGCGCACGCCGCTCGCCAGCGCGACGCCCGGACGCTGGAACGCGCTGCTCGACGTGAATCTGCGCGCGCCGTTTCTCTGCACGCAGGCGGCCGCCGCACGCATGCGCGCCGGCGGGCACGTCGTGAACGTCGCCGACGCGTGGGCGCGCACCGCGCCGCCGGGCTGGTCGGCGTACGCGGCGTCGAAGGCGGGCCTCGAAATGCTGACACGTGTGCTCGCGGCCGAGCTGCGTGTGCGCGGCATCGCGGTAAACGCCGCGGCGCCGGGACCGGTGCTCAAGCCGCCGGGTCTGCCACCCGGGCGCTGGCGTGCGATCACGCGCGGACGCTCGGTACGTCTCGCCGACGTCGTGGCTGCGGTGGTGCGCTTGGCCACATGCCCGCCGGCGGTGACGGGCCGGATCCGAACCGTTGCGGCGCGCCGCGCGTGAGCGCGGCTACAGGCCTGACGCGTCCAGCAGGTCGGTGAGGTTGTTGACGTTGACCCAGCCGCCGCGCACGTAGACGACGCGCACTGGCCGGCCTAACGCAACCACGCGCGTGATCAGATCCGCCACGCGCGCTCTGCGAAGCGTGTCGTCGGCACGCGCGGCGGCGATGGCGTCCCGGAGCCAGGCGGCGCCGTCGCCACCCGCGTGCAGCAGACCGACCCACGCGCCGTGACTCGACGCCGGCGCCAGGTCATCCGCGATGGCGAGGAGCCGGACCTCGTCGAACTCGACGCGGCCGCTGTCGGGGCGTGACGCGCGGACGCGATCGGGCGCGCCACTCTGGGCCAGCGTCGAATCGACCACGAGCGTCAGTCCGTCGCCGGCATCCTCGAGCAACGCCTGGATGAGGTGCCGCTTGAGCACGATGTCGCCGAATGACACCAGCGTGCCGGGCACGAGCGCATCCTCGGCCAGCGCCAGTGAGAAGGCCTCGCTAGTGTCGGCAAAGTCCGGATTGTCGACGAAGCGTGCGCCGGCGACGTCCACGCCCGCGGCGTGGTGGCCGCGCACGACGGTCACGCTGCGGCAGCCGAAGTGCGAGAAGTCGTCGAGCAACCGGGCGAGGATCGGCCGGCCTTGCACCTTCAACATCGCCTTGGGCACGGCGCGGGTGAGACCGGCGAACTCGGACGTGCCGCCGGCGGCCAGCACAATCGCGGACAGCGATGCGCCGCGCGCCACCGGCAGATACCGCTTCTCCGCCTCCTGTAGCTCCTCGTCGCCCTGCAGGCGGAACACGTCGTGCAACGGCGCCACGTTTGGCTCGACATCGATGAGCGACTCGGCCGCGCGAATGCGCCCGGCCGTGGCCTGCATCGCCGAGATCGACGCGCGTAGCACCTGGTTGGCCCAGATCACAACGCTCACCCGGCGCGCGCGGAACTCCTCGGTCGGCGTGCGCCAGTACTTCGTCGGCACCAGCACGACCGGCGCACGATCGCTCCACTCGTCGAGAAACGCGAAGATCTCGGCCGGACTCGACTGCCGGCTGTGAATGAGAATCGCGTCGGCGCCGGCGCGGTGATACGCCTCCGCGCGCTTGAGCGCCTCGGCCAGCCCCCAGCCGGCGATGAGCGCCTCCACGCGCGCGACGAGAACGAAGTCGGGGTCGGTCTGACTGTCCTTGCCCGCCTTGATCTTGCCGCAGAACTCGTCGACGTCGGCCAGCGGCTGCAGCTCCGAGCGAAGGAACGAGTTGGTCTTTGGAAACAGCTTGTCTTCGATCGTCACGCCGGCCACGCCGACCTGCTCGAGCTTGCGCACGAGCCGCCGCATGTTGTTGAAGTTGCCGTAGCCGGTGTCGCCGTCGAGGAGCAGCGGAATCGACGTTCCCTCGGCCATGAAGGCGACGTGGTCGACCACCTGCGACCACGACAGCTCGTTGTTGTCGCGCACGCCGAACGCGGCGGAGATCGTGAGCCCGCTGCCCCAGATGCCCTCGAAGCCGGCTTCCTCGACGATGCGCGCCGACAGCCCGCTGTGCGCTTCCATGAGGAAAGCGATCTCGGGTCGCGTGACGAGCCGTTTGAGCGCGGTCGTCCGACGCTCGGTCATTGTAGCGGGCTCCGCGAGGTCGGCTTTAACCGTGGGCTCAATGATGCCCGAAAGCGGTCGCGGATCTCCGCGGGAGTGTACGGAATGCGCGGCACGTCGGCCTCCTCGGGTGTGGTCTTCACGAGCACGAAGTGCGGTCCGTCGCCGGCGAGCGCGGTGCGTATCGCGTCCTGCACGTCGGCGGCCGCCGTGACCGCCACCGCACGATAGCCAGCCGCGGCGGCCACGCGATCGAGCCGCACGCCGCGCGAGGGCGATATCTGGTTGCCCGTCGAGCCGTAGACCTCGTTGTCGAACACCACGTGCACCAGGCGCCGCGGCGCCAGCCCGCCGACCATCGCCAGGATGCCGAAGTTCATCAGCAGATTGCCGTCGCCGTCGAACACGACGGCGGTGCGATCGGGCTGCGCCAGCGTGAGGCCGAACCCGATCGCGGACGCCAGGCCCATCGAACCGATCATGTAGAAGTTCGCGGGGCGGTCCCCGATGGAGAACGATTCGCGGCAGATGTAGCCGTTGGCGTGCACGATCGGCTCGCCGCCGATTGCCGTACGGGCGGCCTTGATCGCCGCGAGCCGCGAAATGCTCGGGGTGAGCTGATCCGGTGTCGAGTCACGGCCCTGTCGCCGGGACGATGGCGCCGCGGCGCTGCGGGCGGAGGCTTCGCTGGTCGCTGCACCGCCGTGATGTCCCGTCTGCACCACCTTTGGCGGCACGATGATGGCGACGGGCTGCATACGCGAGTCCATCTCTTTCGCCGCCCACGCCACATCCTCGGCCGCGCTTTCGCCCGACAGTACGCGATACGGGATCTCCAGCAGCTCGAGGATCTGCGGTGTGATGCGGCCGGTCAAGATGTGCTCGGGCGCATCCTTGCCTTCATAACCCCGCCACGTCACGACGATCAGCGCGGGCAGGCCATACATGAGCGAGAGCGATGCCAGCGCGTTGAGGCTCGTGCCGAGCCCGGAGTTCTGCATGAGCACGCATGGCCGTCGGCCGGCAAACCACGCCCCCGCGGCGAGGCCGACGGCCGCGTCCTCGCGCACGGCGGCGACGTACGGGGCATCGCGCTCGCCCTCGAGCACGGCGATGACGTCCTCGACCAGCGAGCACGGCACTCCCGTGAAGAAGTCGAAGCCGTGGCGGGTGAGGAGTGTCGCGACGTCGTGGCCAGAGATCACGCCGCGCTAGCGGAGCGTCACGCGGTTGCCGCCCATCACCCGCAAAAACTCGCCGAGCGATGCGAACCGCATGAACGGGTTGTGACGCTTCTCGTCCCCGAGGGTCGATGCTGGCCCGCCGTAGTTGTGGCCGGGAAACAGCACGGTGTCGTCCGGGAGCGCACCGAGACGCTGCGTGAGCGAGTAGTACATCTCGCTCGGATCGCTGCCCGGCAGGTCGGTCCGGCCGCAAGAGCCGATGAACAGCGTGTCACCGGAGACGAGACGGCCGTCGACGAGAAAACACTGCGACCCCGGCGTGTGCCCGGGGGTGTGCATGAACGTCAGCGTGAGGCCACCGATCCGCAGCGTGTCGTGATTGTCTACTTTGACGAGGTCCGAGCCGAGCCCGGGCAGGAACTCGCGCTCGGCTTTGTGGACGTACACCTTGAGCGGCACGCGCGTGAGCAGCTCTTCGACGCCAGGGATGCGGCCCGGCATGCCCCACGAGGCGAGACTGCCGCCGACGTGGTC
>JBKOZH010000294.1:0-14032 GCA_046725765.1 Candidatus Methylomirabilota bacterium | reverse complement strand
CACACCGCCGCCTGACATGCGCGGCCTTTGGGGGTTCGTCGCGGCGATCGTGGTGGTGCTCGTGGGCGGGGGCATCCTCATCGGGTTTGCCAGTCGCCCACCCGCGCGCCTGTGGACCTTCCAGTACAAAGTGGTCGGCACCAGCGAGTGGCGTGACTGGCGTCTCTATCCCAACAACAACGAGTGCGAGCAGGCGCGACGGTTCGTGCGCGACCTCGAAGACGGCCAGAATCGCCGGGTCGTCGAAACCGGCAACTGTTTGGAGCGTGAGAACCCCGCGCTGAAGACCTCGCCCGGCCCGCCCGGCCGGTCGCGGTGAGTCCGGCCGGCGACGGACCGAGCGCAGGCACGAGCCGGCTGCGCGCCAGCGTCGTCATGGTCGTGCACAACGGGCTTGCGACGACGCGGGCGTGCCTGGAAAGCCTGCGCGCGACCGATGAGCCGTTCGCCCTCGTCGTCGTCGACAACGGTTCTACCGACGACACGCCGCGGTGGTTTCGCGACTTCCCCCACGCCTGGCCGCTGCGCTACGCGCGCAATGACGACAACGGGTCGGTGCTGGCAGCGTTCAATCAGGCCTGGCGCCTGACGACGACGGAGTTCGTGTGTCTGCTGCACAACGATACGACCATGCTCGAGCCCGCGTGGCTCACGCGGCTGCTCACGCCGCTGACCTCGCGTGAGATCGGCCTCAGCGGTCTCTACGGCGTCAAGCGTATCCGCCGTGACGGCCGCTATTCGGGGCGCACGATCGTGCACAGCCTCGCCGAGGGGCCGACCGTGCGTGCGCCGTGGGAGGAAGTCGCGGTCGTCGACGGGGTCTGTCTGTGCCTGCGCCGGCCAACGCTCGAAGCGATCGGCGGCATCGACGAAGGCTACGGCTTCTTCCACGGCTACGACCGCGATCTGTCGTTCGCGGTCCGCGAGAGTGGTCGCCGCTGCGTCGTGGTGCACGCGCCTTTCCGTCACGCCGGCGGCGCAACACGCACGCGACAGTTCGCGACGGAGCCGGACCGCGAGGCCCATGACCTGGCGCAGCGCCGCGCGGCGACCGAGCGCTTCGCGCGCAAGTTCGCGCACCGGCTGCCGGCCGACGTCCGTCCGATTACCGAACGCATGAGCGACTGGCTGGTACGCCGTGGCGTTGCTTCTAGTGTTGACTAAGTAACAGTCCTACAAGTTATGGTAATAATTGGCAAGTTGCTGCCTTTCGCCGGGCGACGATCCGTGCGGCAACCCGCTGAATCCCAGGCGATCGGCTGACGACTGGGATAGAGTGCACGCGCGATGAAAGCAGCCGTGCTGCACGCGCCGCGAAGACTCCGCATCGAAGCCGCAGCGACTCCAGACCCGGCGGCCGGCGAAGTCCTGGTGCGCGTGGCGGTCGCCGGGCTGTGCGGGACCGACTACAGCATCTTCACGGGCCACCGTCCCGTCGGCTACCCGCGCGTCATGGGTCATGAGTTCGTCGGCCGTATCGAAGCGGTGGGCGCCGGCGTGACGACGGCGCGGGCGGGCGATCGCGTCGCGATCGAGCCGAACTACTCGTGCGGCACGTGCCCGCTCTGCCGCGAGGGCAACCGCAATCTCTGCCTGTCACGTACGGCGGTCGGGATCGACGTCGACGGCTGCTTCGCGGAGTTGGTCTCCGTCCCCGCGCGCTGCTGCTGGGCCGCACCGGCCGGCGTCGCCGACGAGGACCTCATGGTGACCGAGCCGCTCGCTGTCGTTGTGCGGGCCGTCGCGCGGGGAGCGGTGCGGGCGGGGGAGACGGCGGCCGTCGTCGGCGCGGGCACGCTTGGCCTCCTCGCGCTCCAGGTGTTGCGCGCGCGCGGGGCGCGGGTCCTCGTCGTGTCACGGAGTGAGCGGCGCTTTGCGCTCGCCCGCGAGCTCGGCGCCGCGGCGACGCACAGCGTCGACACGCGCGCGCTGGACGACGTCGCGCGCGAGTTCTCGGGCCGCGAGGGCGTCGACTGCGTCGTGGAGACCGCGGGCAGCGCGGAGGCGGTGGCGCACGCGCTCGCGCTGGTGCGGCCGGGCGGCCGCGTCGTCCTCACGGGCCTGCCTCACGAGGCGACGCCGGTACGGTTTTTCTCGGTGGTGCGGCGCGAGGTCACGATTATCGGCTCGATGATCTATCAAGATGAATTCGCCGAGGCCATGCGTCTGGTGGCTGCGGGACAGGTTCGGACGCGCCCCCTCATCACACACCGGTTTACGCTGGATGAGATCGAGCGCGCGTTCGCGGCACACCGCGAGCCGGAAGCGATCAAGGTGGCGCTGATTCCGTCGCCGGACGTCGAGCGCGGCGCGCGGGGCGGCTAGCGCGGCGCCCGGTAGGTGATGCGGTAGATCACGCCCGCGTGGTCGTCGGAAACGAGCAGCGCGCCGTCCGGCATCACCAGCACATCCACCGGGCGTCCTGATATGCCGCTGTCCGCGAGCCAGCCGGTCGCGAACGGCTCGTAGCCGACGACGCGATCGCCGTCCAGCTGCACCGTCGTCACGCGATAGCCGATCGGCGTGCTGCGATTCCACGAGCCGTGTTCGGCGATGAAGACCCGCCCGCGATACTCCGCGGGGAACATCGTGCCGGTATAGAACCGCATGCCGAGCGCGGCGACGTGCGGACCGAGCTCGGCGGCGGGCGGCGTGAACTCGCTGCACGGCTTGCCGAACTGCGGATCCACCAGCGCGCGTCCGTGGCAGTGCGGGAAGCCGAAGTGCAGTCCGGCTTTGGGCGCGTGATTCAGCTCGTCCGGCGGCCGATCATCGCCCATCCAGTCGCGACCGTTGTCGGTGAACCACAGATCCTGCGTCCCGGGCCGCCAGTCGAAGCCGACGCTGTTGCGAACCCCTCGCGCGAAGACCTCGATCGCACTCCCATCCGGCTTCATGCGGGTGATCGTCTCGTGCAGCGGTCCGGGCGGCAGGCACACATTGCATGGGGCGCCGACGGGAACGTAGAGCCAGCCGTCGGGACCGAAGGCGATGAACTTCCAGCCGTGATGCCGATCGCTCGGGTAGCGCGACGTCACCACCACCGGTGCCGGCGGACGCTCCAGCCGCGCCTCGATGTCGTCGAAGCGGATGATCCGCGAGATCTCTCCGACGTACAGCGCCCCGTCGCGGACGGCCACGCCGTTGGGGCTCGTGAGATCGTGTCCCACGCGGACCGCCTTGCCGGCGTGCGTGGCGCCGGCTGCGCCGGCGATCGCGTACACATGACCCTTGTCGCGCGTTCCGATGAACAGCGTGCCGGAGGGGGAGAGCGCCATCGAGCGCGCACCTGGGACGTTGTCGGCGAAGACCTCGAGGGCGAATCCCGGTGGAAGCGTGATGCGCTCGGACGCCGAGCGGCCGCCACCCGAGGCGACAGCCGCGAGGCCGATGGCCACGAGGATGGGGGCGAGGATCCGAAGGGACCGGCGCGTCACCACGAGAGTATTATGGGCATGAATAACAAGCACGGTTCGGTCGTCCGACCGGGCAACGGAGGTCTCGACGATGAAGCAGTGGTGGTTGGTTGCACCTCTGAGCGTCGTCCTGCTCCTGATGACCGCGGGGCCAAGTGACGCGTGGCGCGGTCACCACTGGCACGGTGGACCCAGAGTCTTCCTCGGCTTCGGATTCGCGCCGTGGTGGTACCCGGGATGGTATTACCCGCCGCCGTATTATGCGTACTCGCCGCCGACCGTGATCGTCCAGCAGCCGCCGGTCTACATCGAGCAGCAGTCGCCGGTCGCCCCGCCGCCTCCCGCGGCGTCGGCCCCGCCGGCGCAGCAGCAGTACTGGTACTACTGCCAGCCCTCCGGCGCCTACTATCCCAGCGTCGCGACGTGCACCGAACCGTGGATCAAGGTTCCGCCGAGAGCGCAGTGATCCGCGCAGTCGTACTCGGCATTCCGGTCGCGATGCTGATGTCCGCGTGCGCGACCGTTCCCACGGGGCCCAGCGTCATGGTGCTGCCGGGCACCGGCAAGCCGTTCGAGCAATTTCAGGTCGACGACGCGGCGTGCCGGCAGTGGGGGCTCCAGACGGCCGGCATCTCGACACAGAAGGCGGCCGGCGACACGATGGTGACCGGTGCGGTGCTCGGCACCGCGATCGGTGCCGCAGCCGGCGCGGCGCTCGGCGCGGCGGCGGGCAATCCCGCCATCGGCGCCGCGGCCGGCGCGGGCGCCGGCCTCCTCGGTGGCACCGCGATCGCCGGTGGCTACGCCGACGCCAACGTGAATTCCGTGCAGAGGCGCTTCGACGTCGGCTATATGCAGTGCATGTACGCCAAGGGGCACCAGATTCCGGTCTCGCGCGGCTCGGTGCCGTTTTCTTCGTCGACGAACCGCGTCTCGACTCCGCCGCCTCCGCCACCGCCGATGACGACGCCGCCGGCGGACTCGGCTCCGGCTGCACCGCCCAACATTCCACCGCCGCCGGCCGGCACGCCGCCGCCGCCGCCGCCCGGCCGGAGCTCGTGACGATCCTCGTATAATCGCCCGGCGTGAGACTCGCCGAAAAATCCGCGCTCATCACCGGATCGACGAAAGGCATCGGTTTCGGCATCGCCCGCGCGTTCGCGCGTGAGGGCGCGCGGGTCGTGGTTCACTCCCGCAGCGCTGCGGAGTGTGAGGCGATCGCCAAGACGCTTGGCGGCGGCGCCGTGCCGATTGCGGCCGATCTCTCGCGAGCCGAGGAGGTCCGCCGGCTCGGGGCGGCGGCGCTCGAGGCGATGGACGGCCGCGTCGACATCCTCGTCAACAACGCGGGGCAGCCGCGCGTGGCGCCGTCGACGGAGCTGCCGGAAGGCGACTATCGCTACACGATGGATCTCAACCTCACCGCGTATGTCCTGCTCGCGCAAATCATCGGTCGGCGCATGATCGAGCGCGGGGGCGGCGCGATCATCAACGTGGGCTCGATCAACGGCAGCGTCGCGTTCCCCCAGCGGCTCGCGTACTGCGTGTCGAAGGCTGGCGTCAACATGCTGACGAAAGTTCTCGCCATCGAGTGGGCGGCGCACGGCGTGCGCGTGAACTGTCTCGCCCCCGGCTACGTCGAGACACCGTTCATCCAGGGACTGGCATCGAAGGGCGTCGTCGACACGGCCAAGCTCGCCGCGCGGACCCCGATGCGACGCCTGGGGACGCCGGAGGAGATGGGCGACGCCGCTGTCTTCCTCGCGAGCGACGAGTCCTCGTATGTCACCGGCGCGGTGCTCACGGCCGACGGCGGCTGGCAGGCGTACGGCTACCTCTAGCTCGTTGGCCACGCGGTTGCAATACCATCGGGCATGGAACGGCTTTGGACTCGGATCGCCTCTCTCGCGCTCGGCTCGCTGCTCGCGTTGGCCGTCGGCGGCGTCGTCACCGCGCACGCCCGCAGCGTGGGCGAAGTCATCGACGACACGCGCATCGCCGCCGAGGTGATGGCCCGGCTCGCCGCGGATTCGCCCGCGAACTTCGTCAAGATCGACGTCAAGACCGAGAGCGGCATCGTGACGCTGAGCGGCACGGTGGACTCGGCTGAGAAGCGGTCACGCGCCGCGCAGATCGCGAGCGCCGTCGGGGGCGTCAAGGGGCTGGTCAACAACATCCAGGTGCCGGGCAGCCCGCCGATCGGCGGCACCTCGCCGACAACGACCTCGGGAGCAGCGGGGACGATCGATGCCACCGGCACGGTCGCCTCGATCGACGCGGCATCAGGCACCATCACGCTCAGCGACGGACGCGTGCTGCGCGCGGGTGACCGGACCGCCGTGTATCAGCCGACGACCGTGCAGGCGCTCAAGCCGGGGGATCGCGTGCTCGTCCGCGGCGCGACTCCGGTCACCGTGCGCGCGCCTGAGATCCGCATGGGCACCGTGGCGCGCGTCGATACGACGCGACAGCAGCTGGTGCTGACGGACGGCAGCGTTGTGCACGTCGCCGCCTCGACCAACGTGCACCGCGGCGCGGAGCGGCTGACGCTCGCGCAGATCGAGCCCGGCGCCGAGGTCGTGATCCAGCTCGCGCCCATGCCGTCCGCGTCACCGAGCGCGACCACGCCGGCGAGGCCGGCGTCCGAGACGGCGCCCGCGCTCGATGCGAGCGACGTGACCGTCGTCTGGACGCCGTCCACCGCCAGCCGCTGAATTCCGCGCTGAATCCCGCCTCCGCCAATGCGCGCGCAGCCGTCGCGCGCGTGGGGTACGATACGGCCGGCCAGTTTCCGCCGGCGCCTGCGGCCGGCAGGGAGGACCGCCCATGCCGTACGACCTCGTGATCAAGAACGGAACGGTCATCGACGGCTCCGGCCTGCCCGGCTTTCGGGCGGACGTGGGCGTACGGCACGGACGCATCGTGTCGATCGGACGGATCCGCGAGCGCGGACGCGAGACGCTCGACGCCGAAGGGCACGTGGTGACGCCTGGCTTCGTCGACGGGCACACCCACATGGACGCCCAGATCTTCTGGGACCCGCTCGGGACATCTTCCTGCTACCACGGCATCACGACCGTCGTCATGGGCAACTGCGGCTTCACGCTCGCGCCGTGCGCGGCCAAGGACAAGCACCTCGTCGTCCGCAACCTGCAGCGCGCCGAGGACATTCCGCCCGAGGCGATGGAAGCGGGGATCAACTGGCGCTGGACGACGTTCCCCGAATTCCTCGACACGCTCGAGGCGCTGCCGAAAGGCATCAACTACGCCGGCTACATCGGGCACTCGGCGCTGCGCACTTACGTGATGGGCGAGCGCGCGTTCGACAAGCAAGCGACCGAGGACGAGCTGCGCGCCATGGAGCGCGAGCTGCGCGATGCGCTGCGCGCCGGCGCCATGGGCTTCACGACGTCGCGCTCGCCGAGCCACGAAACTCCCGACCACCGGCCGGTGGCGAGCCGCGTCGCCGACTGGAGTGAGGTGCGGCGGCTCGTCAACGCGATGGGCGAGCTGAACGCCGGGATCTTCGAGATCGCGGGGGAGAACGTCGACCGCGACGCCGACAACCCCGGCCTCGGCGACTACCACCGGCGGCTGAAGGAGCTCGCGGTCGAGAGCGGGCGCCCGATCACGTTCGGCGTGTTCGGCCGCCGCGGCGCGCCGAACGTCTGGCGCAAGTACATCGCGCTGCTGGACGAGACGGCGCGGGCGGGAGGGCGCATGTTCGCGCAGGCGCACAGCCGCTCGCTGTCCGCGCTGCTGTCCTTCAAGACGCAGATGCCGTTCGATCGTCTGCCGCTCTGGAAGGAGCTGCGCAAGCTTCCGATCGGCGAGAAGATCGCGAAGCTCCGCGACCCGGAGTTCAAGAAGAAGCTCGTCGAGGCCACCAACGAGACGCCTGACAAGAAGGCGCTCGGGACCGAGGCACGCCCGCAGCCCTACGAGTGGCTCTTCGTGTTCGACACGGTGGAGGGACCGCACCGCTCGGTCGCCGAGGTGGCCGCCGAGCGCGGCGTGCATCCGGCGCAGGCGATGATCGACCTCGCGCTCGAAAAGGACCTCGAGCTGTTCTTCCTGATGCCGGTCGCCAATGAAGACCAAGATGCGGCGCTCGAGATCATGCGACACCCGCGCGCGTGCGTCACGTTCTCGGACTCCGGCGCGCACGTCACGCAGTTGATGGACTCGTCACTGCAGACGCACCTGCTCGCCCACTGGGTCCGCAAGAAGCACGCGTTCACGCTCGAGCAGGCGGTGCGGATGCTCACGCTGGTCCCGGCCACGCTGTGGGGGTTTGCCGATCGTGGGCTCGTGCGCGAGGGCATGGCCGCCGACTTCGTCGTCTTCGATCCCGAGACGATCGGCGCGGAGATGCCCGAGGTCGTGACGGATCTGCCGGCGGGCGCCAAGCGGCTCGTGCAGCGCTGCCGCGGCGTCGCAGCCACGGTCGTGAACGGCGAGACGATCCTGCGCGACGGCAAGCCGACCGGCGCCCGGCCGGGGCAGCTCCTGCGCGGGCCACTCGGGCGCCGGGGCTGAGCCGATGCTCGCGATCTGGGTAAAGGTCCGCGTCAAGCCGGCCGAGCTCTCACGGTTCCTCGCCGCGATCGAGGCGGACGCGCTTGGCTCCGAGCGCGACGAGGCCGGCTGCTACCGCTTCAACGTGCTCCAGGACGAGGCCGACCCGAACATCTATTACTTCTACGAAGTCTACAAGGACGAGGCGGCGCTCGAGGCGCATCGCAAGGCGCCGCACTACGCCACGTGGCGCGCGGCGGCCGACACGCTCGACGGGCCGACGCAGCCCACGCGCTGCAAGACCGTCTTCCCGAGCGACGCGAAGTACTGGCAGGGCGCTAAAAAGTAGCGCTGTGACGCGGCTGGCGGTCCCAGCGCTGCTGATCGTCGTGACAGCCGCGGTGGGTCACGCGGCCCGGCCGGCCGCGCCGGAGCGTCGTGCCGCGCCCAGCACCACGAAGGGCCAGTTGCTGGTCGCGACCGAGGACCTGCGCGACCCGCGCTTCGTCCGCACGGTCGTCTACATGCTGCGCCACGACGCCACCGGCGCGATCGGACTGGTGGTGAATCGTCCGCTCGGCAGCGTACCGTTCGCTCGCGTGCTCGAAGCGTTTGGCCGGCATGCGCCCGAGACGCCCGGGGAGATCCGAGTCCACTACGGCGGGCCCGTTGATCCCGAACGCGGCTTCGTGCTGCATACGCGCGAATGGGCGAGCGACACGAGCCGCCCGGTTCACGGCGATGTGGCCGTGACCAGCGATCCCGGCATCTTCGAGGCGCTCGCCAGCGGCGCCGGTCCGCGCCGCGCGCTGTTCGCTGCGGGCTACGCCGGCTGGGCTCCGGGACAGCTCGAAGCGGAAATCAACGGCGGCTACTGGCTCGTGGTCACCGCCGACGAGGCACTGATCTTCGACGATGACGCGGCGAGCAAATGGGAGCGCGCAACCCAGCGCCGCCGGATCACGCTCTGACCCGACCGCCCGCGCTTGACGTCGATCGGCGGCGGTTCTATCGTTCCGCCCACCAGCACCCAGGGGCACTCGCGGCAGAGGAGATTGGTCCCATGCGTAGGATTGTCTTTGCTGTCCTTACGGCCGCCCTCGTCGCGGCGGTTCCCGTCGTTGCCCAGCAGATGCAACAGCATGTGGTCAGCACACCCGACACGCTGAAATGGGTCGATCCACCGACGTTTCCGGGTGCGAAGCTCGCTATCGTGCAGGGTAACCCCGCCCAGGAAGGGCCCTTCGTCTATCGGGTGAAGATGCCGGCCAGTTACAAGATCGCGCCGCACTTCCACAAGGCGGCCGAGAACGTGACCGTGCTCTCCGGCAGCTTCTTCATCGGCCTGGGTGAAAAGTTCGATCAGGGCTCTGGCAAGGAGCTGCCGGTGGGCGGCTTCGTGAGCATCCCTCCCACGCACCCGCATTTTGCCTGGGCCGGCAGTCAGGAGACGCTGATCCAGGTGCACGGGACCGGACCGACCGACATCACGTTCGTGAACCCCGCCGACGATCCGCGGAAGAAGTGAGGTCATCCATGACAGCGCGTGAGCTCCGTTCTCGACTGCATCACCCCATCGTCGACGCCGACGGTCACTGGCTCGAATACCTGCCCGTCATGCGCGAGCAATTCCGCAAGATCGCGGGTGATGCGGCGGTGGAGGGGCTCGCCGCGGCCGCCTCGCGAATCCCCAACGCGCTCAAGATGTCGCTGGACGACCGCCGCCGCAAGCGCGTCGGGATGGAAGGCTTCTGGTCGTCGCCGAGCGAGAACGTGCTCGACCGCGCGACGGCGATGTTCCCGCGCCTGATGTACGAGCGTCTGGACGACCTCGGGATCGACGTCGCGGTCGTGTATCCGACCTCGGGACTCTCGTACCACCGGCTTCAAGATTCGCGGATGCGGCGCGCGATCTGTCGCGCCTATAACGTCTTCACCGCGGACCAGTTCCGCCCGTACTCCGATCGCATCATCCCGGCTGCGATCATCCCGATGTACACGCCGGAGGAAGCGATCGAGGAGCTCGAGTTCGCGTCCGAGCAGCTGGGATTCAAGGTCATCATGGTCGGCGGGCTCATGCGCCGGCCGGTGCCAGCGGTCGCGCAGGAGCAGCCCGACGCCGCAAAGTACGCCGAGTGGTTCGACGTCATCGGCATCGATAGCGACTATGACTACGATCCCGTGTGGCAGAAGTGCCGCGAGCTGCGGCTCGCGCCCTCGTTCCACAACGGCGCGCGCTCGATCCTGCTCCGGAACTCGCCGTCGAACTTCTGCTTCAACCACATCGGCCACTTCGCCTCGGCCGGCCATGCCGTCTGCAAGGGACTCTTCTTCGGCGGCGTCACGCGCCGCTTCCCCGACCTCAACTTCGCGTTTCTCGAGGGCGGCGTGGGTTGGGCGTGCATGCTCTACGCGGACCTCGTCGGCCACTGGGAGAAGCGCAACGGTGAGGCGATTCAGTCCACGCATCCCTCCAAGCTCGACCGGGGGCGGCTGCTGGAGCTGGCGAAGAAGTACGCGCGCGAGGAGGTCGTCGCCTCGGTCGGTCGCGGCGAGGGGCTCGACGAGACGCAGGCCATGACCGGCGGTGTCGAGGACGTGGACGACTACTTCCGTTGCAAGATCACCGGCAAGCAGGACCTGAAGAATTTGTTCGTCCCGCGCTTCTACTTCGGCTGCGAGGCCGACGATCCGATCAATGCGTGGGCCTTCAACACGAAGGCCAATCCGATGGGCGCGCGGCTGAACGCGATCTTCTCGTCGGACATCGGCCACTTCGACGTGCCGGACATGTCGGACGTCGTCCCCGAGGCGTACGAGCTGGTCGAGCACGGCCTGATCGACGACCGGGACTTCCGCGATTTCATGTTCGCCAACGCGGTGCGGTTCTGGGGCGAGGTGAACCCCGATTTCTTCGCCGGCACGGTGGTGGAGAAGCAGGCGGCGGAGGTACTGCGCAATGGCGCTTGACCCGCAGGCCGCCAACGTCATCGACCTCGTCATCAAATCCGGGCGTCCGCCGTATCACCAGCTGACGCCGAAGGACGCGCGGCAGATGTTTCGGGAGACGCGCCCGGCCTCCACGCCACCGGCTCCGCAGATCGGCGCGGTGCGTGAGCTCATGGCGGAGGGTTCCTCCGGCCCGATTCCGCTGCGTCTGTACCGACCCGCGGGTGTCGGGGACTCCCGGCGGCTTCCGGTGCTGATCTACTTCCACGGCGGCGGCTGGGTGATCGGTGATCTCGAGACTCACGACGTGCTCTGCCGTCAGGTGACGGCCGAGGCGGGCGTCTGCGTCGTGGCCGTCGACTATCGGCTGGCGCCGGAGCACAAGTATCCTGCGGCAGTGGACGACGCGTGGGCGGCGACGCGCTGGATCGTCGCGCACGCCGCCGAGTTCGGCATCGATGCCGAGCGCGTCGCCGTAGGAGGCGACAGTGCCGGCGGCAATCTTGCGGCCGTCGTCGCACTGCTCGCGCGCGACGCCGGCGCGCCGCGCATCGGGCTCCAGCTCCTGATCTATCCGGTGACCGACCTCGCGAGTGAGAGCCAGTCCTACGCCGACCTGGCCGAGGGCTACATGCTCACGCGCGAGAGCATGCGCTGGTTCCGCGCGCAGTATCTCGCCAAGGAAGAGGACGCCGCCGACTGGCGCGTCTCGCCGCTGCGCGCGCCGTCACTGGCGAGCGTGGCACCGGCGCTCGTGATCACCGCCGGCTACGATCCACTGCGCGACGAGGGCGAGGCGTACGCGCGCCGCATGCGGGAGGCGGGCGTGATGGTCGACGCGGTGTGCTTCGGCGGCATGATCCACGGCTTCGTGCCAATGGGGCGGCTCATCGACACCGCGTTCCGCGGGGTGACCCTGATCGCCGGAGCGCTGCGGCAAGCGCTGCGCTGAGCGTGCCTCACTCGTCGTACGCGGGCCCATAGCGCAGCCCGTCGCTCCGGGGCTTGTCGGGGCTAAAATGTGCGCCGCGCGGCGGCGCGGTGCTCGGGCGGCACTTTCGACAGACGATCGGTCCACGTGGTCACGCCGTTGGTATCTGTCCACGCGTACAGCGGACGAGTGTCCTCACCTACGCTCGCCGGCGAGCCGTTCGGCGGCGCACTCGGCGGATTCGGAATCCACACCCAGGTGTACGGCGCGCTGACGCCGTCGCCGCGCAGGACATAACGCCCGCTCGGGAAGACGACCTCCCGCCGTAGCAGCTCCACGTCCTGCTGCACCGCCGGGGCAGACGCGGGAGCCGACGGCGGCGCATAGACCGTTGGCGGCGGCGCGTAGATGGGTGCGGAGCCGTACGACGGAGGCGCCTGGTACACGACGGGCGGCGGCGCAGAGTAGAGGATCGGCGGCGCGGCATAGACGACGCTTGGCGCCCCGTACGACACGAACGGGACGAACGGCGCGACGAAGACGCGCGCGCCGAGCGGCCGGTGGTGGAAGCGATGCGGATGCTGTTGCCCATGCGGGCGTCCGCCAGGAGGGCGATGCTGAGCCTCCGCGGTGCCGCACGACAGCCCGAGGACGACGACCGTCGCAAGCGATACAGCCCGCGTTGCTCGCCTCATGACGCCATCCTACTCCGCGAGGCGAGGCCTTTGTCGGGCGACCCAGCGGCACGCGCATTGCCTCTATCTCTCTGGGGCGTCTCATGCGCACCGGGGTCTCGGCCGTCCTTGCAATCGTTTTCCTTGCGTTCATCAGCGGCGACGGCGCTGCCGATTCGGCATCGGAGCCCGCATCGCCAACGCTGACGCCGGAGGCAGTGCTCGCGTCGCTGAACGCCTCGATCGAATGGTACCGGCAGGCGCGGGTCACGATGCGGGACGTGAACCGCACCGGCGCCCTGTTCGCGGCTGAGGATCAGGAGACGGCCCGCCAGGCGCTCCAGCGGGCGTTCGCCGTCGCCCGCGCGCGCGCGGCGCTGCTGCGACAGTCGCCCGACGAGACGCCGAAGCCGGCGGGGCAACAGCGCCTGACCGACGCGCGCGCAGGCCTCGAGACCGCGATCAAAGCCGAGGAGCAGTGGTTGAAGCGCGCGCCGGCGGCAGAGCGCGCCGCCACGCGGCGCCGGCTCGAGCTCGAGCGCGCGCGTCTCGAGATGATGCGGCAGCTGCAGACGTTCCACGGCGCGGTCACCACCGGCGGCACGGCAGACCTGTCGCAGCAGATCGACGCGTTGGAGCAGGCCGTGCCCGAGCTGCGCGGTGCGACGCCGCCGAGCGAGCCCGGGACGGCCGCCGCGCCCGGCGACGGCGGCTCCCGAACGTGGGGGCTCGTGAACCGCTTCATCCGCCTGCGACAGAGCCGCGTGAGCCTGGACGAGCTGACGACCACCACCGCGGCGCTCGCCCGGACGGTCAGCGCCGACACGCGCGCGATCGGCGAGGAGCTTCGCCCCCTCGGCGCGCGCCTCGCGGCGCTGGCGGAGACGCCCGACGCGGAGGCCCCGGCCGACGTCGATCGCGAGTTCAACGCCGGCGTCGCGCGCGCGAAAGCCCTGGGCGCGGTGGTGCTCCCCCTGCGCGAGCAGGCGTCGCTGCTACGGCGCTACGACGGCGACCTGGGCGGCTGGGCGCGCGCGCTCGACGCGGAGACGGGCGACGTGCTCAAGAGCCTGGGGCTCGAGCTCTTGCGTCTGGTCGGCGTCATCACCGTCGTGCTGATCGGTGCGGCCGTGTGGCGATACCTGACGCTTCGCTACATCGCGGACAGCTCGCGCCGGCGGCTCCTGCTGACGCTGCGCACGATCGTCGTGATGACCGCGCTCGCGCTGGTCATCGTCTTCCACTTCGCGAGCGAGCTCACGGCGCTGGTGACGGCGCTGGGCTTCGCGGCCGCCGGCATCGCGTTCGCGCTGCAAAACGTGATCCTCGCGCTGGCGGGCTACTTCGCGATGCTGGCACCCGACGGCATCCGGGTCGGCGACCATGTGAGCCTGCAGGGACCGTTCGGCTACGTCAACGGCGAAGTGCTGGACATCGGCTTCATTCGGATCACGCTGCGCGAGCTCGCCGGCGATCCGCCGAAGCCGACGGGACGCATCGTCGTCTTTCCGAACTCCGTGGTCTTCACCGGGACCTTCTTCAAG
>JBKOZH010000258.1:0-7180 GCA_046725765.1 Candidatus Methylomirabilota bacterium | reverse complement strand
GGACGGGCTGGCCCTTCTCGTTGCGCTTGATGATGTCGTCGACGACCGCGTTGAACTTCTCGCGCTCGGTCTTGTAGACGACGTCCGGATGGTTGATCCGGATGAGCGTGCGGTTGGTCGGGATGACGGTGACGTCGAGCTTGTAGATCTTCGCGAACTCCTCGGCCTCCGTCTCCGCCGTGCCCGTCATGCCCGCCAACTTGTCGTACATCCGGAAGTAGTTCTGGAAGGTGATGGTGGCCAGCGTCTGGTTCTCGCGCTCGATGCGCACACTTTCCTTGGCCTCGACCGCCTGGTGCAGGCCGTCGGACCAGCGTCGTCCCGGCATCATGCGGCCGGTGAACTCGTCGACGATGATGACCTCGCCATCCTTGACGACGTAGTCGACGTCGCGCTTGTAGAGCGCGTGCGCGCGCAGCCCCTGCTGCACGTGGTGCAGCATCGTGATGTGCTGGGGATCGTAGAGGTTATCGACGTTCAGCAGCCGCTCGCAGGAGGCGATCCCCTGCTCCGTCAGCGACACCGCTTTCGACTTCTCGTCGACGATGTAATCGCCCTCGCGCTGCTCCTCGATCTCCGACAGCTTGCCCTCGACGATCGTCGCCGCGCGCTTGAGCCGCGGGATGATGCGATCGATCTTGTAGTAGAGCTCGGTGGATTCCTCGGCCGGGCCGGAGATGATGAGCGGCGTGCGCGCCTCGTCGATGAGGATCGAGTCGACCTCGTCGACGATGGCGTAGTGCAGCTGGCGCTGCACCAGCTCCTCGAGCGAGAACCGCATGTTGTCGCGCAGGTAGTCGAACCCGAATTCGTTGTTGGTGCCGTACGTGATGTCGCACAGGTAGGCGGTGCGCCGGTCGATGGGGCGCAGCGCCGTCAAGCGGATATCGGGCGTGGAGTACGCGGGATCGTAGCTGAACGACGCCTCGTGCTGGATGACGCCCACCGACAGCCCGAGCGCGTGGTAGAGCGGCCCCATCCACTGCGCATCGCGCTTCGCGAGGTAGTCGTTGACGGTCACGATGTGCACGCCCTTGCCTGTCAGCGCGTTGAGGTACGCGGGCAGCGTGGCCACGAGCGTCTTGCCCTCGCCCGTCGCCATCTCGGCGATCGTGCCCTCGTGCAGCACCATCCCGCCGATGAGCTGTACGTCGAAGTGGCGCATCCCGAGGGTGCGTTGCGCGGCTTCGCGACAGACCGCAAAAGCCTCGGGCAGGACGTCTTCGATCTCGGCGCCGTCGGCGATGCGCTTGCGGAGCTCGTCGGTCTTGGCGCGAAGCGCGGCGTCGTCGAGGGCGTGCACGGTGGGTTCGAGCGCGTTGATCTCGGCCACCACCGGCATCATCCGCTTGACGTCACGCTCGTGCTTGGTGCCGAAGATCTTCTTGAGGATCGCGTCGATCATCGCAGCGCCATTATACGCCCCGGCCTCGCGCCGGCTGCGCACCTCGGGCACGTTGCGCACCGCGTCCACGCGCTGCCGCGCGCGCATACAGCAGTGCGCGTGCGTGCTCGAGCGCCGCGGCACCGGTGGCGTCGCCGCCCAGCATCCGTGCGAGCTCGGTGACGCGCTCGTCGCCTGCGACGACGGCCGCGCTCGCGCGCGTGCGGCCGCCGCGCACGCTCTTCGCCACGCGCACATGCGCTTCGGCCAGGGCGGCGATGGGCGCCAGGTGGGTGACGCAGAGCACTTGTCGGCCGTCACCGACGGCGGCCAGCTTTTCACCCACGACGGAGGCGGCGCGTCCGCCGATGCCCGCGTCGACCTCGTCGAAGACCATCGTCGGCGCCGCTTCGTAGGCCGAGAGCACGACCTGCAGCGCGAGCATCGTGCGAGCGAGCTCGCCGCCGGACGCGATGCGCGCCAGCGACCGCGCCGGCTCGCCGGGATTGGCGGTGAAGCGAAATTCCACGCGCTCGCCTCCCCGCGGGCCCCAGTCGGTGGGGGGCAGCTCGCTCACGGCGACCTCGAACTCCGCGCGATCCATACCGAGCTGCCGCAGCTCGCGCTGCACGGCCGGCCCGAGCGTCGCCGCCGCCTCTCGGCGCACGCGGCTGAGCGCGCGCGCGCCGGCCATCATCTCCGCCTGGAGCTCCGAGAGGCGCCGCTCGTCCTCGCTCAGAAGCTCCTCGTGGCGCTCGAGCCGCTCGAGCTCGGCCGCCGCCTCGTCGCGGAAGCGGAGCATCGCCGCCTCGGCGTCGCCATATTTGCGCGCCAGGCGCTTGAGGACGTCCAGCCGGTCGTCGATCGCCTCGAGACGTCCGGGTTCGAAGACGATCGCCTCGCGCAGCGCCCGCACGGCCGCCAGCGCCTCATCGACGTGCACCAGGGCGGCGTCCAGCATCTCCACCGGCGCGCCGAACGCCGGGTCTACCCGGCCGAGCTCGCTGAGCACGCGCGCCGCCCGCGCCAGGCGCGGCGAGGCCGCCGCCGCGTCGTCATGCAAGAGCGCGCCGACTTCCTGCAATCCGGCGGCGAGACGCTCGGCATTCGACAGCCGCCGGCGCTCCGTGCGCAACTCCTCCTCCTCGCCCGGCCGCAGCCTGGCGGCATCGAGCTCGGCCACCTGGAAACGAAGCAGGTCCTCACGCTGGGCGCGGTCGCGGCCGGCGCCGCGTCGGCGCTCGAGGTCGTCGCGTGCCTCTTGATGCTTGGCGAAGAGCCCGGCGAAGCGCTCGCGCAGGGGCTCGGCGTCACCGAAACGATCGAGCAGGTCGAGCTGCCGCAGCGGATCGAGCAGCCGCTGGTGCTCGTGCTGGCCGTGGACCTGCACGAGCGCGTCTCCGAGGCGCTCGAGGAGTCCGACCGTGACTGCTGTGTCGTTGACGAATGCGCGGTGCCGGCCGGCGCGCGACAGCTCACGCCGGATCACGAGATCGTCGTCGGTCGCGATCCCCGCCTCATCCAGCACGCCCGCGGCACCCGCCGACAATGTGAACAGCGCCTCGACCGTTGCGGTGTCGGCGTCGGCCCGAATGACGTCGGTCTGCGCGCGCGCGCCGCGTACGAGCAGGATGGCGTCGACCAGGATCGATTTGCCGGTGCCGGTCTCGCCGGTCAGGACGTTGAAGCCGGGGCCGAAGGGGACGCTGACGTTTTCGACGACCGCGAAGTTCCGGATTCGCAGCTCGCGCAGCATCCGGTGACGATGCTAGGGTAGCGCGCCGCCAGGCTCAAGATGTATCTGCTGGCCTACCGCTCCCCCCACTTGAGCTTCGTTCGCAGAACCGAGAAGAAGTCGGTGCGCGGGAAGCGAACGAGCCGTACACGACCCGGCGCCTTGCCGATCTCGACGACGTCACGCTCCCGCAGCGGGACGCCCACTTGCCCGTCGATGGTGAGCATCACCTCCTGGTCCGTCATCAGCGTGACCTCGATGCGCTGGGTCGCCGGCAGCACAATCGGTCTGTTGGTCAGCGTGTGGGAAGCGATGGGGACGAGCACGATCGCGTCCATCGTCGGAAAGAGGATGGGACCGCCGGCTGACAGACAGTACGCGGTGGAGCCGGTCGGCGTGGAGACGATCAGCCCGTCGGCGCGATAGGCGGTCGCGTGGCCGCCCTCCACCGAGACCTTCAGATTGATGATGCGGCTCATCGCGGACTTGGTGATGACCACGTCGTTCAGCGCGGTGTGCTCGCCGACCGTCGTCCCCGCGCGCAGATGGCGCGCGGACAACAACATGCGTTCGTCGATCGCCATACGGCCGGCGAGCGCCGCCTCCACCGCCGGCAGCATCTCGTCGAGCGTGGTCGCGGTGAGGAAGCCCAGATCTCCGAGGTTGACGCCGAGGATGGGCACGCCGAGATCGCCGACGGCGCGCGCCATCGACAAGAGCGTGCCGTCGCCGCCGAGGACGATCAGCAGATCGACCTGTGCCGCGAGGTCGGACTTGCGGACGCTCGGCAGCACGGCCGCCGGCGCCAATCCCGCCGTTTCCTTCTCCAGCACGACCGGCAAGCCGCGCGGCGCAAGCCACGCAACGAGACGCGCCAGCGCGTCGGCCGCGCCGGCGGCGTCGGGCTTGGCGACGATGCCGACCCGTGTCACGCCAGCGCCTGCACCGTCCGGTCGATGATGCCCTCCAGGTTCGCGGCCGTCCGCCCGTGCATCGACAGGTGCAGGAAGAACTCGCGGTTGCCCTTCGGTCCCCTCAGAGGCGAGGCGGTGACGCCGAGCACGTGCCAGCCACGGAGCACCGCGTAGCGGGCCAGACGCTGCACGACGGCACGGTGTTGAGCCGGATCGCGGACGACGCCGCCCTTGCCGACGTGCTCGCGGCCCGCCTCGAATTGCGGCTTCACCAGCGTGACCACCTCGCTGCGCGGCGCGAGCACGTTGAAGATGGCCGGTAGCACCTTCTCCAACGAGATGAAGGCGACGTCGACCACGGCCAGCGTGGGCTGATCGCCGAACAGCCGCGGATCGAGCGTTCGGGCGTTGGTGTGCTCCATCACCACCACGCGCGCGTCCTTGCGGAGCTTGTCGTCGAGCTGACCCGTGCCGACGTCCACCGCGTACACCATGCTGGCGCCGCGCTGGAGCAGGCAGTCGGTGAAGCCGCCGGTCGACGCGCCGACATCGACGCAGATCCGCTCTTTGACGTTGGTGCCGAAGTGATCCAGCGCGTGCGCGAGCTTTTCGCCGCCGCGGCTCACGTAGGGCGAGCGGCCCTTGAGCTCGATCTCGGCTTCGGTCGAGACGAGCGCGCCCGCCTTGTCCGCGCGCTGACCGTCGACCAGGACGTCTCCGGCCATGATCGAGCGCAGTGCTTTCTCCCGAGTATCGAGCAAGCCTTTCTCCACGAGGAGCCGGTCGAGACGCATCCGCGTCGGCACGCCGTCGATTATAGGCGCGCGCTTTTCGGGAGCGACGACCGGACGCTTGTCCGGGGCCGGAGGAGCAACAGGAGCACCACGCCTACCAGGAACCCGCCGATGAGAGCGAACCACGCTACGCCTCCCGTTTCTGCGCCTCGGATCGAGACGCTCATGGTGAGAAAACCGATGACCAGCTGCAGGACGAGCCAGAAGCCCAGCACCAGGACCGCCGGGATGTGTATGAGTCGGACGAAGACCCCGAACGTCACGAGCGTGACGATGCTCGCATAGGGGAACAACAGCAGATAGGCGCCGAGCACGCCGGATACGGCACCGCTGGTGCCGATCAGCGCGACGTGCGAGTGCGGCGTGGCCAGGGCCTGGACGATGGCAGCGGCGAAGCCGGATACCAGGTAGAGGAGCAGGAATCGCCCGTGACCCAGCGTGTCCTCGACGTTATCGCCGAAGATCCAGAGGTACACCATGTTGGCGCTGATGTGCAGCACGCCGCCGTGCAAGAACATCGAGGTCAACACGGTCACGAGCGGGCTCGGGAACTCATCGGCGGACGCGCACGCACCGCTCAGGCGGCAGGGCACCGCACCGAACTCCGCGACCAGCGCCTGGCCGGCGTCGGACGCGCCGCCATCGCCACCGAGCGCGAGCGACAGCTGATAGAGGAACGCGGCCGCGTTGATGGCGATCAGCGCGATGGTGACGAACGGCGTCGAGCGGCCGGGCACGTCGTCGCGCAGCGGGATCACCGCACCGTCTCCGCCGGACGCAGCACGACCACGGTCGGTTTTGCGAGGTAGCGCTCGGCGACGCGCACAACGTCCGCGACCGTGACCGCCTCGACGGCGCGCGCAAAGCGCTCCGGCCAGTCCCAGCCTCCGCCGACTAACTCCGAATACGCGAGGTACCAGGCGTGGCGCGCGCTCGTGCGGCGGTCCATCGCGAGATTGCCGAGGAGCCATGCCTTGGCGCGCCCCAGCTCGCGCTCGTCCACGCGGTCGCGACGCAGGCGCTCGACTTCGGCGAGCACGCCGGTCACGGCGGCATCGGCATTCGTCGGCGCCGTCCCTAGATATGGCAGGAAGAGGCCGGGCCCCGTCCGATTCGTCGTCAGCACGCCGGTGGAGTACGCGAGGCCGCGGCGGTCGCGCAGCTCGACGAAGAGCCGGCTCGACATGCCCCCTCCCAGCACGGCGCCGAGCACCCGCACTGCCGGGTAATCGGGATGCGTCAGCGGCGGCGCGAGGAAGCCGACCAGCACCTGCGCCTGGCGGGCGTCGCGCTCGACCAGGCGGCGGTCGCCGCGCGGCGAGGTCTCGACGTCGGGCGTGGTCGCGGTCGCCGCGCCGCTGGGTACGCGCTTGAAGAGCCGCTCAGCGACGGCGATGACGCGCTGTCGCGACACGCTGCCCGCGACGGCGAGCACCATGCGATCAGCCCGATATGCCGTTGCGTAGCGTTCCAGCAACGCGTCCCGAGTGAGTCGCTTCACGCTCTCAGTCCGTCCAAGGGCAGGCCAGGCGTACGGATGAGCGCCATAGAGGTCGATCAGCACGGTGTCCAGTGCGCGTTGAAACGGCTGATCGGCACGCTCCTGCAGCCGCCCGAGGACCCAGTCGCGCTCGCGCTCGAGCTCGGCGGCCGGGAGCGTCGGCTCGAGCGCGACGTCAGCCATCAGGCTGAGGAGCGCCTCCCAGTGCCGCGCAATCGCCGTACCGCGCAGCTCGGCGTAGTCCACGTCGCCGGACGCATCGAGCCCTCCGCCGAGCTCTTCGGCGGCCTCGGCCAACGCGAGCGTCGAGTGGCGTTTCGTTCCGCGGAGCAACATGCGCTGCAGGAAATTCGTGACACCCGCGGTCTCCGCCGTCTCCAGCGCCGAGCCGCTCCGCACCATGAGCGAGGCCGCCACGACGCCGACAGCGGGGTCCTCGCGAACGAGGACGACAAGCCCGTTCGGCAGCACGTGGCGGGCGACAGCGGGCGGTGTGGTGACCGGGGCCGCCGCGGCCACCGACGTCGCGAGCGTCGTCGCCATGACGAGCATCAGGACGAGCCGCTTCACCGTGTCGCTCCCGGGGGCGCGAGCGCTATCCGGGTGTACCGGTCGGGATCGAGATAACGGCGGGCCACCGCTCGCACCTGGGCCGCGGTGACCGACCGGATCCGATTCACGTAGGCCAGCTCGTCCTCGACTGTCCAGATAGTCTCTGCCAGCCCCAGCGCTCTCGCGCGGCCTTCAGCCGTCTCGGTCTGGAACTCGTGATCGGCCTCGGCCGCCGTGATCGCGCGTCGCAGCTCGGCATCGGTCACTCCGCCGTCGCGGACGCGACGCACTTCCTCGAGA
>JBKOZH010000046.1:0-4230 GCA_046725765.1 Candidatus Methylomirabilota bacterium | reverse complement strand
GCGTCGGCGCGCAGCCGCGCGAGCCACGCGCGGTCCCACGAGGCGGCAGGCGACCCGGCGCCGAGCGCCTCGAGCAGCCGCGCGAGGCCGTCACGGGCGTCGCCGATCAGCGCGATCTCGGCCTTGAAGGTGCGGCCGATGACGCTTGGATCGATATCGAGATGCACGAGCGTCTGTCCCGCGCCGAGCGTCACGCCGAGCTTTTCGAGCGAGCGGTGACCGAGCTTGGTACCGACCGCGAAGACGACGTCGGCCGCGCTAAGCGCGTCGGCCGTCGCGCGACGATCCGGCAGCACGCTGTGCCACAGCGGGTCTCGCTCGTCGAGCGCGCCGCGGCCCGCCACCGTGCTGACGACGGGCGCCGAGAGACGCCGCGCGAGCGCGACGAGCTCGCGCTCAGCCCCGGCCACGATGACGCCGCCGCCGGTGATGATCAGCGGCCGCACCGCCGCGCTCAGCCGTCGCGCCGCGGCCTCGATGTCCGCGACGTGACACGGCGGACGCCGCGCCGGTGCCGGCGGCGGTGGCGTCACGTCCGCGCGGCCGAACAGCAGATCGTTGGGGATCGAGAGTGCGACGGGACCGGGACGGCCGGTGCGCGTCAGCGCAAATGCGGTTGCGAGCGCCGCCGGAATCGCCGCGGTGTCGGTCAGCGCCTCCGCCCAGCGCGTGACCGGCCGGAAGCAGTCGATCTGGTTGCGTACTTCGTGCAGCGCGCCGAGATCGCGGCCGACCAGCGGCGACGCGATGTCCGACATGATGGCGAACACCGGCACGGAGCCGGCGTACGACTCCGAGAGCGGCGTGATCGTGTTCGTCGCCGCAGGTCCGCTGGTCACGACCACCACGCCGGGGGCGCCGGACGCGCGCGCATAGCCGTCGGCCATGAAGGCCGCACCCTGTTCGTGGCGCGCCAGCACGTGGCTGACGTCGGTCTGGCGCAGCAGCGCGTCGTAGATGGCGAGGTTGTGAATGCCGGGGATGCCGAAGACGTGACGCACGCCCTCACTCGCGAGCGTTCGGACGACCCACTCCCCTCCCGTAAGAGCGGTCACCGCATCGCCTCTACACTGCGGTCGATCGCGACGTCGACGAGCGCCGGCCCCGAATGCTCGAGCGCACGCGCCAGCGCCTCGCGCAGCGCGGCGGGCTTGTCGACACGCTCGGCGAGGACGCCCATCGAGCGCGCCAGTGCGAGGTAGTCGATCTCAGGAGCGACCAGATCCATGCCCGGAAAGACGCCGCGCTTGGCGCCGGGGAGGCTCATCGTCAGCATGCCGGCTTTCAAGATTGCGTAGGACGCGTTGTTCGCGACCACGTACGTCACGGGCAGCGCGTAGTGCGCCGCCGTCCACAGCGCCTGCGGCGCGTACATGACCGAGCCGTCGCCGATGGTCGCCACGACTTTGCGTCGCGGATGCGCGAGCTGCACGCCGAGGGCGGCGCCCATGCCCCACCCGAGCGTTCCCGTCTTGCTGCCGAAGAAGTCCGAGCCCGCATGGAACGGCAGGTGCCGCAGCACGTGCGGCAGCGACGACGCCGACTCGTCCACGACGAGCGCATCGCGCGGCAGCAGGGTCGCGAGGGTTCGCATCAGGAACTCCGGCGCGATCGGCGCGCGGTTGCCCGCGGCGTCCGCGGCGGCGGCGAGGCGCCGCGCGTGCTCCTCTCTCCCCCGACCGAGCGCGCTCACCCGCTCGCGCGCCGCGGCGCGCTCGGCGTCGTTTTGGCGCGTCCTCACCGCCTCGTGCAGCGCGCCGAGCGCCGGGCGCACAGCGGACACGATCCCGAGCGCGACGGGGTAGCTACGGCCGATCTCGCGCGGATCGTCGTCGATCTGGACGATCGCGTGGCCGCCGCTGAATGGCGAGCTCGGCGCGTGGAAGAGCCAGGTGAACACGTTCGCGCCGACGATCAGCACCGCGTCGAATCGCTCGAGCGCCTTGCCGGCCGCGGTAGCCGTCGGATAGAGCCCGCCGCGCCAGAGCGGGTGGTCGCCGGGAAACGACAGCCGGCGATGGATCGGCTCGCCGTGTACGACCGCGCCGAGTGTTTCGGCCAGCGCGCCGAGCTCCGCCTGGGCACCCGCCCGAGCGACGCCGTCGCCCGCGACGATCACGGGCGCCTTCGCGCGCGCCAACAGCGAGGCTGCGCGCGCGATCGCTTCCGGCTCGGGTCCCGGCCGCGCGGCCACATGACCCGGCGGCAGGCCGGCGTCGTCGCACGGCTCTGTCATGAGATCCATCGGCAGCGACAGGAAGACGGGACCGGTCGGGGGCGTGAGCGCCAAGTGGATCGCGCGACGCAGGGCACTCGGCGCCTCGGCGGCGTTGCGGAGCTCGTATGACCACTTCGTGAGTCCCTGCGTCATGGCCACCATGTCGCCGGCGAGGATCGGCGCGTCGAGGAGCAGCCGCGTGTCCTGCTGGCCTGCCGTCACCAGCAACGGCGTCTTGGCCCTCGACGCGTTGTGCACGATGGACAGCGCGTTCGCGAGGCCGGGCGCCACGTGCAAGTTCACGACGCCGAGGCGTCCCGAGGCCTGTGCATAGCCGTCGGCCGCCGCGGCTGCCGTTGCCTCCTGCAGCGCGACGACGTAGTTGAGCCCGGAGCCGTCGAGCGCGTCGAGGAATGGCAGCTCGGTGGTGCCGGGATTCCCGAAGAGGTACTCGACGCCCGCGGCGCGGAGGATCTCGATCAGGCGCGTGGAGACCTGCATCAGCGCGGCGGCCGCGGCGTGTCCATCGGCCGGCCCTGCGCGGTGTACTTGCCGTCGATGAACGCGCGGATCTCGGCCGGTGTCTTGCCCTCGCCCGTGAGCCGCATCACGTCACGCGTGATGTCCATGCACAGCGTTCAGGTCGCGGCGTGGCTCGTGTAGGTCACGCTCGCCTCGGTCTCGGCTTTGATGTAGCAGGACCGGTTGGACGTGTGCCCGAAGCCGGCGCAGCCGCACGTGCAGGGCATATAGCGCAGCACGTCGCCTTGCGTCGTGGCGAAGCGGTAGAGCGCAGGCGTATCGACATCCGTCGCAAACTCCGGCAGGCCGCCGCGCGCGACCGTCTGCACGCTGTCGCCGATCTCGTCCTTGGTCACCGCGCCTCGTCCCTGCGCGCCCGCGCGTGAGCCGTCCGCCGCCCAGTAGACGGCGAAGCCGGCGACCACCGCAAGGACGGCCAGCGCGACGACGACGCGTCTCACGACGCCCTCGCCAGCGGATACTCGCGGCCGCCGAGCTTGAGCGCGCCGCGGCCCGACGCCTCGTCGTACTCCGCGAGCGCGAGCAGCTGGAACGTTGCCGCGCGCGAGAAGCGCGCGTCGAAGACGCCGCCCTTCACCGTGCAGTACGGCACGTCGCCGCGCCCGAGCCGCACGGTCGCGGGATCCACGCCCTCCTCGGCTCCGTCGTTCAGAATCGCGTGCAGCGTGTCCCCTCGCCGCTCGATCCGCGTGACAACCCAGGGCGCATCGTCGACCTTCACCGGGATCCGCACGCGCGTCTGGATGAAGTAGCCATTCACATCCTTCTTTAGATTACTTCGTAAGTTCGCAAGGATCCCTGGATGCGTCACTTGAACCCCTTCGTCGTACCAGTCGCCGTCACGGTCGATGCGCAGGTCCGGAAGCTTCCAGTCCGCCGGCGGCGTGGTGGGCGGTGGCGTGGCCATCAGCGGCGCATCCTAGAACACCACGCTCGCGAAGCTCACCAGGCACTGGGGGTCGGGCGTCTGGGCGTAGTGCCGGAGCTCTCCCGCGGCTCCGCTGGTCGCGCGCAGCAGCGCCCAGATCGGCGACAGCCCGCAGATCCGCCGCGCGTCGCCGTCGCGCGCGACGTCGTCGAAGAAGCCATCGGCGCTACCGGCCGTCACCGTCTCGAGCATCGCACGGTCGGCGGCGGCCAGCCGCGACGCCTGCTTCCGCGAGACCGGATCGGCGTCGCCGAACCGCGGACCGACGTGCGCGAGATCCGCGCCGGCGACGAACGCCACGCGGCGTCCGCTCGCCGCCACCGTCTCTCCCAGCGCGTCGAGAAAGCGCGCCACGCGCCGATCCTGCTCGGGTCGGCGCCCTCGGGCGAGCGCCTCGTGGGCGAAGCTCGTGAGCACGGGGACGATGGCGACGTCGCGCCGGCCGCCGAACAGATAGCGCAGGAAGACGGCCTGGAACTCGATCGAGTGCTCGTTGCGGTGCGCGGCTTCCGCGCCGAAGCAGTCGAGTCCCGAGCGCTTC
>JBKOZH010000057.1:0-11240 GCA_046725765.1 Candidatus Methylomirabilota bacterium | reverse complement strand
CAGGACGACTGGGTCGCCTTCCAGGTGAAGGACCTCTGCAACGTCCGCCGGCTCATGTGGGCGAACGACTTTCCGCACAGCGATTCGACGTGGCCGAACTCGCAGGCCGTGCTGGCCAAGCAGGCCGCGCACCTGACGGAGGCGGAGCGCGACCTCGTGCTTCACGACAACGTCGCCGAGCTCTACGGGCTTGGAGGCTGAGATGACCTACGACCTGGTGGTCCGCGGCGGCACCGTGGTGGACGGCTCGGGGCTCCCGCGCTACCGCGCCGACGTCGGGATCCTCGGCGACCGCATCGCACGCATCGGGAAGATCCGGGAGCGGGGCCGCGAAGAAGTGGATGCGCGCCACCACGTCGTGGCGCCCGGATTCATCGATGGCCACACGCACATGGACGCGCAGGTCGCGTGGGACCCGCTCGGCACGTGCTCGTGCTGGCACGGAGTCACAAGCGTCGTCATGGGCAACTGCGGCTTCACGCTCGCGCCGTGCCGTGCCCACGAGAAGCACCTCGTCGTCCGCAATCTCGAGCGTGCGGAGGACATCCCGGCCGAGGCGATGCAGGCGGGGATCGAGTGGACGTGGGAGACCTACGCGCAGTATCTCGACGCCGTCGCCCGCTGGCCGAAGGGGATCAACTACGCGGGCTACGTCGGCCACTCGGCGCTGCGTACCTATGCGATGGGTGAGCGCGCGTTCTCCGAGCCCGCCACCGCCGAGGATCTGGCGGTCATGCAGCGCGAGCTCGCCGACGCGCTCGCCGCCGGCGCCATGGGGTTTACGACGTCGCGGACGCGCAATCACGAGACGGGCGACCGGCGGCCCGTGGCCAGCCGCGTCGCCGAGTGGAACGAGGTCCGCGCGCTGGTGCAGGTGATGGGCGACCTCGGAGCCGGCATCTTCGAGATCGCCGGCGAGGACACAGGCCGCGACCTCGACCGCCGGCGCGACTACTTGCAACGGCTGCGCGACCTCGCCATCGACACCGGCGTGCCGGTCACGTGGGGCATGTTCAGCTCGCGCTTCATGCCGGACGCGTGGCGCGCGTACTTCGCGACGCTCGAGGAGACGGCGCGCGCGGGCGGCCGGATGTTCGCGCAGGTGCACAGCCGCGCCCTCTCGGTAGTCCTATCGTTCGAGACGAGGCTGCCGTTCGATCGCCTGCCCGAGTGGCGTGAGGTGCGCGAGCGTCCGCTCGACGAGCAGCGCGCGCTCCTGCGCGACCCCGACGTGCGTCGGCGGCTGGTGAAGGCGGCGGCCGAAGCCGAGTATGGCCGCGGCGTCGTTGGCGCTGAGGCGCGGAAGCCCGATTACGAGTGGCTGATGCTGATGGAGGATCCGTGCGGGCCGCACCGGTCCATCGCCGAGATCGCGCGCGAGCGCGGTGTCGATCCCGTCGAGGCGCTGATCGAGGTCGGGCTGGAGCGCGATCTCAAGGCGTTCTTCGTCCAGCCGCTCTTCAACGAGAACCTGGACGATGTGCTGGAGATGATGAAGCACCCACGGTCGGTGGTGACGTTTTCGGATTCCGGCGCGCACGTGTCGCAGATCATGGACTCGTCGCTGCAGACGCAGGTGCTCGCGTATTGGGTCCGCCGCCGCCAGGCGCTCACCCTCGAAGAGGGCGTGCGGATGCTGACGCTCGAGCCCGCGTCGGCGTGGGGTCTGCACGACCGCGGGCTGCTGCGCGAGGGGCTGGCCGCGGACGTGATCGTCTTCGATCCCGACCGCGTCACGCCCGACATGCCCGAGGTGGTGAACGACCTGCCCGCCGGCGCGCGGCGTCTGCGCCAGAAGGCCAGCGGCTTCCGCGCGTCGATCGTGAACGGGCAGGTCGTGCTGCGCGAGGGTGAGCACACCGGCGCCTATCCGGGGCGCGTCCTCCGCGGCCCTCTCGCTGCGGGCCGGTGACGCGCGACGAGTCCTCACGATGGCGAAGCTCGAGGATCAGACGTAGGGAACGACCCGCTCCCCAAACAGCTTGATCGCCTCCATGATCCTGGCGTGCGGCGGCCCGCCTGAATGGGCGTGGCGGAGCCGGAGCAGGAACGTGCTGGCGCCCGTCGCCTTCTGCCAGCGCTGGAACTCGCGGACGCAGGTCTCCGGATCTCCCAGGATGAGGCGATCAGGAGCGAGGTTGTCCAGCGTGAACTGTGAGCCGGCGGCGAGATTGCGGAACTCGGCCAGCCGATTCTCCCAGTAGTAGCGGTACGCGGTCATCACATGCGGCCCATAGACGGCGTCGGCCTCGGCCCGTGACCGCGCGACCCAAGCGTCTCGCATCTGAACGACCTCGGCGGGCCGGCCGGCCTCGCTGGCGGCCTTCTTGTAAACGTCGGCCAGATGCGTGGCGTTCGTCAGGCTCGTGCTCGGCGTGCCGACGAATCCGTCGGCGATTCGGCCGGCCCGCCGCGCGGCCGCGTCGATGCTGGCGCCGATCCACAGCGGCGGCCCCGGCGTCTGATACGGGCGCGGACGGACTTGGACATCCTCGAGGGTGTAGTGCTTGCCACGGAATGAAAACTTCTCGCCCGCCCACGAGAGGCGCAGGATTTCGATGCTCTCCTCGAAGCGGCCGGCGCGATCGTCCATTGGGACGGAGAACGCCCGGAAGTCGGCCGGCTGATAACCGATGCCCACGCCCAGGATGACGCGGCCCTTGGAGACGAGATCCAGTGTGATCACGTCCTCGGCCACGTGCACCGGATGATGGAGCGGTAGCAGGATCACCGAGGTGCCGACGCGGAGGCGGGTCGTGCGCGCGGCCACCGCGGTGGCCACGATCAGCGGTGAGGGCAGGAACCCGTCCTGGTCCTGGTGGTGCTCGCCGAAGAAGCAGGAGTCGAAGCCGCTCGCCTCCGCCAGCTGTGCCTCGGCGATGACCTCGTCGATGCAGCGGTCGAGCTGCTCACCGCGCGGCGGATTCGCGATCGAGCTGTAGAGACCGAACTTCATGATTCACCTCGGATCATCGGCGCGCTGGCCGTTGTAAGCAAGACCGACAGTTGCCGGGCCACAGACGACGTCGATCGCGCAACGTCCGCCTGTTAGCTCCGCGACAAATCGCCGCCTTGACGTCTTGGCCGTTTCGCACCATTCTCCCGCGCACCAAGCGGCCGGCGTGCCGGCGCGTTCAGCGCCTGCTCGAGTCCGATCAGTTACGCCACCCTCGGTGGCGGCGCGCATACGTTCCAGGTTCGCGCGGTCGATACGTCCGGCAACGTGGACCCAAGCCCGGCTCTCTTCAGCTGGTTCGTGTCGGGGAACAAGAACAAGTAAGCGGCTTCGCGTCCCCAGCGCGGGCGCGACGACCTGTCTCGGCCGTCGCGCCCGCTTTGCCGCTGGTGATGGCCGTGACGCGGCGGCATCGCCGTTGCACCCTGCCTGAATGTGTCTGGTGAGCGTTCGCTGCCGACCGTCGAGCCCGCCCCGGTGGCTGAATCGTGAGATTCGTGCGCGCCGTTGGTCCGATGCTGGTGCTGTGTCTTCTCGCGGCCAGCCCCGCCACCTCGAGTGGCGAGGCGGTCGCGGTCCGCGTACGCGAGAGTCCCACCGCGGCCTACCCCGTCCTGCGCTCGTCGGATGACAAGCTTCTGGCACACGGCGAGCTGGTGCAGACCGTACGCGGAGACCGCGTCGACTCGCGGCTCGTGTTCCGGTTCAACGACGGCTCATCGTTCGACGAAACGGTCGTCTTCTCGCAAGCCAGGGTCTTCCGCCTGCTGAGCTACCGCCTGGTCCAGCGCGGACGCTCGTTCGCCGAGGCAAGCGACATCGTCTTCGATCGAGGGACCGGCCGCTATCGCGCAAAAGTCGGCGACGACACGGCGGAGGGGGAGATCGACCTACCGTCCGACGTGCATAACGGCATGACGGGTTTGCTGCTACGGAACCTCCCGAATGGTGCGACGGGGCGCGGGCACCTGATCGCCTTTACCCCCAAGCCCACGACCCTGAAGACGACATTGGTGCCTGAGGCTCAGGATCGCTTCTTCATCGGCGACGAGGCGCGGAAGGCCACGCGCTACCTGGTCAAGGTCGAGGTCGGCGGATTAAAAGGGGTCATCGCGTCCACGATCGGCAAGGAGCCGCCGGACCTGCGTTACTGGATCGCCGCCGGACCGGTGTCCACGTTCTTGAAGTTCGAAGGACCGATGTTCTTGAATGGACCAAGCTGGCGGATCGAGCTCGGCGCCCCGCGCTGGTCGAAGTAAGACGGACGTGCTTGCGATGCTGGGCGACAGGCCAGGAACGCGCGGCGCCGATTACCGTTCGGACCACTTCATCGTGAGCTCTTGGACCTTCTTGTCTCGCAGGATCTTCACGCGCAGGTCCTTGACGACACCGTGAGCTGAGGTGGCCACGCCTCCCGTGAGGCGGAGAGAGCCAGGCGGGCAGCATGCCGGAGCGAATGGCCTTACGTCCGCCCTCTCGTGAGGGTAGCGCCGGTGTACACTGCCGCCGCGATGGCGGGCGTCCTCGACGGCATCCGCGTGCTCGACTTCGGCCGGTACATCGCCGGCCCCTACTGCGCGGCGCTCCTGGCCGACCTCGGAGCGGACGTGATCCGCGTCGAGCGGATCGGCGGCGGCGAAGACCGCTGGGTCGCGCCGATCAACGACGACGGGATCGGCGCGATGTACGTGGCGATGAACCGGAACAAGCGCGGCATGACCCTCGATCCCTCCTCGTCGGACGGGCGCGAGGTCGTCCGGAAGCTCGTGGCGACGGCGGATGTGGTCGTCGCGAACCTCCCGCCCGAAGTGCTGCGCTCGCTGTCACTCGACCTCGACAGCCTGCGGCGCGTGAAGCCCGACATCATCCTCACCACGGTCACGGCCTTTGGCGCCGGCGGGCCGTGGAGCCACAAGCACGGCTTCGACGGCATCGGCCAGGTGATGAGCGGCGCCGCGTACATGACGGGCACGCTCGCGCAGCCGTACCGCGCGGCCGTCGCGTGGGTGGACTTCGGCACCGCGTCGCTCGCGGCGTTCGGTACGCTCGCGGCGCTGATGGAGCGCGGCAAGACCGGCCGGGGGCAGAAGGTCGAAGGCGCGCTGCTGCGCACCGCGATCGCGTTCAACAACCCGGCGCTCATCGAGCAGCAGGCGATCCAGGTCAATCGCGTCCCCACCGAGAACCGCGGCCAGACGTCGGCGCCGTCGGATCTGTTTCGCACCAGGGACGGCTGGATCATCGCCTACGCCATCGGCAACCCGATGTTTGCGCGGTGGGCGAAGATGCTCGGCGAGGATCGCTGGCTCACGGATCCGCGCTTCAAGGATGACGAGGCGCGCGGCAACCACGCCGAAGAGATCAGCAAGCGCGTGAGCGAGTGGACGTTGCAGCGCACCACCGAGCAGGCCCTCAAGGAGCTCGCGGCGGCGAAGATTCCCGCCGGTCCGCTCTACACGCCGCAGCAGGCCCTCGACGACGCGCACATCCGCCAGGCCGGCCTGCTCGTCGACACCGACTATCCAGGCGTCGCGCGCGGCGTGCCGCTCGCGCCGACGCCCGTCGATCTCTCGGACACGCCGGGCCGCTTCCGGCATCGCGCGCCGACGCTGGGCCAGCACACCGAGGCGATCCTCGGCGAGCTCGGATATTCCGCGCCGCAGATTCAGGCGCTCCGGGACGAGGGCATCGTCTGATGCCCCGCCGCAAGCTCGTGATCGCGTCGATGATGCACGAGACCAACACCTTCTCGCCCGTGCCCACGCCGCTCGAGTCGTTCCGGCCGCTGAGCGGTGAGGCGGCCGTCGCCGAGTTCAAGGACACCAATACGCAATTGGGCGGGTTTCTCGACATCGCCAACCGGATGGGGGCGGAGGTCGTCGTGCCGCTCGCCGCCAATGCGCATCCATCCGGTTACGTCGAGCGTCGCGCGTACGAGGACATGTGTGACGCGATCGTCGGCGGCATTCGCGGCGGCTGCGACGCCGCGTTTCTCGCCCTGCACGGCGCGATGGTCGCCGCGCACGTCGACGACGGCGAAGGCGAGCTCCTGCGCCGCATCCGTGCGGTGGCGCCGCGCCTGCCGATCGCCGTGGGCCTCGACTTCCACACGCAGCTCACGTCGGCCATGGTCGACAACGCCACCGTCATCACCGGCTACCGCACGTACCCGCACATCGACATGGCGGAGACGGCGCAGCGCGCGGCGACGACGCTGGTGCGCGCGCTCGACGGCGCGGTGAGGCCGGTGATGGTGTGGGGCATACGGCCGATGCTCACGAGCACGCTCGAGCACACGCCATCGCGTCAGCCGATGAAGGACGTCATGGACATGGCGATCGACGCCGAGAAGCGCGGCGTCGTCCTGAACGCGTCGGTGCTCGGCGGCTTTCCGCAGTCCGACATCCCACACCTCTCGTGCTCCGCGATCGTCGTGTGCGACGGCGACATCACGCAGGGCCGGGCGCTGCTCGAGCGCATGCTGGACCTCGCCTGGCAGCGCCGCCCGGACTTCCTCTACAAGGGCGCGCCGCTCGCCTCGCAGATCGCGCACGCGCGGACGCTGACCGAGGGGCCCGTCATCCTCGTCGACCACGGCGACAACACCGCGTCGGGCGGCACGCAGGACGTGATGAGCGTGGTGGCCGAGGTGATGCGCCAGGGACTTCACGATGTGCTCGTCGGTCCGATCTGCGATCCCACCGCCATCGCGCGCATCGTCTCGGCCGGCACGGTCGCGAGCGTGACGATGGATCTCGGCGGTCGCATCGACATGCCGCAGCTGAATCTGAAAGGCACGCCGCTGACCGTGACGGCGAAGGTCACGCGCATCACCGATGGCGAGTTCACGGTCACGGGCCCGATGGCGACCGGCATGCGGGTGCGCATGGGCCGGACGGCCGTGCTCGACACGGGCTCGATGCAGATCGTCGTCTCGGAGCGGCGCGCGGAGCCGTCAGATCTCGGCGTGTTCACCCACGCCGGCATCGATCCGCGCCGCAAGCGCTATGTGCTCATCAAGTCGCGCCAGCACTTCCGGGCCGGATTCGAGCCGATTGCCCGCCACATCGTGCTCTGCGACGGCGACGGCGTCACCAGCTCGGATCTCTCGCTCTTCGACTATCGCCGGCGACGCCGCCCGCTCTACCCGTTCGAGGCGCTGTAGGCCGACGTCGTCAGCCGCCCTGGACGGCTGGTCGCTTGGCCCGCTCCATCTCGTCCTGCCAGATGGCGAAGCAGTCGCCATCGAGCCAGAACGATCGGCCCGAGAACCGGATCTCGTACCACGAGCGACCCCGCACGAATGGCCTGCCGCACAGAAGACCGCAGGGGATCTGATCGACGTTGTCCCTCGCGGTGATGCTCGGGATCTCGCGCGCATCGACGAGCAGACGCGCGCGCGGCCGCAGGTCGTCGTCGGCGGTGCTGCCGCCTCGAATCACGCGTCGGTCGGGTGCCGATTCCGAGGACTGATGAACGGTATAGACGCCGCCGACGTCGCCACAGACTCGACAGCGTTCGTCCTCGAAACGAACCACGACCAACGCGGTCGCGATCGTCGTGAGATAGCGCTCGACTTCGACGGCCGTCAGGCGGGACTTCGAGGCCACACACCGCACGCACGTGGGACGCTCACGCAATAGCACCGCAATCGTTGCGGCGTGCTGAGGCATAGCAAATCTCCGGCATGGCAAAAACGCCGGAGTCGAGGCGCGAGTCGACGCCGTGCCCAGAGAATATGTCGCTGGCGAATCGACTGTCAATGGAGGTACCGCTACGGGTGCCGGGTCTCACGAATTGCCAGCTCGTCATCATGTCGGGGATCCGGCGCGAGTTAGTACCCGCCTGTCTCAAAGTGGAAACTCGGTTCCTCGTGCTGCCGAGACCCAATGCGAAAGCCGCCAACACCATCCGGCGTTTATGCGACCGCTGTGTCCGGCTGGCCTGGCCACATTCTTGCGGCGACAAGGGCGTATGGCCCTGGACACGGAGGTCCTCTGACCCATCGGCTGCTCGAAGTGGACGGTCACACCGTGACGGTGACCGACCCCGATCGGCGGCTCCATGGCGATCACGGGCCAAGCAAGGCCGAGGTGTTGACGTATTACATGACGGTTGCGCCACGGCTCTTGCCGTATCTTCGTGGCCGCGCGGTCAGCACCATTCTCTGGCCCGATGACTCGACGCCGGAGCTCCGGTTTGCGCGGACGATGCCGGCACGGTGCTCCCCGCGATTCGCCAGCTATCGTCTCGGCGGTGTCGTCCGACCCCAGGTCGAGCGATACGTGACGGTGCCGGACAAGGGCACGCTGGCCGCGCTCGCCGACTGCGGCTGTCTGTCCTTTCACCCGTGGAACAGCACCGCCGACGCGCCGCTCCAGCCGACCCAGATGGTGTTCAACCTCGACCCCGAAGCGATCGCGTTCCGGGAAGTGCGGCAGGCCGCACTGCTCTTGCGTACGCTTCTGGCCGACGGCCGCCTGACGGCATGGGTCAAGACGTCGGGTCGACAGGGCCTGCACGTGCTCGTTCCGCTCGACGGCAACGCGTCATTCGACGACGCGCGTGTCGCCGCGGACACCATCGTGAACCGCGCGATCCGGCGTGAGCCCAAGCTGTTCACCCGCGATCCGCGCCGCGGCCGACGGCGCGGCCGCATTCTGCTCGACACGTCACGGAACGAGCGCGGGGCAACCCTCATCGCGCCGTACGCGATCGCGACATCGGGACTCGTCTCCGCCCCGCTCGCGTGGGACGACCTGCACCGTCCGATCTATCCCGATGAGTTCGACATGGAGCGCATCGCGGCGCGCGCCGCCGTCGACGCCGACAACAGCGCGGCACTCCCGGCTGCCGAGCAGTCGCTCCAGCGGCTCCTGTCCGGCATCCGCAGACGCCGCTCGACACGTGAGAGCGGCGACGCCGCTCAGCTCAGCTCGGGTTCGTCGATGCGCAGATGAACTCGGAACGTCGCCCCGCCGGCTGGATCGTTCTCGGCGAGAAGCCGGCCGCCGTGGGCCTCGACGATCGTGCGACTGATCGCCAGCCCCATCCCCAGGCCGTCGGGCTTGGTGGTGAAGAACGGCTCGAAGATTCGACCGAGGTCGCCGGCCGCGATGCCCTGACCCGAGTCGTGAACGCCGAGCTCGACGTACGGCGGGGCCGCCATGGCCGTCCACACCGTGACCGTGCGGGTGGGTGATGGGCCGCTCGCCGCGGCGGCGATGGCGTTGCTGAGCAGGTTCAAGATCACCTGCTGGATCTGCACGACGTCGCCGTAGGTGACCGGCAATGCGGGGGCGGGCTTGAAGTCGATGCTGACCGCGTGGAGAAGCGCATCGTTGGCCACGAGCCGAATCGTGTTCGCCGCCAGCTCGTTGAGCGCCAGCGGTGTGCTGACAGAGTCCGCCTTTCTGAGCATCTGCCGCATGCGCCGGATCACCTCGCTCGCACGCTTGTCATCGGTCACGATGTCCGCCAGACATGCCCGGAGCTCGTCGAGATCCGCCTGCCGGCCCGCCAGCAGCCGGGTCGCCGCCTGCGCGTTGGCAAGAATGCCCGTCAGCGGTTGGTTCAGCTCGTGGGCGATGGCCGACGCCAGCTGTCCCATGCCGGCGACGCGGTCGAAATGGGCGATTTGACCGAGGTGGCGTTGCGCGGCCGCCTCGGCCTGCCGTCGCGCCGTCACGTCGAAGTGCATCACCGCGGCTCCTCCGCCGAAGCGGGCCAAGCGGCGTACCCGCACTTCGAACCAGCGGTCCTCGCCACGCCGGGACGTCGGATACTCCAGCGCGAACTCGTCCCGCTCTCCGCGAAGGATCGACTCGATGGATGAGTGCAGTTTTTCGGCGACGTCGCGAGGCATGGCAATCGCCTTGCGGCACGCCTCCAGGTAGTTCGCCCCGATCTTCAGCGCCATGTCGGCGGCGGTTCCGCTCCGTGCCGCCGTCGCCCATGCGTCGTTGGTCTGCACGATCGTGCCCGCCGAGTCGACGATCGCCGTCTCGCCCGGCAGCGCGGCGAGAACGGCGCCGGCCATCGCGGCGCTCGTCTCGACAGCGGCGGCGCTCTGCATGCGAATGAGCGCCGTGGCGAACGGCTCGGCCAGCGTCTGTAGCTGCTGCAGGACGTGAGCGGGCCACGCGCGCTCGGCGCGCAAGCTCAGGAAGACGAGAAACCCGGCGGGCCGATCGCCGGCCAGCAAGGGGATCGCGGCGGCCGAGCGGACGCCCGCCTCGGCACATGCCGCGCGCTCCGCGGACGCCTCGGGGGGAAGCTCGTCTGGATGTGTGAAGCACACGACATTGCCGGCGTCCGTCTGCTCTTGGAAGTAACGGAAGGACTGCAGATCGGCGATGGTCGGCGTTGGGGCGGCGCCTGACTTCTGCCAGACGTGCGTGACCGACAGCACGGAGCTGAGCGGCGCCCGCTGCCACACGCTGCCGCGATCGACACCGAGGAACGTCACAACGCGCTGAAGACCGTCGCGGATCCGGTCGTCGAGCTGATCGAGCGTCGCGGTCGCGCATGCCGCGACGACTTCGCTCACGAGTGCCTCGAAGCGTAGACGCTCCGCGAGGCCCGCCTGAGCCTCGCGGCGGCGCCGGCGCTGCACGAGCAACGTGGCGATGAGTGCCGCCTGCGCGCCGATGAGTCCGACCGCGCCCACGACGTGCCAGCGGTACGCGTCCCAGAGCGTGCGGTGGCCGAAGACGATCTCGCTGCCCGGCGGTAATCGCCGCTCGTCCAGGTTCCAGCGGGCGAGCTGGCGCCCGTCGAATCGTGGCACGCTCGTCGCCCGGCTGAGAGCCGACGGCGGTGCCTCGCCGCGTAACAGCCGTGACGCGAGCTTTCCGGCGTCGCGGCCCATATCCTCGAACTCCACGATCGACCCGCCGACGACGCCTCGCCCGAGCGCGAGACCCATCGGCGTGAAGACCGGGCGGTTCGCCGCTTTGGAGACGTGCGGGACGAGGTCAATCCCGAAGAAGCGCTCCCCGGCGCCGTCGACCTGATAGCTGGATTGCACGATAAAGGTGTGCTCGGGCAAGCGCGAGACCCGGGTCAGCGTCTCCCCGATCGGCAGCTTCGTGAGGTCGATGATGTCGAGCCCGCCCACGGCCGACACCGCCTGGCGGATGAGGTCGTGGTAGACCTGTTCGGGCTGGCTGGCGCCTCCGACAAGCGCGACGTGGCGCGTCTCGGGCAAGAGCGCAAGCGCCGCACGGACCGTTCCTTCCATGTCGAAGCGCACCGTGAGGATCGCGAAGCCGGGGGGCGGCTT
>JBKOZH010000286.1:0-31391 GCA_046725765.1 Candidatus Methylomirabilota bacterium | reverse complement strand
GCGTTGCGGCCCAGACGGAAGATCACGCCGCGCTCGTACTCGCGCAGGATCTTGGCGTAGGAGCCGATGAAGATCACCGCGGCAATCACGACCACGAAGATCAGCGCCGAGTCCATCGAGATCATCGCGTCCCTCCCCCCGTAGCGTCGTTGCCCACCACCCGCAGCGTCAGCCCCTGGACGTCGACGACGGTCACCGGCGTGCCGTCGGCCAGCGGCCGGTCGGCCACCGCGCGCCACACCTCGCCCTGCACGCTCACTTGCCCATCGGGGGCGAGCGCGCCGCGCGCCACGCCTATCTGCCCGACCAATCCGCTCACCCCGAGCAGCGGCCGCCGGCGGAACGCGCGCACGCCGAGCGTCAGCGCGAAGAGGAAGAACCCGGCGGTGAGCGCGACCGTCGGCACGATCACGCGCCACGACACACGGAAGCCCACCTCAGGCGCGTCGTAGAGCATCAGCGAGCCGAGCGCCATGGAGACGATGCCACCGATGGCGAGGATGCCGTGGCTCGTGACCTTGACCTCGGCGATGAACAGCACGATGGCGAATAGGATCAGCAGCAGGCCGGCGAAGTTGATCGGCAGGCTCTGGAAGGCGAAGAACGCCAGGATCAGCGAGATGCCGCCGATCACGCCCGGGAGGATCGCGCCGGGGGTGGACAGCTCGAAGATCAGCCCGAGGGTCCCCAGCATCATCAGGACGTACGCGACGTTGGGATCAGTGATGATCGCGAGCACGCGGTCGCGGAAGCCGATCTCGATCGGCTTGGCCACCGCCTCACGCGTCGCCAGCGTCACCGTGCCCTGCGCGGTCTTCACCGTCCGGCCGTCGAGCTTCGTCAGCAGATCCGGAATGGAGTCAGCGACGAAGTCGACCACCTTGAGACGCACGGCGTCCCGCTCGGTGACCGACACCGACTCTCGCACCGCCTTCTCGCCCCAGTCGGCGTTGCGGCCACGCTCCAGCGCGATGGTGCGGATGAACGCGGCGGCGTCGTTCTCGACCTTGCGCATGCTCTCCTTGTCGACGCCGCCGCCGACGGCGACGGGATGTGCGGCGCCGATGTTCGTCGCCGGGGCCATGGCCGCCACGTGAGCGGCCATGGTGATGAAGACGCCGGCCGACGCGGCGCGCGCGCCGGTCGGCCCGACCCACACGATCACCGGCAGCTCGGCATTCAGCTCCCGCTGACAGATGGCGCGCATCGAGCGCTCGAGCCCGCCGGGCGTGTCCAGCTGGATGACGAGCGCCTGCGCCCCGCTGGCCTTCGCGCGGGCGATCGCGCTCTCGACCAGCCGCAGCGTCACCGGACTGATGACGCCGTCGACCACGACCGTGGCCACCGGCGCCGGCGCCGCCGCCGCCGGCGCTGCGGCGAGGACGATGAGCGAGAGGACGACGCCGCTTAGGCCCCGTCTCATCGTCCGAGGGCGAGCACGCTCACCAGCTCGAACATGAGATTCGCCGCGAGCAGCGCCGTGATCTGGCCGGGGCCATCGTAGGGGGGCGACACCTCGACGATGTCCGCGCCCACCAGCGAGTGTCCCGCCAGTGAGCGCACGAGCGTGAGCGCCTCGAACGACGTGAGGCCGCCGACTTCGGGCGTGCCCGTGGCCGGCGCGTACGCCGGATCAACGGCATCGATGTCGAACGAGCAGTACACGGGACCGCCGCGTAACCGCGCGAGGCGCTCCGCCGCCCACGCGGTCCCCTGCTCCTTCACGGCCTCGATCCGGAGCACCTCCAGGCCGTGCTCGTCGTGAAACGCGAAGTCCTCGGATCCGTAGAGTGGTCCGCGGATGCCGACCTGGATCATGCGGCGCCCGTCGACCGCCCCCTCCTCGATCGCCCGCCGGAACGGCGTGCCGTGGAAGAACTTGCTGCCGAAGTACTCGTCCCACGTGTCGGGGTGCGCGTCGAAATGCACGACGCCGAGCTGACCATGGCGGCGTGCGAGCGCTCTCAGGATCGGCAGCGAGATCGAATGGTCGCCGCCCACGCACAGCGGCGTGGCGCCGGCCTGCACGACGGCGTCGATCTTGCGCTCGATCACCTCGAACGTGCGCTCGATGGAGATCGGCACGACGTCCACGTCGCCACAGTCCGCCACGCGCAGCCGATCGAAAGGGTGGACCTTGAGCACGGGATTCCACGGGCGGATCAGCGAGGACTGCTCGCGCACCGCGCGCGGGCCGAACCGCGCGCCGGTCCGGTACGACGTGCCGCCGTCATACGGCACACCGAGGAGCGCGACGTCGAGCCCGGCGGCGTCGGCCGCCACGGGCAACAGCATGAACGTCGCGATCTGACCGAACCGCGGGGACTGGAACGGGTTGCGCGGTCCTGGCAGCGTCACAGACTAGGGCGCCGCGCCGAGCGAGGCCACCGCGTGCGCCAGCAGCCCTACGTCCTCGGTGGAGTTGTAGACGGAGAAGCTCGCGCGGCTGGTGCCGACCACGCCGCACCAGCGCATCAGCGGCTGGGCGCAGTGGTGACCCGCGCGCACCGCGATGCCCTCGGCGTCGAGCGCGGCGGCGACGTCGTGCGGATGCCAGCCCTCGATCGCAAACGCGACGACCGCGCCGCGCTCGCCGCGTGGGCCGTAGACGCGCACCCCGGGGATCGCGCGCAGCAGCTCCGCGCTCTGCATCGCCAGCGCCTGCTCGTGCTCGCGCACGCGCTCCATGCCGAGCTTCTCGAGGTATTCGATCGCCGCGGTGAGGCCGACCGTTTCGGCGATCGGCGGCGTTCCCGGCTCGAGCCGCCACGGCAGGTCGTTCCAGGTGGCGCGGTCGATCCACACCTCTTTGATCATTTCGCTGCCGCCGCGAGCCGGCTCGAGCGCCTCCAGCACGGGCCGGCGTCCGTAGAGAACGCCGAGTCCCGTCGGCCCGAGCATCTTGTGCGCGGAAAAGGCGTAAAAGTCACATCCTAGAGCGGACATATCCAAGGGTAGATGAGGCACAGCCTGAGCACCATCCACGAGGGTCAGCGCGCCGACGCGCCGGGCGCGGGCGACGAGGTCCGCCACGGGATTGATCGTGCCGAGCACGTTCGACACGTGGGCGAACGCGAACACGCGTGTGCGCGCCGTCAGCAGCCGATCGAGCGCTGCGAGGTCCAGAGTCCCCTCGCCCACGAGCGGCACCGAGCGGATCCGCACACCGCGGTCGCGTGTGGCGACCTGCCAGGGCACCAGGTTGGAGTGGTGCTCCATGTCGGTGACGAGGATCTCGTCGCCCGGCTGGAGCGTGCGGCCGATGGCCTCGGCCACGATCGAGATCGCGTCGGTGGTGCCGCGCGTGAACACGACTTCCTCGCGGGCCGCGGCGCCGATGAAGCGCTGGACGCGGTCGCGCGCGATCTCGTAGAGCTCCGTCGCCTCCTCGCCCAGCGTGTGAATCGAGCGATGGACGTTGGCGTGCGAGGTCTCGTAGTAGCGCGCCATGGCCTCGATCACCGTGCGCGGCTTCTGGCTCGACGCCGCGGAGTCGAGATAGACGAGGCGATGGCCGTTGACGATCCGATCGAGGATCGGAAAATCGCGCCGGGTCTGCGCGTCGAGCGTCATCCCAGGGCCTTCGCGAGCACGCTGATCGGCAGCGTCACGCAGCGCATGCGTGTGGGCCGGACGTCCGCCTGAAGGACACCGAGCACGTCGCCGGCACCCAGAGCGATCGCGTCAGCGCGCGAGCGGCCTTCGATCAGCTCCGAGAGCACGTCGGCCGACGCCGTGCAGATCGCGCACGAGTCGCCGGCGAAGCGCGCGGCGCTCACGCGTCCATCGTCGAGCTTCACCTGCATACGCACACGATCGCCGCATAGAGGGTTCACGTCCTCGGCGGACGCCGTCGCGCCCGGCAGGTCGCCGCGAAAGCGCGGGCGACGCCAGCGCTCGCGGATCGCCTCGCTGTAGAGCGCCGGCCGCGTCACGCTGCTCATTCGAGCTCACCGCGCGCCGCGCCGGCTCGGTAGAGCGGGAAGCGGTACGCCATCTCGCGCGAGAGCAGCCCGCCGTGGCCGAGCGCCGCGATCTCCTGGTTGCCGATCACCTCGCCCGCGAGCAGCCGGGGCAACACGAGGTCGAAGGTCGTCGCCTGCGAGAACATGCCGCACGTCGGCATCCCGAGGACCGGGAGATCCTGCCAGCGGGCCAGGAACAGCAGGCTTCCCGGATGCGCCGGCGCGCCATGCCGCTCCATGCGCGCGCCGAGCAGCGTGAGCCCACCGAAGACCGGGTCGAGCGGATCGAGCGCGCTCGCACCGGCGACGATGAGGACGTCGGCACCCTCGGCGCGCAGCGCGCTCAGCTCGTCCGCGACGGCGCGCGGCGTCGCGCCGGCAAAGCGCACGGGCAGCAGGCGCCCGCCGAACCAGTCGATCTTGGTCTTCAGCGCGGTCTCGAAGCGCGCGCGCTGCTTGGGCTCGAGACTCTCGCGCGCCACGGTGCCGAGCGCGGCGGGTCGAAACGCGGCCACCGTCAGGGCGCCGCCACGCGCGGCCTGCTCCACCGAGCTCACCGTGTCACCGGCGATCGCCAGCGGAGTGACCTTTGCCTTGGCGACGGTCTCGCCCCGGTCCACCGGCTGGCGATCAAACAGCGTGAACACCGCCATGCCCTGATGACCGTTGACGGCCGCGAGCCGCGCGGTATCCACGCGCAAGAGCCCGCGCCGAGCCGCGGTCAGCGTCCACTGCCCCCCGGTATAGCCCTTGACCTCGACGCCATCGCCGGCCACGGCCGCGGCCAGGCGGCGTCCCGCATCTTCCTCGTGCAGATCGCCGGGCTCCAGCGCCAGGACGTGGACCTCGTCCCACGGCAACCCCAGCAGCGTCCGCGCGGCTTCGGCATCGAGTCGAGCGCCCTTGGCGAGCCTCACCTTGCCGTCGGCATCGCGGACATCATGGCAGAGCACGCGATCGACGAGCAGATCGAGCGTGGCGCCGTGGCGCCGCTGTGCCACGGCTTTCACGTTCGCTGGCTCAGCGAGCGGCCGGTGCCGCCACCCCGCACGGCCTGGATCTCGGCCAGGATCGCCAGCGCGATCTCCGGCGCGGAGCGGGCTCCGAGGTCGAGTCCGATCGGGACGTGGACGCGGGCGAGCGCCTCCGCGCTCACACCGTCCTCGGCGAGGTGGCGCAAGATCGTCCCGCCGCGACGCGACGATCCCAACATCCCGATGTAGCCGACGTTGGTCTCGAGCGCGTGCTTGAGGACGGGCATGTCGTACTTGTAGTCGTGGGCGACGAGCACGAGCGCCGTCGACGGCACCAGCGGATACTCGCGAATCAGCTCGGACGGAATGCCGATCTTGAGCTCGTCGACGTCGGGGAAGCGCTCCTTCGTCGCGAACCGCGGACGGCCGTCCACCACGACGGTGCGGTAGCCAAGCACGCGAGCCAGCGACGTGAGCGGCATCGCCACGTGACCGGCTCCCACGACGAGCAAGAGGGCCGGCGGCGCGATGACTTCGACGAAGCCACGCACCGACTCGAGGAACAGCGCGCGCGAGGCGCCTCGCGCGATGGCGTCACGCGCCTCGGCGGCGAAGCGCTGGTCCAGAAACCCGTCGCCCAGCGTCCCCTCGGTGGTGCCGTCGTCGAGGACGAGCAGCTTGCCGCCCGGCCCGTCAAGGCGCGTCACGATCGCGCCGTGGCGGCCGTGGCGGGCGTGCTCTCGCACACGCTCGTACATCCGCGCGCCGACGTCGGGGGAGCCGTCGAGGGCCAGCGGCTCGACGAAGACCTCGATCGTGCCGCCGCAGGTGAGGCCGATCTCCCACGCATCTTCGTCGCCGAGATTCATCTCGAGCAGGCGCGGGCGCATGCTGCTCAGCACGTCCTCGGACTCCTCGATCACCTGCGCATCGACGCATCCGCCGATGGTGACCGAGCCGAGCACGCGGCCGCCCTCGCCGACCAGCATCTTGGCGCCCTCCTTGCGGGGAGTGGTGCCTCGCGTGTTGACCAGGGTAGCGACGGCGACGCGGCCGCCGGCGCGCCGCAATTCGTCAATGTGATCGAAGAGTTCCGCCACGATCTCCAATCATACGCTCGGCGTCGAGAAAACGAAATCGGCGCCGAGTGGAGTAGAAGCTAGCGGGTTCGGTCGCGACCGACGGACGAAATTGCTGCGGATCACAGCGCGAGCGCGCCGGCGAGGTCGCGCAGGGCCGCGAGGTTGTGCGCCGCCGCGAAGCGGTCGACGAGCGGCAAGGCCGCCGCCATGCCCCGCGTCAGCGGCTCGTACGAGGGGTTGCCGAGCAGCGGATTGAGCCAGATGACGCGGCCGGCGCGGCGCTTGATGCGGAGCAGCTCGGCGGCGAGCAGCTCGGGATCGCCCGTGTCCCAGCCGTCCGAGAGCAGGATCACGATCGTTCGGCGGTCCACCAGCGCGGGCCAGCCGCGATTGAACTCGGCGAGCGACTCGCCGATCTTCGTGCCGCCCGACCAATCCTTCACCGCCTCGAGCCGCCGGAGCACCTCGCGATACGAGCGCGTGCGGAGGTAGTCGGTGACGCGCGTGAGCCGCACCGAGAACGTAAACGTCTCGACGCGTGAGAACGCCGACTGCAGCGCGAACAGGAATTGCAGCAGGAACCGGCTATAGAGATCCATCGAGCCGGACACGTCGCACAGCAGCACCAGCCGCACCTTCTTGCGCTTGCGCCGGCGGTAGCGCAGATCGATCAGCTCGCCGCGCGTGAGGTTCGCGCGCAGCGTGCGCCGCAGGTCGATTCGTCCCCGCCGCGCCGACGGACGACGCCGCCGGCTGATTCGTCGCGCGAGTCGCCGCGCGATCTTGAGCGTCAGGCGAAGGATCTCGTCGAGCTGGTCCGGTGAGAACGTGGAGAAGTCGCGCGCGGCCAGCGCCTCCAGCTCCGACGCCGCCGGCACACCGACGGGCTCGTCGCCGCCGTCCTCCTCCCCACCCTCCTGCCACGCGTCGAGCGCAAGCGTCTCCCGCCCGGCGCGCTCGAGCCCCGGCGGTGCGTGCTCGGGCAGCGCCGGCGGCGCGAGCGCCTCGGCCACGCGGTCGGCGTCGGTGTGGACGCGCCAGAACGCGTCGAAGGCGCGATCGAAGGTCGCGAAGTCCTCGGGACGGCTCGCGAACACCGCGCGCAGCCCGGTGCGAACCTCCTCGCGATCGGCGAGATCGAGCTGCTCGAGGGCGCGCACACCGTCGCTGACGTGCTCCGGTGTGACGGGAAGGCCATGACGCCGCAAGAGCGCCGCGAAACGCACCATCGCGGCGCCGAGGCTGCGGCTCACGTCAGGGCGTGGCCAGCATCGGCCCGAGGCCCGACTTCGCGACCTCGGCGCGCAGGCGCTTGATGTCGTCGGCGTCCTTCAGCACGGCGCCGATCGTCTCGCTCACCAGCGCCTCGTCGAGATGATCGGCGTGCAGCGCGGCCAGTGCGTGCGCCCAGTCCAGCGTCTCGGCCACGCCAGGCACCTTGGCCAGGCGCATTCGGCGTAGCGCCTCCATGAAGCGTGTCACCTCGCGCGCGAGCGTCTGGTTCAGCGCGGGGACCTTCAGCTGCACGATGCGCACTTCTTTGTCGAAGTCCGGGTAGTCGATCCACAGATAGAGGCAGCGGCGGCGGAGCGCGTCGGAGAGCTCGCGCGTACGGTTGGAGGTCAGCACGACGTGGGGCGGATGCGTTGCCTTGATGGTGCCGATCTCCGGAATCGTCACCTGCCAGTCGGAGAAGACCTCGAGCATGAAGGCCTCGAATTCCTCGTCCGCCCGGTCGACCTCGTCGACGAGCAGCACCGGCGCCTGATCGGGCTGCGAGATCGCCTGCAGCAGCGGCCGCCGGAGCAAGAAATTCTCGGAAAAGATCTCGCGCTCTTCGTCGCTCGCCGAGCGGCCCGAGGTTTCGTGCAGCTTGATGTGCAGGATCTGCTTCTGGTAGTTCCACTCGTAGAGCGCGGCGGCCGCGTCGAGGCCTTCGTAACACTGCAGGCGAATGAGATTGGTGGCGAGCATCCGCGACATGACCTTGGCGATCTCCGTCTTGCCGACGCCTGCGTGGCCTTCGATCAAGAGCGGCTTGCGTAATGTCGTCGCGAGGTGCACCGAGGTCGCCACGGGCGCGTCGGTGACGTAGTCGGCGGCCTCCATCAGCTGCTGGATCTTCCTGATTTCGTCGCGCATGGCGTCTATTCTAGACGTGGCTCACAAGTTTTCCCGGGATTCGTGCAGGCGCGCGAAGTCCTCCGGCGTGTCCACGTCACCCGGCATCGCGGCGTCGAACTCGACCACCTCGACGCGCTCCGGGCGCGCCAGCAGCACACTACGAGCGCCGGCATCCCCGCCGAGCGCGCGTAACTCGGCAAACACCGGCGCCGCGAACAGCACCGGCGTGCCACGCACGCCGAGGTACGACGGCGCCACGATCGCCTTGCCGCTCGCCCGTTGCGCCGCGAGCAGCGCGGGAATGACGTTCGGCGGTGTGCGGGGCTGATCGCCCAGCACGATGAGCGCGGCCGCCGTCGCCGGAGCGAGCGCGCTCGCGCCCACCGCGATCGAAGAACCCTGGCCGTCTTGCGGCCGCGCGTTGACGGCGAAGCGAACCGCGAGACCGGCCAATGCTCCGCGCACGGCGGTGTCATCCTCGCCGGTGATCACGACGCAGTCGCCGACGTGCGGAAGGGCGCCTTCGACGGACCAGCGCACCACGGGCTTGCCGTTGAGATCGAGAAGGAGCTTCTGGCGGCCCATGCGCCGGGCGAACCCGGCGGCAAGAACAATCGCAGCGATCATCGCATCGCGGGAGGCGCGGCGGTGGGCGCGGGTGCGAGTCGTGGCCCCATGACAGGCGCCATCGCGATCGTCGATTTGCGAGGTCGAGCGGGGCCGGCGCTGTGCCCGTGCCCCGCTCACCGTCGCAGAGGCTACGCTTGCGCGCGCTTGACTGCGGCCTCGAGGGCGCGCTTGGCGAACACGCGGCAGAGATGCGACTTGTATTCGACCGAGCCCTGCAGGTCCGCCTGCACATCGACGCCCTCGGCGGCCTTCGCGGCGGCGGCCTCGATGGTCGCCGCGTCCAGCCGCTTGCCGGTGAGCGCAGCTTCGACGCCCTTGGCGCGGACGGCATGCGTGCCGGCGCCGGTGACGCCGACGCCCGCCTTCGTGCACTTGCCGTCCTTGTCCAGCGTGACCACCGCGGCCACGCCGACCACCGCGAAGCGCGAGGCGGGGTGCGGAAACTTCAGATATGCGGCCCCCATGCCCTTCGCGAGCGCGGGCACGCGGATCTCGACGAGCAGCTCGTCCTCTCCGAGGCCGGTCTCCATGAGCCCCTTGAACCAGTCGTCGACCTTCACCGTGCGCTTGCTCTTCCCCTGACAGACGAACTCGACGCCGAGCGCAATGGCTGTCGCCGGCATGTCGGCCGCCGGATCGCCGTGTGCAAGCGAGCCGCCGATCGTGCCTTTGTTGCGCACCGCGGGATCGCCGATCATCGCGGCCGTCTCCGAGACGACCGGACACTTGGCCTTGAGCACCTTCGACGACTCGACCTCCCAGTGGGTCGTCATCGCGCCGATCGAGATCGTGCTGCCGTCTTCTTTGATCCCGGACAGGCCCGGAATCTTGCGGAGGTCGATCAGGTTCTTGGGCTGCGCCAGACGCAGCTTCATCATCGGAATCAAGCTGTGACCGCCGGCGAGGATCTTGGCGTCGTCGAGCGTGCCGAGCAGCTGCAGCGCCTCGTTCACCGTCGACGGCGCGTGGTACTCGAATGCGGCTGGGTACATGGCCCTCTCCTCTAGCGACCGGCCTTGGCGGCCTGAATCGATGCCCACACGCGCTCGGGCGTCAGAGGCATCGCCTCGATGTGATCGATCCCGAGCGGACGCAGCGCGTCCACCACGGCGTTGACGACGGCGGGCGTGGCCGCGATCGTCCCCGTCTCGCCCGCGCCCTTGATGCCCAGCGGATTGACCGGCGTCGGGGTGACCGTGCGCTCCGTCTCGTACATCGGCAGCATGTCGGCCTTCGGCAGCGCGTAATCCATCATCGTCCCGGTCACGAGCTGGCCCGAGCCGTCCTCATACACGGCGCCCTCCCACAGCGCTTGTCCCACGCCCTGGGCGATGCCGCCGTGCACCATGCCGTCCACGATCATCGGATTGATGACGTTGCCCACGTCGTCCACCGCCACATAGCGCACCATCTTGACGTGGCCCGTGTCGCGATCGACTTCCACCACGCACGCATGGGCGCCGAAGGGGAAGCAGAAGTTCGACGGATCGTAGAACGACGTCTCCTCCAGGCCGGGCTCGAGGCCCTCGGGATAGTTGTGCGGCACGTACGCGGTGAGCGCGACCTGGCCGAACGGCACCGCCTTGCCCGGGAAGCCCTTCACCTGGAACTGGCCGTTCACGTACTCGATGTCGCCCGGCGATGCCTCGAGCAGATGCGCCGCGATCTTCTTGCCCTTCTCCTTGATCTTGTGGATCGACATGTGGATCGCGGTGCCGCCGACCGACGCCGAGCGGCTGCCGTAGGTCCCCATTCCGAACGCGATGGCGCCCGTGTCGCCGTGCACGATCTCGACGTCGTCCATCGGCACGCCGAGCTCGTCGGCGACCAGCTGGCTGAACGTCGTCTCGTGGCCCTGACCGTGGGCGTGCGAGCCGGTGAAGACGGTCACCTTGCCGGTGGGATGCACGCGCACGATGCCCGATTCATAGAGGCCGGCCTGCGCACCGAGTGAGCCGACGACCTTGGACGGCGCGATCGAGCAGGCCTCGATGTATGTCGAGAACCCGACGCCGATCAGCTTGCCCTCCTTGCGCGCGGCCTCCTGCTCGGTCCGCACCTTCTTGTAGTCCAGCATCGTCAGCAGCTTGTCGAAGGCCGCCCCGTAGTTGCCGCTGTCGTACGTCAGCGCCACCTTCGTCTGGTAGCCGTGCTCGAACTTCGGGATGAAGTTCTTCTTGCGGATCTCGGCCACGTCCATCGAGAGTGCGGCCGCGCCGGCCTCGATCATCCGCTCCAGCAGATAGGCCGCCTCGGGCCGGCCGGCACCGCGGTAGGCATCCACCGGCGTCGTGTTCGTGAAGACGCCCGTCACGTCGCAGTGAATGGCGCCCATCTCGTAGACGCCGTTGAGCAGCGTGCCGTACAGGTACGTCGGCACCGCCGGCGCAAACGTCGACAGGTACGCGCCAAGGTTGGCGACCGTCTTCACGCGCAGCGCGAGGATCTTGCCCTCGCGCGACAGCGCCAGCTCCGCGTCGGTGACGTGGTCGCGGCCGTGCGCGTCGGTCTGGAACGCCTCCCGTCGCGTGGACGTCCAGCGGATGGGGCGCTTGATCTGCCGCGTCGCCCACGAGCACACGGTCTCCTCGTTGTAGAGGAAGATCTTGCTGCCGAAGCCGCCGCCGACGTCCGGCGAGATCACGCGCACCTTATGCTCCGGAATGCCGAGGACGAATGCCGTCATGAGCAGCCGATGCACGTGCGGGTTCTGCGAGGTCACCCACAGCGTGAGATCGCCCGTCGCCGGCTCGAAGCGCGCCACGCACGCGCGCGGCTCCATGGCGTTCGCGACGAGCCGCTGGTTGACGATGCGCTTCTTCACGGTGACCGCCGCGCTCTTGAAGGCCGCGTCCGCGGCCGCCGCGTCGCCAATCTGCCATTTGAACGCGACATTGCCCGGAGCGACCTCGTGGATCTGGGGCGCGCCCTTGTCCGCCGCCTTCGCGGTGGCGGTGACGGCGGGCCGCACCTCCCAGTCCACCTTCACTTTTTCCGCCGCGTCGAGGGCGGCGTCCTGGCTCTCGGCGATCACCACCGCGACCGGGTCGCCCACGTAGCACGCGGTGTCGACGGCGAGCGGCGGATGCGGTGGCACCTTCAGCTCGGGCAGCAGCCACCCGCACGGGAGCGAGTTCACACCGGTGAGGTCCTTGCCGGTGAAGATCGCGACCACGCCGGGGTGCGCTTTCGCGCGCGTGACGTCGATGCCGCGGATCTTCGCGTGCGCGTGCGGGCTACGCACGAACGCGGCATAGGTCATCCCGGGCAGCTTCAGGTCGTCGGTATAGTTGCCGCGCCCCGTGATGAAGCGCGGATCCTCGCGACGCTTGATCGACTTGCCGAGCAGACGCGTGTCGGTCGCAGTCGCCATGGCGCTACCTCACTTCGCCTGGGCCATGTGCTCCGACGCCCACTGGATCGCCTTCACGATGTTGTGGTAGCCGGTGCACCGGCACAGATTGCCTTCCAGCTGGTGGCGAATTTGCTCCTCGGAGGGCTTGGGATAGCGCTCGAGCATCTGGTGGGCGGCGAGGATCATGCCCGGCGTGCAGAAGCCACACTGCAGCCCGTGCTTTTCCCAGAAGCCCTGCTGGATCGGATGCAGGTCCCCGTCCTTGGCGAGCCCCTCGATCGTCGTGATCTTGGCGCCGTCCGCCTGCACGGCGAAGACCGTGCACGACTTCACGGCCTGGCCGTCCATGAGGATCGTGCACGCGCCGCACTGGCTCGTGTCGCACCCGACGTGCGTACCCGTGAGGCCGACGGCCTCGCGGATGTAATGCACGAGCAGCAGGCGCGGCTCGACCTCGTGCGTCTGGGTCTGTCCGTTGATGGTCATCTTGACTGAGTGCTTCACGGCGTGGACCTCCAGGGTATGACCTCGGCGCCCGAGAGGTTAAGACCGGCGCCCGGCCCTGTCAACGCCCGGACAGGAGCCGGCGGCCCTCGGCGCGCGCCTGGTCGAGCACCTCGCGGACGGGCAGCGATTTCTCGCGCGCGACGCGGGCGACGTCGGCAAACTCGGGCGTCACGGTGACGACACGGCCTTCGAGGCGCGAGACCTTGAACGGCAGCGGCCCATAGGTCGTGGTCAGCGTCACGATCTCGCGCGGCAGGACCGCGCGCCGCCATTCGGACCAGCGCACCCCGATGGTAGACGACTCCTCGAACAGGACGCGGCTCACGTCCCCCACCCGCTCCGGCGGACAGAGCGCCGTGAGCACCGTGCCGGGCCGGCTGCGCTTCATGACGACCGGGGTGAGGAAGACGTCGAGCGCGCCCGTCTCGAACAGCCGATCGATCAACGGCTCGTAGAGCTGCGGCGACATGTCGTCGATGGTCGTCTCGACGGTCACGACGGTCTCGGTCGCCCCACCGTGCTCCGTGGGCTCGCCGACGAAGCAGCGCAACACGTTCGGCGTGTCCGGGAAGTCTCGCGTGCCGGCCCCATAGCCGACGGCGGCGAGTGTCATGGGTGGCGGTCGCAGCGCGGGCCGCGCGAGCGTCGTGAGAATCGCCGCGCCGGTGGGTGTCACGAGCTCGAAGCGCACGCCCGTGTCGACGACGGGAAAGCCGCGCAGCAGCTCGGCGGTGCCGGGACCGGGAATCGGCATCCGGCCGTGCGCGCCGTCGACGAAGCCGCCGCCCAGGGGCAGCGGCGAGACATAGATCGTCTCGACGCCGAGCAGGTGCAACCCGAGGACGCCGCCGGTGACGTCGACGATCGCGTCGACGGCGCCGACGTCGTGGAAGTGCACCTGCTCGCGGGACGTGCCGTGCACGCGCGCCTCGGCGTCCGCAAGCCGCTCGAAGATCCGGCGGGCGCGCTCCGCCACCTCCGCGGGCAAGCGGCTCCGTTCGAGAATGGCGAGGATGTCGCCGAGCGTGCGGTGGTGATGGTGCGCAGCGGCGTCGATGTCGACGTCGATCTTCGTCGCTCGGAACGCGCCGCGGCGCACCTCCCGCCGGACGAGCTCCCACCCGCCGAGGTCGAGGCCGCGCAGACCGTCCCGAAGCGCGTCGAAGGGCGCGCCTGCGTCCACGAGCGCGGCCATGATCATGTCGCCCGCCGCCCCGCTCGGGCAGTCGAAGTAGGCCAGTCGGGCCATCGTCAGTGGCGGCGGGTTGCGACGACGCTCATCGGCGGCGCGTCAGCGGATCTTCGCGACCAGATGATTGATGAGGCTCGCCTGGTGCGCCGCGCCGTATCCATTGTCGACGTTGACCACCGACACGCCCGGCGCGCACGAGTTCAGCATCGCGAGCAGCGCCGCGAGGCCGTTGAGCGACGTGCCATAGCCGACGCTCGTCGGCACGGCGATCACCGGCCGATCGACCAGCCCGCCGATGACGCTCGGCAGCGCGCCCTCCATGCCGGCGACGGCGACGATGACGTTCGCCTCGGCGAGGAGCTCGCGATGCGCGAGCAGGCGGTGCAGTCCCGCCACGCCGCAGTCGGTCACGCGCTCGACGCGATTGCCCATCGCCTCGGCGACCAGCGCGGCCTCCTCGGCCACCGGCAGGTCCGCGGTGCCCGCGGCGGCGACGACGATGAGCCCGAGCGCCTCGCGGTGCTCGGGCCGCGCGACGATCAGACGCGCGAGCGGGTGCCACGCGTGCGGCACGCCGGCGGCGGCCACCGCCGCGGCGACGGCGTCGTCGGCGCGCGTGGCGAGCACGTTGACGTGATCGGCCACGAGCCTCTTCAAAATCGCGACCACCTGCGCCGGCGTCTTGCCGGGACAGAACACCGCCTCCGCGGCTCCCGCGCGCAGCGCGCGATGCAGATCGACCTTGGCAAACCCCAGGTCCGCATACGGCAGATCGCGGAGGCGCTGCATCGCGGCGTCGGCGGTCACCTGGCCGGCCGCGACGGCGTCGAGCAGCGCACGCAGCGCTTCAGGGTCCATTGGGGCGCCCGAGCTTCAGCAGGAGATTCGCCGAGCCGGACTGAAAACCGGCGAGATCAACGGCGACGTAGACATACCCGAGCTCGCGGAAGCGCGCCACGATCGCGTCGTGGCGTCCGTCTTCCCACAGCCGCGACAGCTCGTCGCGCGCGATCTCGAGCCGGGCGAGCCGCTCGTGGTGGCGCACGCGGAACTGACGGAAGCCGAGGGCTTTCAGATATGCCTCCGCGGCGTCGACCTGGCGCAGCTTGTCGGCCGTGATGCGGTCGCCATACTGGAATCGCGACGACAGGCACGCAAAGGCGGGCTTGTCCCACGTCGGCAGCCCGAGGGCGCGGGAGAGCTCGCGGATCTCCGCCTTGGTCAGCTCCGCCTCGATCATCGGCGCGCGCACGCCTCGCTGCTTCGCCGACTGCATGCCCGGCCGGTGATCGCCGAGGTCGTCCACGTTCGCGCCGTACACTAGCGCGCGGCAGCCTTCGCGCTCAGCGATCGGCGCCAGGTGCGTGAACAGCGCCTCCTTGCAGAAGAAGCAGCGGTTGGCGCCGTTGCGCGCGTACTCGGGATTCGCCAGCTCGTCGGTGCGCACAACGACGTGCCGCAGGCCGATCAGCGCGGCCAGCCGCCTGGCCTCCGTCAGCTCGCCCTCCGGATACGTCTCCGAGTCGGCGGTGACGAGCACGGCGCGCTCGCCGAGGGCGTCCTTCGCGGCGCGCGCGAGCAGCGTCGAGTCCACCCCCCCAGAGAACGCGACGACGACGCTCTCCAGCTCGCGGAGCGTGTCGAGCAGGCGCGTGTATTTCGTCTCGAGCGTGGCGTTCATGCCAGCAGCGTCCCGGCCAGCTCACCGAGCGGCTTGAGCGGGCGGGCTCCGACGTGGGAGATGACCTCGGCCGCGGCGAGCGCGCCAAGGCGGCCGCAGGTGGCGAGATCCATGCCGCGACTCAGCCCGAACAGAAACCCCGCCGCGTACAGGTCGCCGGCTCCGGTCGTGTCGATTACGATGTCGACGGGCTGCACGTCGATGAGGTGAACCTCGTCGTCCGCGACGATGACCGAGCCCCGCTCGCTGCGTGTCAGTGCCGCAATGTCGCAGTGCTCGCGCACGCGCTCGACCGCGGCGTCGAACTCGTTGACCTGGTAGAGCGCGCAGATCTCCATCTCGTTGGCGAAGAGCACGTCGACGTGGCGCTGGACGAGGTCGACAAATGCCGCGCGGTGGCGGTCAACGCAAAACGGATCCGAGAGCGTGAGCGCGACCTTGCGCCCGGCGCCATGCGCGATGTCTGCCGCCACCCGAAACGCCTCCTGCGCCGCGGGCGGGTCGAACAGATAGCCTTCGAGATACAGGATCCGGCCGCGGGAAACGAGTCGGGCGTCGACGTCGGCGGAGCCGAGCTGCGTCGAGGCGCCGAGGTACGTGTTCATCGTCCGCTGCGCGTCGGGAGTCACCACGATGAGGCAACGTCCCGTGGACGGGCCGCTCGTCGCCATCGGCGTCGTGTAGCGCACGCCGATCGAGCGCAGGTCGTGGCTGAAGACTTCGCCCAGCTGATCGTTACGCACCTTGCCGACGTAGTGCGCGCGGCCGCCGAAGGACGCGACACCGACGATCGTGTTCGCCGCCGAGCCGCCCGAGATCTCGATCCCCGGCCCCATCGCTTCGTAGAGCTGCCGGGCGCGCGCTTCGTCGACCAGGTGCATCGTCCCTTTGACGAGGCCGTGGCGCTCCAGAAATACCTCGTCCTCATTGGACAGGACGTCCACGAGCGCGTTGCCGATACCGATCACGTCGAGCTCGTCGGTCATTGTATTGGAGCGCCAGCTAGGCGTTCGCCGTGGGTGGCCTGAGAGAGATGCATGCCGGCTCCGATTGTATTGGAGCGCCAGCTAGGCGTTCGCCGTGGGTGGCCTGAGAGAGATGCATGCCGGCGTTTGTATCGATGGCGCTAGCTCGGCTTTCGGCGTGGGTGGGCCGTCCTAGGTGCCTGCCGGCTGCGTCGTTCGTCCGGAAAATACTTGCCGATCAGAAGGTCGAGCCGCCGTCGCGTCGCGTGCGGAAACGCTGCCGGGCTCGTGATCACCGCTTTGTCGAGCAGGCTCGGGCACTCGCACGTGCGCGGGCCGCCGATCGTCGGGATCAGCCGGCGCAGCACTTCTTTCGCTGTCGTGACGTTCTGCAAGAGATTGGCGACCACCGCTTCGACGCTGACCGCCGCGTGGGTCTCGTGCCAGACGTCGTAGTCGGTCGGCAGCGCGAGCGTCGCGTAACAGAGCTCCGCTTCGCGCGCGAGCTTGGCCTCGGGCATGTTGGTCATCCCGATGACGGCCGCACCCCACGTCCGGTACACACCCGACTCGGCACGGGTGGAGAACTGCGGCCCTTCGATACAGACGTAGGTGCCGCCGCGATGCACGGGACGCCCCGTGCCGGTCGCGGCCTTCTCGAGCAGGTCGCCGAGCTGAGCGCACACGGGATCGGCCATTCCGACGTGCGCCACGATCCCGTCGCCGAAGAACGAGGACACGCGTCGCTTCGTGAGATCGATGAACTGGTCAGGAATCACGAGGTCGAGCGGCCGGATGTCCTCCTTCATGCTGCCGACCGCCGATACGGACACGACCCACTCGACACCGAGCGACTTCAGCCCCCAGACGTTGGCGCGGAAGTTCAGCTCCGTCGGCGTGAGCCGGTGGCCGCGGCCGTGGCGCGGCAGGAAGACGACGGCACGCCCATCGAGCATGCCGGTACAGAACTCGTCGGAGGGATCGCCGAACGGCGTGCGCACTCTACGCCAGCGCACATCCGTCAGCCCTTCAAGCTCGTAGAGGCCACTTCCGCCGATGATGCCGATCGCGCCGCCCGTCATGCAGCGCCCGCCTCCTGCCGCGACGCCAGCGACATGGCGGACAGCTCGCCACGCACGGTGCCGTTCACCCCGGTGACACGCACGCGTGCGACGCGGCGGATCTCCGCGTCGGTCCCGTCGAAGACGACCTCGACGTAGCTGCCGGTGAGGCCGACCAGACCACCCGTTGCCCGGTCGCGCGTCTGGAGCACCAGCACGTCTTCCGTCCGTCCAACGAGCGAGCGGCGAAATGCCTGGGCCTTGGCCGCACCGAGCTGGCGCAGCCGCGCGGCGCGCTCGGCAATCGTCGCGCCATCCACCTTGCCGCCGCGCGCGACCGCCTCGGTGCCGTTGCGATCGGAGTACGGAAACACGTGCAGGTATGTGAACGGCAGCTCGTCGATGAGCGCCTCGGTGGCGTGCGCGTCGTCGTCCGTCTCGCCCGGAAAGCCGGCGATGACGTCGGCGCCCAGACCCAGGCGCGGGATGGCGCCCGCGAGCCGCTCGATCAACGCGCGGTACATCGCGACGCTGTAGGGCCGCCGCATCGCGCGCAGCACGCGGTTGCTCCCGCTCTGCAGCGGCACGTGCAGGTGCGGCGCGATCGCCGGCGCGCTGGTGAGCAGATCGAGCAGCTCGTCGGTGAAGTACGCGGGGAGCATCGACGACAGCCGCAGCCAGCGCAATCCGCGAATGTCCGCGAGGTCGCGCAGCAGCGCCGCGAGCGACGTCCGCGGCACGAGATCGGCGCCGTAGTGACCGAGGTCGACGCCGGTCAGCGTGATCTCCGGGTGGCCGGCGTCCACGAGCCGGCGCACCTGCGCCACCACGTGCTCGCGGCCGAGACTCCGACTGGCGCCCCGGGCCTGCGGCACGATGCAGAAGGCGCAGCGGTGCTGGCAGCCGTCCTGGACCTTCACGAACGCGCGCGAGCGGCCGAATGCGCGCACTGGCAGATCGCTCGTGCTCACCCGCGCGCCGCGCAGGTCACCGATCTCGATGCGCGTGCGTCCCCTCGGCGCGCTGAGAATCTCGTCCACCAACGCGGGCAGGCGCTCTTTGTCGGCGTTGCCGACCACGAGATCCACGCCCGGCAGGCGTGCGACTTCGCCGGCGCTTGTCTGAGCCCAGCAGCCGGTCACCACGACGCGGGCGTCGGGATTGGCGCGTCGCGCGCGGCGGATCAGTTGGCGGTCGGAGACTTCGGCGCGCGCCGTGACCGTGCAGGTGTTGACGACAACGACATCCGCGGGCGCGCCGAACGGCACCGTCGAGAAGCCCCGCGCCTCGAGGGCCGCCTGCACCTGCTGGCTGTCGACCTGGTTGAGTCGGCAGCCGAGCGTCGCGAAGGCCACGCGAGCGCTCACGCGACGGCTTCCTTCAGCTGTCCGCAGGCCGCGCCGATGTCCTCGCCCTTGCTCCAGCGCACCGTCGTCGTGATACCGGCCTCCAGGAGGATCGACTGGAACGCCAGGATCCGTGCCAGCGGCGGCCGGCGGAACTGCGAGCCGGGCCAGTCGTTGAACGGGATCAGGTTCACCTTGGCGCGCACGTTCCGCAGCAGACGGGCCAGCCGCTGCGCATCGTCGGCGCTGTCGTTCACGCCTTCCAGCAGCACGTACTCGAAGAAGACGCGCTGCCGCGGCGCGAGCGGATAGCGACGAACGGCTGCCATCAGCGTCTCGAGGTCGAACGCGCGATTGACGGGCATGAGCCGCGAGCGGACCTCGTCGGAGGCGGCGTGCAGCGAGATCGCGAGATTCACCTTGAGGTTTTCGCGTGCGAGCTTGTCGATCCCGCCGACGAGACCGACGGTGGAGACCGTGATCCGGCGCGGAGAGTATCCGAAGCCGAGCTTGGCGTCGGTGAGGATCTTGAGGGTCTTCACGACCTCCGCGAAGTTCGCCAGCGGCTCGCCCATGCCCATGAACACCAGATGTGTCGCGTGCTCCACGGCGTTCGCACGCAACACCTGGCCGACCATCTCTGCGGCGGTCAGGTTGCGCACGAGCCCCATCGTCCCGGTCAGGCAGAAGGCGCACGCATAGCCGCAGCCGACTTGCGTGGACAGACACAGCGTGACGCGCCCCTCGTCGGGCATGAGCACGCTCGAGACGAGTGCCCCGTCCGCCAGGCGAAACACGAGCTTGCGGCTCTGGTCCTGCGACGGCGTCTCACGCTCGATCTCGGGCAGCGCGACGCCAACGCGGGTCGCGAGCGCGGCGCGAAAGTCCTTCGGTAGATCGCTCATCGCATCCAGATCCACGACGCCCTTGCGATAGATCCACGTGGCGAGTTGACGGCCGCGATAGCGTGACGCGCCGAGCTCGACCGCGAGGTCTTCCATCTCCGAAGCGAGCATTCCGACGAGATTCCGCGCGGACATTGGACGCAGAATAACACGCGGGCCGCGGTGTAACGGGCCGTCACCCCCGAGCGTCATACGAGCAACAGCCCGCTCGGGAGGCGACCATGAGACAGGGTTTTTACGTTGCGATCCTTGCCGGCGGCGTGCTCGTCGCCGGCCCGGCGCTCGCACAAGGTCGCGGCGGCAGCATGCGCATGTCACGGACTCCGACGACGCCCGTGACTCCAGGCGTCACGAGCTCCATGACCGGGCGGCATTCCGGGCACGCTTGGCGGCACCCCGAATACCGCCGGAGGGTCGATGACCGGTGGCATCCCGGGCACGCTTGGCGGCGCGCCGTTCGATTCCGGCGGTTCGACAACGGGAGCGGTCGGGACTCCGTCGACGCAAGGAACGACGACGGCGGGACCGAATGGTCTGCTCGGCGACAGCGTGTTGGGCAGCTCGACGACGGGTACGCCGCGCTAAGCACCGGCCGCGGATGCTCCGTTCCGTTTCTCCGCGGAGAAAACTCTACACGCGGTGATCCACAGGTTTCGTGAACGACCCGTGGATAACCGTGTGCGGAAACCGAGTCTGTCGATGAGATTGCGAGCACTTAGAGCGCTTCGCCCACGCGATAGGCAGTCGCCCTGCAAATGTGTTCACTCGCGCAGGCAAAGGTACACGTCGAGAAGATTCGTATTGGTCGGACCCGTGACGACGAGATCGCCCGCCCCGGCGAGAAACGTGTAGGCGTCGTTGTCGGCGAGTGCCGCGCGCGCCGCGCGGCCGGCGGTCTCGCCGCGCGCGACGGTCGTCGCATCCACGACTGCGCCGGCGGCATCCGTCGGCCCATCGGTGCCATCGGTGCCGGCGGCCAGCACCACGAGGCGATCGTCGGGCGTGAGCTCGAGTGCCGCGGCGAGCGCGAACTCCTGGCATCGTCCGCCTCGCCCGCCCCCGCGCACGGTCACCGTCGTCTCGCCGCCGGCGATGAGACACGTGCGCGGCGGCAGCGTCCGCGCGCGCGCGATCAGCTCGCGCGCGACGTCACGTGCTTCGCCCTGGAGCGCGCGCGTCAGGATCTCGGCGCGATAGCCGAGCCGGCGCGCGTTGGCGGCCGCCGCGTCCACCACCAGCGCGTTGTTGCCGATGACGACGTTGCTCACGCGCTCGAACAACGCGTCGCCCGGCTTCGGCGTCTCGGCGATCTCCCCGCGCGCGCCTGCGTCCAGCCGAGTGCGTACGGCGCGCGGCACGCGGTCGGCGACGCCGCGCCGCTCGAGCACCGTGACGGCGTCGGCGAACGTGCTCGGATCGGGCGCCGTCGGTCCGGAGGCGATGACGTCGAGCGGATCGCCGATGACGTCGGACAGGATGAGCGACACCACCGTCGCGGGCGCGGCCGCGCGCGCGAGTTGCCCGCCTTTGAAGCGCGACAGATGCTTGCGGACGGCGTTGAGCTCGTTGATCGTCGCGCCCGCGCCCAGCAGCAGCCGCGTCGTCTCCTGCTTTTCCGCCAGCGTGATCGGTGGTGTTGGCGCCGGTGTCAGCGCCGAGCCGCCGCCGGAGACGAGGAAGATCACCAGATCCTCGGCGCCCGCGCCGCGCGCACGCTCGACGATCGCCTCGGCGGCCGCCTGGCCGCGCGCGTCGGGCACCGGATGCCCGGCCTCGCGAAGCTCGATCCGCTCGGTGCGCACCGTATACCCGTCCTTCACGACGACCAGACCGTCATCGGCGATCCGGTCTCCGAGCGCCTGCTCCAACGCGGCCGCCATCGCGCCGCTCGCCTTGCCGCAGCCGAAGACGTGCAGTCGGTGCCCGGAACGGCTTACGAGCTGGCTGGCGTGCTGGTCGAGAGCGCGCTGGACGAGCGGGACGACGTCGCCGGCAGCGAGCGCCGCCTCCCAGATCGCGCGTGCGGCATCCCTTTGGGAGTCGAGGCGCGCCACGGCTTGGCCGGGGCGCGACGAGCGTTGGGGGGTTTGGGGGGCCATCTCGGGGCCCCCCATGTTAGATAAGCCGGCGGAGTTTTTGGAGCCGCTCGCCCGCTTCGGTGAGAACGTCGTCGGTCTTCGGGAAACAGAACCGGATCTTCGTGCGCCCGAGCTCGCCGTGCGCGTAGAACGACGAGCCCGGCACGGTCGCGACACCGCACTCCTTGATCAACCACATCGCGAACGCGTAGTCGTCGTTGACGCCGGCGGCCTTCATGAAGCGCGCCGCGTCGGTGAGGATGTAGTACGCGCCGCTCGGCTTCCACGCGACGAAGCCGGCCGACTCGATGTAGCGCCAGAGCAAGTCGCGGCGCCTCTGGTAGCCCTCGCGCAAGCCGACGTAGTACTCGTCGGCAAACCGCAGCGCGGTGACCGCCGCCTCCTGCAACGGGTGCGGCGCGCCGACCGTCACGAAGTCGTGTGCGCGGCGGATGCCGACCGACAGCTCCGGCGGCGCGACCGCGTAGCCGACCCGCCAGCCGGTGACCGAGTACGACTTCGAGATGCCCGAGATCGTGATCGTGCGCTCGGCCATGCCGGGCAGCGTCGCGATCGGCGTGTGACCGTGGCCGTCGTACACGATGTGCTCGTAGATCTCGTCGGTGATCGCGAGCAGGTCGTGCTCCTGGCAGACGTCGGCGATGACCTGCAGCTCGGTGCGCGAGAACACCTTGCCAGAGGGATTGTTCGGGCTGTTGAAGACGATCGCCTTCGTGCGCGGCGACACCGCCCGGCGCAGGCGATCGGGATCGAAGCCGAAGTCCGGCGGCTCGAGAGGCACCCACACCGGCGTCGCGCCGGCGATGATGCAGCCCGGTCCGTAGTTCTCGTAGAACGGTTCGAAGATCACGACCTCGTCGCCCGGATTCAGCACCGCGAGCAGCGTGGACAGCATCGTCTCGGTCGAGCCGCAGCACACGGTGACGTGCTGCTCGGGGTCGACGTCCATGCCATAGAAGCGGCGGTACTTGTCGGCGATGGCCCGGCGCAGCGCGGGCGTGCCCCACGTGATCGCGTACTGGTGGAAGTCGCCGTCGATCGCGCGATGCGCGGCCTCCAACAGGTCCGCAGGCGGCGGGAAGTTGGGCATGCCCTGGGCGAGGTTGACGCCGCCGAGCTGGCTCACCACACGCGTCATCTCGCGGATGACGGACTCGGTGAATCCCTGCACGCGCCGCGAAATGCCGGTCATGCGATGACGTCGCGCTCGATCGGATCGACCTGCACGCCTCGCTCCTTGAGCCACGCCACGCCGCGCGCGAGCGTGTCTTCCGCCGCCTCCATCTCCAGCGCGACCCAGCCGTAGTCCGCCTTCACGTCGGCGCGGCGGATGTTGATCACGATGTCGAAGTCCTTCACCAGGCGGTAGAGAATCGGCTCCTGGATGAGGCTCGGGGGAAACGTCAGCCGCACGCGCGTGCGGGTCATGGCGGCCACGCCCTCAGCGCCCTCCCGCGATGGCGGGCACGATCGACACGGCGTCGCCGTCCTTCAGCGCGGTCTTGCGGCCGTCCATGAACCGGATGTCTTCCTCGTTCACGTAGATATTGATGAAGCGGCGCAGCTCGCCGCTCTCGTCCACCAGCCGCTCCTTGAGTCCCGGAAACTGGCGCTCGAGGTCGGCCACGACGTCGTCCACCGTGCCGCCCTTGGCCTGCACCTCGGCGTTGCCCTTCGTGACCTGGCGCAGCGGGGTGGGAATGCGAACCGTCACCGGCATCGTCGTCTCCTATTCATAAGCTCGCCTCTTCATAAGCTCGCCTCGGACGGTGGGGCCCCAGCCCCACGAAATCCGGAAGGCCGCACTACGTCGTCTGATTCTTGAGGTCCGCCAGCGCGCGGTCGAACGCCGACAGCGACGGCTTGATCTTCACGTGGGCGTCCAGGCGATCGTAGAGCGCGTCGGGCGTCTTGAGCCCGTTGCCGGTGATGCAGATCACCACCGACTCGTCGCGCGGAATGACGCCCGTCTCGATCAGCTTCTTCGTCGCGGCCACCGTCACCCCGCCCGCCGTCTCGGTGAAAATGCCCTCCGTCCGCGCGAGGAGCAGCATCCCCTCGATGATCTCGGCATCGGTCGCGTGCTCGCCAGACCCGCCCGACTCCTTCGTCGCCCGGTACGCATAGTAGCCGTCGGCCGGGTTGCCGATGGCCAGCGACTTGGCGATGGTGTTCGGGCGCACGGGCTTCAGCACGTCGGTGTCCTGCTTGATCATCGTGACGATGGGTCCGCAGCCGAGCGCCTGCGACGCGTGCATGCGCGTGTTCACCGGCCCGTCGATCAGGCCGAGCGTCTTCAGCTCCTTGATCGCCTTCCAGATCTTGGTGATCAACGACCCGCCCGCGCACGGAACGACGATGTGCTGCGGCGTCCGCCAGCCGAGCTGCTCGACGATCTCGAAGCCGTAGGACTTCGAGCCCTCGGAGTAGTACGGCCGGAAGTTCACGTTGACGAAGGCCCAGCGGTACTTGTCGGCGATCTCCGAGCACAGACGATTGACCTCGTCGTACGTGCCGGACACCGCCACCAGCGTCGGGTTGTACACGAGCGTCGCCAGCACCTTGCCCTGCTCGAGATCGGCCGGGATGAAGATGTAGGACTTCAGGCGGCCTTCGGCGGCATGCGCGGCCACCGAGTTGGCGAGATTGCCGGTGGAGGCGCACGCGACGGTATCGAAGCCGAACTCGCGCGCCTTCGTCACCGCCACCGCCACGACGCGATCCTTGAACGACCACGTGGGATGACACACGGAGTCGTTCTTGATCCAGATCTCGCGGCAGCCGAGCTCGTCGGCGAGGTTGTTGGCGCGGATCAGCGGCGTGAAGCCGACGGCGTGTCCGACGGCGACGTCGCCCTCGATCGGCAGCAGGTCCTTGTAGCGCCACATGCTGGGCGGACCGGCGGCGATCGACGCGCGCGTCACGACGCCCTTGAGGGCCTCGTACTGGTAGTCGACCTCCAGGGGACCGAAGCAGAACTCGCAGACGTGAATCGGGGCCGCGGAATAGTGGCGGCCACACTCTCGACACTTCAGACCTTTGAGCTTCGTCATCGCGTCTCCATCGGTAGGGGATTTGAGCCCCGAGTTTTACTGCACCGACAGCAAGACATTTCCGTTACTAAAGCATATCCAGGCGGAATTACAAGGGCGGTATCCTCCTCTCGTGCTGCCGCTCGTGTTGCTGCTCGGCTTCGGCGTCGCGTTCGCCGCAGCAACGCTCGGCGGGACGATGCTCGGCTTCGACGACCATCCCGGTCAGCTCTACCGCGTCTGGCACGTCCTGACCTACGGCCCGGCGCCGTGGGCGTGGGATCGCGGCTGGTGGGCGGGCTATCCGGAGCTGCAGTTCTACCCGCCGGGCTTCGCGTATCTCGGCGCGATGCTGGCGTGGCCGACGGCCGGTGTGTTCGAGCTGCGGACCGTCTATCAGGCGCTGTTGTGGCTCGCGTACCTGTTGCCCGGCGTGACCACCTACGTCGTTGTGGCGCGGCTCACGGGCGAGCGCTGGCTCGCGATGTCCACGGGCTTCGTGGCGCTGACGCTGTCGGCGAGTCTCGCGAGCGGCGTGAACGGCGGCGTCCGTACCGGCATGGTCGGCGCGCGCCTGGCGTGGGCGCTGCTGCCGGTCCTGCTCGTGCTCGTGGCGCGCTGGCTCGACACGAGCCGACCGCTGTCGCCGGCCGTCGCGCCGACGCTGGCGGCGATGACGCTGCTGCATCCCGCGCAGCTACCAGCCGCCATGGTGCTGCTGGGTATTGCGGTCGGTATTGGTCAGCCGTGGCGAGCGCGCGCTTGGGAAGCGGCCCGCGCGGTCGCGGTCGCGGCGGCGCTCACGGCGTTCTGGACGCTGCCGCTCCTCGTGCGCATCGCCGAGACCCGCGCGCTCGCCTGGGGAACGCTCGCGCTCGACGACGTCGTCCGTCCGCTTCCCGTCGTTCTGCTTGCGCTCGCAGTGGCGGGATTGCTCGACCCGGCGCCGGTGAGCCCGGGAGCACGCGTGGCACTCTGGTGGCTGCCCGCAACGATCGCCGTCACGGCGCTCGATCGGCTCGCCGCGGAGCCGCTCGGCATCCGCTGGCTGCCATCCGACCGCGTCGTCGATGGTGCGTGGATCGCGCTCGTCGTCGCCGCCGGCATCGGGGCCACGCGGCTCGTGCGGCGGCTCGAGTCGCTCCCGTTCACGCAGTACGTGGGCACCGCGCTCCGCCGACCCGCGCTGGGACTCGGTGCCGCCGTGCTGTTCGCACTGCTGTCGATCGGCAGCACGACGTTGATGCTGCGCCCGGCGGCCGTGAGCTGGCCGTCGCTCGTCTCGATCGAGCGCGGGCTGCGGCTCGTCGATGTCTGGAGCCTGCTCGGCCGTCTGCCGGAGGGACGGCTGCTGTTCACACGCTCGGGCGTTCCGCTCGTGCACGGAACCAACTGGTGGCGGCCCCACACGCACGTGACCGCGCTGGCGCCGGCCGACAGCGGCCGTGACATCGTGCACGGGACATTCACGCATCCCTCGCCGGTGGCCGCGCTCGTCTATCGCGGCGACGCCGGCCGCGAGCCGATCAGAGAGCTCGCCGAGCAGTTCGACGGCCACACCCTCTTCGGCGAGCCGCTCGACGACCTCGACGCGGAGCAATTCAGCACGCGTGCGGACCGGCTCGGCGTGGTGGCCGTGGTGGCGCTGGAGGACGACGTCCCGCGCCTTCAGTGGCTCGCCGACAACACGCCGTTTCGCCGCCGCCTGGTCCTCGCTCCGTTCGTGGTGTTCACGCGCGAGAGCGCGGTGCCGCTGCCGGCGGCGCGCGACGGCGCCTGGCGCGTGGCGCTGACCGGCGAGGCGGGCGCGTGGGTCTCGGCGCGGCTCACCTACTACCCGCTCTGGCAGGCGGAAGCCGAGGGCGCGCCGCTGCCAACACGCCGCGGAGACGACGGCCTGCTGGAGGTGCACCTCACGCGCGCGGCGCAGACCGTCTCGCTGCGGTACGGACCCGGCACGCCCGAGATCGCCGGGCTCGCGCTGAGCGCGGTGGCGCTCGGCGCGTGGGTCGTCGGCGCCTGGAAGGTCGGCTAGGCTTTCACGGCCGCCGCACCGGCATCGGCGCACTCCTGGTCCTGCTCGCCGGTGCCGCCGCCGCAGCCGATGCCGCCGATCACACGCCCGCCGACGACGATCGGCGCGCCACCCAGCGTGGGCAACACCTCGCCCTGCGCGACGACCGGCATCACCTGCCAGAAGCCCCAGCCCTTGGCGCCCATCGCCGTGAGCTCCGCGGTGCTGCGCCGGAACGCAGCGGCCGCCGTCGCCTTCGCACGCGACGTCTCGGGCGTGAGAAAGCCCGTGCCGTCGCCGCGCGCGCTGAGAACGAGACGCCCGGCCTCGTCCACCACCGTCACCGTCATCGGCGAGCTGAGCGCCTTGGCCTTGGCCTGCGCGGCCTTGAGCGCCGTTTCTGCCATCGCGAGCGTGAGGTCGATCATGGCGATCTCCTGGCTATTGGGGTGTCAGCGTGTGGGTGAACATGACCGCGCCGGCGTCGTCGATCAGGCGCACGGTGAGATGCGCCGGCTCGATGACCACCTCGCCGAAGTTGAAGACGCCGCCGCGAGCGAAAATCGAGCGCGCGTTCAGCATGAAATCGAGCGGCCGCGGCCGTCCCATCGTGGCCGACAGCGGCCCGGCGACCAGCTCGTAAAATCCCCACTCCGGCGCGGGCTGGTGACGGATCACCTCGGCATGGTGAACGTCCGCCGTCACGAACATCAGGTTCTTCACGTTGTGGCGGCGGAAATGATCGAGGATCGCGTCGCGCTCGCGCGCGAAGCCGGTGCCCTCCTGGGGCAAGCCGAACGGCCCCGCGTTCGTCCACGAATCGCGCGCCTCGGGGCGGCCCGTCGGGATCGACAGCGAGACGCTCGTGACGACGAGCTTCCACACGGCGCTCGACGACGTGACAGCGTCGAGCAGCCAGCGCTTCTGCTCGGCGCCGAGCATCGTCTTGCGCGGGCCGTCGCGGTCGCTGTTGGCGCTGCGGTACTGGCGTGTGTCCAGAATGAACACCTCCAGCAGGCGTCCCCAGCGAAAGCGCCGGTAGAGGCGTGTGGGCTCGTCCGCGGGCGGCGCGATCGGCCAGTAATCGAGCAACGCCTGGCGCCCGGCCGGCATCAGCGGCTCGTGCGGGCCGGCGAAATCGTTCCGCACCTCGTGATCGTCCCAGATCGCGTACACGGGCGTGCTGCGCAGCAGCGTCTGCAAGGGCGGGTCTTCGTGCTGATAGCGATGGCGCGCACGATACTCGGGTAGCGTGCGCGCGCGGTGCTCCGCGCCGGGGACGACACCTGGCTGGCCGCACGGCACGTCGGCATAGATGATGTCGCCGACGAAGAGAAAGAAGTCCGCGCGCCGCTCGCGCATCGGGCGAAAAATCCGGTAGCCGCCGTCCTGCTGACGGCAGTACCCGCCACCGCCGAGGTCTCCGGACCAGAGCAGCGTCACGCGCGACGCAGCGTCGTCCGGTGGTGCCGTCGCGAACGTCGCATCGGCGTGGGCGTCGCCCTGGCTCACGCGCAGCGTGTACCGCGTCCCCGGCGCCAGCCCGTCGAGGACCAGCTTGCCGACCAGGTCTCCCTCGGCAGTGACGCCGAGCGCGCGTCGGCTCGCCCCTCCCGCGGCGCCCGCCTCGCCGTAGACGACATCGAGCGTGCCGGGACGAAGACCGCGCGCCCACACCACCGCGCGCGTCGTGGTCACGTCGCCGGTGGCCAGCAGGAGACCGCTCTCAGCGGCGGCGCCGCCCGCGACCAGAAGGGCGAGGGCGGCGGCGCAGCTACTGAGCGACCGTCGCCAGATGGACGAGCGCCTCGCGCTCGAACTCGTCGAGCGACTGCCCGAACGCCGCGGCGAAATTGGCGCGGCGATCGATCCGGCGAGAGAACGAGCGGAAGTAGCCGAGCACCCGGTCCAGGCCGTCGCGGGTAATCAGATGCTCCGCGAGCAGATAGGACAGCTGGTACGTCGCCTGCGAGCCCTCGCGCAGGTGGCGCTCGGTGAAGCCACGCGGCGTTCCGAGCGATTCCAGATCCAGGCGCCGCGCGAGGACCGGGCCGTGGGTGCGCACCTTGTCGAGCGCGATGAGCCGTCGCCGGACGACGCTGTCCAAGCGCAGGCGCTCGAGGACGCGGAACGCCACCCACTCCGCCACGCCCTCGGCCAGCCACTGCTCGGCGCGCCCTTCACCCTCCGCGAGCTCGATCTGCGACACGTGCGCGAGCTCGTGGGCGACGAGCCGCACCCACTCCGCGCTGCCGACGTTCGACTCGTGATGCAGCAGCAGTTGCCGGCGCTTGCCGACGCCGACCGCGAAATCGCTCAGCTCGGCGGCGCGCACGGGCGAGATCCGCGCGTCCTCGACCAGGCCTTGCTCGAAGACGTGACGCGACGAGTACACGTAGACCATGACCGTGTCGGGCAGCGGCAGCCCGAGGTCACCGCTGACGATGCCGGCCACGGCGCGGACGGTCGCCTCGTGCGACGACAGATCGAGCGCGCCCAACGGAACGCTCGCCGACGGCTGCATTCGTACGGGCACGACGGTGCGTCCGCGGGTGCAGCCCGCGGCCGCGAGGGCGGCGACGACGACGATGAGGACGAGCCGGCGCATCGGTGTCGGACGCTAGACGAGCGGGTCGTAGTTGAAGTACTGGCCCGACGTCACGAGCGGCACGAGATGGTGCTGCAGCGTCCCGGGGAACATGTCGGCGACGCGCTCGGGCGTCCACCCCTCGGCGTTGTGCACACGCATGATGGGACGCTCGTGGCCGAACAGCATGATCTCCTTGCCGCGCACGCCGAAGACCTGGCCGGTCACGTCCTTGGCGGCGTCGGACGCGAGGAAGACCGCCACCGGCGCGATGTGCTCGGGGCCCATGCGCTTGACCTTCTCCACGCGCGCCTTCTGCGCTTCGGTCTCGGTGGGAATGGTGCCGATCATGCGCGTCCACGCGAACGGCGAGATGCAGTTGGCGGTCACGTTGTAGCGGGCCATGTCCAGGGCGGTGACCTTCGTGAGCCCGAAGATCCCCAGCTTCGCCGCCGCGTAGTTCGCCTGCCCGACGTTGCCGACGAGGCCGGAGGTCGACGTCATGTTGATGAAGCGGCCCCACTTCTGCTCGCGCATGAGCGGCGCGGCGGCACGGGTCACCGCGAAGGTGCCCTTGAGGTGGGTGTTGATGACAGAGTCCCACTCCTCCTCGCTCATGTTGAAGATCATCCGGTCGCGCAGGATCCCGGCGTTGTTGACGACCACGTCGACCCGCCCGAAGGCCTCGACGGCGGTCCGCACGATCGCCTGCCCGCCGGCCATGGTCGCCACCGAGTCGTAGTTGGCGACGGCCTCCCCGCCGCCCTTGCGGATGTCGTTGACCACCTCGTCCGCCGGGCCCTTTTCCCCGCCCGTCCCGGCCGCGCTCCCGCCGTAATCGTTGACGACCACGCGCGCGCCCTGCCTGGCCATGAGCAGCGCGATCTCCCGGCCGATGCCGCGGCCGGCCCCCGTGATTACCACCGACTTGCCCTTGACCATCATGGCGTGCCCCTCCGGGACCCTAGTCACAAGCGCCGGAGACAATACCACACTGCGTCAAGGGTCAGGATCGGTGCGTCAAGCGGTCAGGATCGGCCGGCGCGCCGGGTGTCGAGGGACGCCACGTAGGCGGCCCCGAACACGAACACGATGCAGGTGTAGTAGACGAACATGACGAAGGCGACCAGGACGGCGAGCGGACCATAGATCTGGTCGTAAACGCCGACGCGGCGGATGTAGAGACGGAAGAGCTGCTTGGCCACTTCCCACAACAGCGCGCTCACGATGGCGCCGACCAGCGCCGCGCTCTGCCGCGGGCGCCGCCGCGGGACGTAACGGTAGCCGAAGTAGAACATCGCCGTCGACAGCACCAGGCTGAACCCCACCGCCGTCCAGTACAGCCACACCCACGGCACGCCGATGGCTTCCAGGAAGTATTCCTGGAACCACTGGAAGATCGCGGTCACCACTGAGGTCAGGAACAAGAGCATCGTCAGCAGCAGCACGAGGCCCGCGTCGAGCGCCAGATTCCTCAAGAATTGGCCCGGCGCGCGCACGCCGAGCATCCGGTGCATGACGAGTCGGGAGGCGCCGAAGAACGGCGTCGAAAAAAAGACGAGCACGAGCATGCCGGCCAGGCCCGAGAGCGCACGCGTCTCCACGATGCGCAGCAGCACCATCGCGATCTCGCGGCGGTAGACGGGAAAGTTGCGCGCGAGCTGACCCACCACCTCGTCGGCGGCGCGCTCCGTGGACAGCACGAAGCCCAGGATCGACACGCCGAGCAGCGTCAGCGGGATGCAGCAGATCAGGAAGAAGAACGCCAGTCCCGCTGCGAGAAAGAAGCCGCTCTCCGCGATGAAGCGCGAAAAGGCCCCGCGGATCGCGAGCATCGCGCGACTAGAACAGACCGCGCACCAGGCCCCCGTC
>JBKOZH010000172.1:0-17241 GCA_046725765.1 Candidatus Methylomirabilota bacterium | reverse complement strand
ATTCGCTACCACCTCAACACGCTGGACGACACCCACACCGCGGCGTACGTGGCGCACCGGCTGAAGATGGCCGGCCGGGCGGCGCCGATCTTCACCGACGAGGCGATCAAGCTGATCTTCGATTTCACGCGCGGCACGCCGCGGGAGATCAACAACCTCTGCGACGTCGCGCTGCTCGTCGGCTACACCAAGCGGGTGCGGGAGATCGGCGACAAGATCATCGCCGAAGTCATCAAGGACATGGTCGGAGTTGGCTGATGGTGCGCATGAGCGATCTCGTGCGCGGCATCGTGCGGGAAACGCCGGCCCCTCCGCGGCCGGCGGAGCGTCCCGAGCGCAGCCCGGCCGAGCGGACGGCCGTTCCGCCGGCACGGCGCGCGGCCACCGCCACGCCGGGAACCGACGCGCCAGCCGAGCACCACGAGGCGCCGGCCGCCGAGAATGGCGAGCCACCGCTAACAGCGAACGGCAAGCCACCGGCCGCACACGAGACGCCGCCCGCCCCACATAGCGAGCCGCCCGCCGAGCGCCGCGACCCCGTCGCCGAGCAGCGGGACCCCGCGCCTGATCCGCACGCCGCCGAGCCGCCGGCCGAGGCCGCCGAGCCGCTCTTCGCCGAGCTCCAGGCGTTCATCGCGGAGACGCGGACGCTTCTGAACGGCAGCGGCTTTCCGTGGGGGCGGCTGCACGCGCTCCTCGAGCGCGCCGTGACCGCGCTGGGGCGCTCGGCCGATCTCTTCTGGACGGCGAACAACCCGCCCACGACCGGCGGCGCCGACGCGCTCGCCGTGCACCAGGCGCGCGCGTGCGTGCTGGCGCTCCGCATCGGCGCGGCGGTCGGCTACGATCACGCGCGGCTGATCTCGCTCGGTCTCGGTGCCGCGGTCTTCGACGTGGGGCTGTGGCAGCTGCCCGAGGCGGCGCTGCGACGGGTGGATGCGCTGTCGGGCGACGAGCTGGCGCTCTGGCGCTCGCATTCCAAGATCTCGGCCGACATCGTGCGACGCTGGGGCCCGTCCGACGCGCGCATCGTGCAGACGATCCTGGAGCACCACGAGCGCGAGCAGGGGCAGGGGTTTCCCCAGGGCCTGCACGGGCCCGCGATCGATCCCGACGCGAAGATCGTGGGGCTCGCCGACACGTATTGCGGGCTGACGCTGCCGGCGTCGTCACGGCCGCGGCTCAAGCCGCACGAGGCCATTCGCGAGATCGTCAAGACGCGCAACGACCAGTTCCCCTCGGCGCTGATCAAGGCGCTCCTGTCGGAGCTCTCGGTGTTCCCGCCCGGGACCGTCGTGCGGCTCAACACCGACGAGGTCGGACGCGTGATCGCCGTCAACCGCAACCATCCGCTGCGCCCGAAGGTGGAGATCGTCACCGACGCCAAGGGCCAGCGGCCGCTGGCGCCGAAGCTGCTCGACCTGTCGGAAGCGCCGTTCCTCTACATCACCGGGCCCGTCGGCGAGGGCGGGCGGTGAAGGGCTGAGCATGGCGCAGTACGAGATGAACCTGCGCGATTACTGGCTGATCGTTCGGCGCCGCCGGACGATCATCATCGTCTGCACGCTGCTCGTGGCCGCGTTCAGCGTCGGCTTCGCGCGGCAGCGGGTGCCGCTGTACACGTCGACGGCGGCGGTCAAGTTCGAGCAGTCGACCACGCTGTCCGGCCTGCTGGTCGAGGTCCTCGCCGTCAACAGTGCGGACACCATCGAGACGCAAGTCTCGCTCATCAAGAGCTATCCGGTGCTGGAGGAGGTGGCGCGCCGGCTCGGCAAGCTGCCGCAGACGACCGGTGGCGATGGTGCCGTGCGCGAGTCGCGCGCGTATCAGGCGACGCTCGACAGCCTCGCCGGCAAGGTCCGCGCCTCGCGCGTGCCGAGCACCAGCATCATCGAGCTGACCGTCACCTCGACCAATGCCCGCGAGGCCAAGGAGCTCGCGAACACCGTCGCCGAGGTCTATCGCGACTACAACAAGGCCAACCGGAACGCGCGCGTGACGGAGGCGCGCAAGTTCATCGAGGCCCAGCTGCGCGAGGTCGAGGCGCGTGTGAAGCGCGCGGAAGAGCAGGTGTGGGCCTTCCGCGACGCCAATCGCATCATCGCGCCCGGCGCCGAGTCCACCGTGCTGCTCTCGCTCTTCACGCAGGTCCGAGGCGACATCGAGCGAGCGCGGCAGCAGCGGATCGAGCTCGAGAGCATGCAGGCGCGCCTGGCCCGCACGGGCTCGGCCACGCTCGAGGATCGGATCTACGTCGACGCCAGCAATCCCAACCTCGCGCGGCTCGCCGCGACCCAGAGCGAGCTGATGCTCGAGCGCACGAACCTCGCCCTCGAGGTCACCGAGCGCCACCCGCGACTGCAGGCCATCGACGACCGCCTGCGCGAGGTGCGTACCGAGATGCGGCGCGAGATCAACGCCCAGGTCGCGGCGCTGCGCAACCGCGAGGACATCCTGAATCGGCAGATGGCCGAGCTCCTGGCCAAGAACCGCGAGGTGCCCGCCACCGAGCTGTCGCTCGCGCGGCTGCAGCGCGACGCCAAGGTGAACGACGACCTGCTGACCCTGCTCAAGACGCGCCACCAGGAGGCGCTCATCAAGGAGTCCGAGGGCGTCGAGGAGGTCACCATCGTGCGGCCGGCAAGCGATGCGACGACGCCGGCGGGCACGGAGATGGTCAACACCGTGCTGGTCGGCGCGCTGCTCGGCCTATTCCTCGGCGTCGTGCTCGCCTTCATCCGCGAGACGCTCGACACGTCGATCGGCACCATCGAGGACGTCGAATCGTACCTGGGCGTGCGCGTGCTCGGCATCGTCCCGCACATCGACCCACGCGAGACGATGGAGCGCCTCATCCAGCGGCGTCCGGCCCTCGCGGACATGGATCCGGACGCGCTGCAGAGCCACGCGCTGCTCATCACGCACTTCGACCCGAAGTCGCCGGTGGCCGAGGCGTATCGCACGCTGCGCACGAACATCCAGTTCGAGCGCATGGAGCGTGGCGGCAAGGTGCTGGTGGTCACGAGCCCGACGCTGCAGGAAGGCAAGACGACGACCATCGTCAACCTCGCGCTGACGATGGCGCAGAACGGCCAGAAGACGCTCCTCGTCGGCGCGAACATGCGGCGGCCCTCGATCTACCGCTTCTTCGGCATCGAGCGCGAGCCGGGTCTGTCCGACATTCTGGTCGGCAACGCGCAGTGGCGCGACTGCGTGCGCGGCGTCGCCGACATCCTGATGGGTCGCTTCGAGATGGAAGACGTCATGGCCGCGCCCGGCCTCGACAATCTGCACATCATCGAGGCCGGACCGATCCCGCCCAACCCTTCCGAGCTCTTGTCGACGCCCGCGATGACCGAGTTCCTGCGCGCCGTGGCCGCCGAATACGACGTCGTGCTGATCGACACGCCGCCGATTCTGCCGGTGACGGACTCGGCGATCGTGGCCGGGAAGGCCGACGGCGTGCTGCTCGTGTACCAGGCGGGCAAGGTCGGGCGGCTGGTGCTCAAGCGCGCCAAGACGCACCTCGAGAGCGCGCGCGCTCACGTCTGGGGCGTCGTGCTCAACGATCTGCAGACCGAGGTCTCCGGCTACACGTACACGCACTACTACACGCACTATTACGGCGAGGAGACGCCCGGCGAATCGCCGCGCGGCGGCGGACCCGTGCAGCGCGCGCTCGACCGCGCGCGCGGGTGGTTCGGCCGCGCCAGGGCCCGCGGAACCAGCGACGTCGGCCGCACTCCCGTGTCCGTCGACAATCCCGCGCGCGGCAAGGCCGAGACGACCACGGCAGGACGCTCGCGCGGCATGCTGCTCACGGTCGCCGGTGTCCTGGGCGCGCTCGGCGCGCTTGCCGCCGTCGTCGTGTGGCTCACCGGCGCGCTCGGCACGATGACCCCCCGCGATGTGGTGCGCCAGCGGCTCAGCCCCACCGCGCCGCCCTCGGCTCCGACGCGTCCGGCGACGCCCGCGGCGCCGGCCTCGCGGCCCGTGGGATCGACGACGACCGTGCCGGCGCCGCTGATGACGCCGCCCATTGCGCCGGCGCCCCTGACGCCGCCGCCGTCGTCGGTGACCGTGCCGCCGTCCCTCGCGCCGGGGGAGACGAAACCGCTTGCGCCCGTGATGCCTCTGGACGCCGGCCCCTCGCCGGCGACGACGCTCGTCGTTCCTCCGGCGACGGTCGTGAGCCCGCCGATGATCGTCTCGCCCGAACCCGCGCCCCCCACGCGAGCGACGCCGGCAAAAGTCCCGGCCCCGCGCACCGCACCCGCGGTCGATGCGCCCGGCGTCTCGGCGCCGTTGCTCGCGACGCCTGCGCGTGTCACGCCGCCGGTCCCGACGCCGTCCGCGCGAGCCACGGCGTCGCGCCCGACAACCGCCGCGCCGCGTTTCGCGCTCGAGTTCGGGCCCTTCGTCTCTGCGTCGGACGCCGAGCGCGTCGAGCGCCGTCTGACCGAGGCCGGCTACGCGACCGTCCGCACCCGCCAGCCGTCCGGCGCCGCCGTCTACGCGGTCCTCATCGAGCGCATCGCGACGGCCCAGGAGGCGAAGATCATCGCCGCGGCGCTGCGCGAGCACGGTGTGCACGAGGCGGCGATCGTGAGCACGGATCCGGTGGTCCTGCGCGTGGGCGCGCTGCTGCCGCTGCGCGGCGCCGTCGAGCTCGCCGAGCGCGTGCGCGGCGCCGGGCACCAGGTGCGCGTGGCGGCGCAGGCCGGTGAGGCGTCGGCGCTGATCGTACGCCACGGCGCCTTCGCGTCGCGCGCGGCCGCGGAAGCGCGGCGGAGGGAGATCGGGCAGCTCGACCTGCCGGCGCATCAGATCGTCCAGGTCCGCTAGCCGATGCCACAGTACGGCCGGGCCGCCGCCCCACCGGCCGCCGGCAGCATCTTCATTCTCGGCGCCGTCGCGGTGATCGGCGCCTTCCTCGTCGCGCAAGGCCTGACGAACGTCTCCTACACCTACACGATGGGCGCGGTGGCGGCGCTCGTCCTGTTCGCGCTGGCGTTCGTCCGCACCGACTGGGGCATCTACATCGTCGTCTTCTCGATGCTGCTGTCGCCGCAGTTCGGCAGCAAGGGCAGCGGCGTCGGCGCGGGCCGCGGCGTGACGCTGCGCACGGAAGACTTCGTGCTGCTCGTGATCGGCATGTCGTGGCTCGCCAAGACGGCCGTCAACAAGGAGCTCAACCTCGTCGCCCGCACGCCGCTGAACTGGCCGATTCTCGGCTACATCGCGGCCAATCTCGTGGCCACGATGCTCGGTTACCTGACGGGCACGATCACGTCCTGGGCCGGCTACTTCTACGTCCTCAAGTACGTCGAGTACTTCGTCATCTACTACATGGTGGTCAACAACCTCCGCGATCGCGAGCACGCGTGGCGGTTGATCACGGCTGCGTTCATCACCGCGGCGATCGTCAGCGTCATCGGCCTGGCCCAGGTGCCGTCGGGCGAGCGCGTGTCCGCGCCGTTCGAGGGCGAGATCGGCGAGCCCAACACCTTCGGCGGTTACCTGCTCTTCATGATGGCGCTCGCCGCGGGGCTCGCCTTCGAGAGCCAGACGCTCTCCCGGCGCGCGCAGTGCCTGGCACTGCTCGGGCTGATGGCCGTGCCGTTCTTCTTCACGCTCTCGCGCGCCTCCTATCTCGGCCTCATTCCCGCCTTCCTGGTGATGGCGTGGCTCACCACCCGGCGTCGATTCGTGATCGGCCTCGTGCTGCTCGGGCTGGTGACGTCGCCCGCGCTGGTCTTCGTCGCCCCGCAGTCGGTGAAGGACCGCGTCGTCTACACCTTCAAGGAAGAAAAGGGCGCGGAGAGCGTGCGCATCGGCAAACTCGCCCTCGACCCGTCCACGTCTGCGCGCCTGATCTCATTCCGGGCCGCCATCGACGGCTTCGCGCAGCGACCCATCTTCGGCTGGGGCGTCACCGGGTTCGGCTTCATGGACGCGCAGTACGCGCGCGTGCTGGCCGAGACGGGCGTCGTCGGCCTCGCGGCCTTCGGCTGGCTCGTGTGGACGGTGTGGCGCCACGCCCGCCGCATCCACGCGACGCGCCGCGATCCGGACGAGCGCGGCCTCGTGCTCGGCTTCCTCGCGGGGTTCGCGGGCCTGCTCGCCCACGCGTTCGGCTCCAACACGTTCATCATCGTGCGGATCATGGAGCCGTTCTGGCTCATCACCGGGATCGTCATGATGATCCCGGTGCTCGAGTCCAGGGAGCGAGCGCGTCCGTGATCGGACGTAACGTCTCGGCGCTCGTCGGCGCTCAGATCGCGACCAAGGCGATCAATCTGCTCGTGTCGGTCGCGCTCGTGCGCTGGCTCGGCGTCGACGAGCTCGGCCGGTATGCCTACGTGCTCGCGTTCTGCTTCCCGTTCGGCGCGCTGGCCGACTTCGGACTCGCCACGCTGGCCATCCGCGACGCCAGCCGCGCCCCGGACCAGGCGCCCGGCGTCATCGCGGCCGCGCGCCGTGCCGGGCTCACGCTGGCCACCGCGTCGGCGGCGGCGATGGTCGGCCTCGCGCTGCTCGTCGGCCACGACACCGCACTCGTGGCCGCCATCGGTCTCGGCGGCCTGGCGTCGATCGTCTCCGCGCTCACGATGCCGTCGCTGGTGCTGCTCACGGCGCGCGAGCACATGGATCGCCTCTCGCTGCACCGTGTCGCGGCAGCCGCACTGTCCTCGGCCGTCACGGTCGCCGTGCTCATGGTGAGGGGCGGCGTCGTTGCCCTGCTCGCCGGCGCGCTGGCTGCCAGCGTCGTCATGTGGCTGCTCGCGCGCGTGCTCGCGGGCGACCCCGGGGCCGCGCCCGCGATGGCGCCCGGCGCGATGCGCGTGCTGTTGCGCCGCGCACTGCCGTTCGGTCTGCTCACGCTCGGCTTCGCGCTCTACTACCGCATCGACATGGTGATGCTCGAGTGGCTCGCCGCGCCGGGCGAACTCGGGCAGTATGCCGCCGCCTATCGCTTCCTCGACGCCGTGATCGCGCTGGCCGCGGCGCTGGGCGGGCCGCTGTTCCCGCGGCTGTCGAGCCTGGCCATCGCCGCGCCGGGGGAGGCGCGGCGGCTGCTCGAAGTCGGCTGGCGACCGTTGCTCGCGCTCGGCCTGCCGCTCACCGCCGGCACCGTCGTCCTCGCGGACGATCTCGTCGCGCTGTTGTTCGGCGCCGACTTCGCCGGCGCGGCGCCGCTCCTGCGGCTCCTGATTCTGGGGACGCTGCCGCTCTTCTGGGTCAGCGTCGCGAATCACGCGCTGATCGCCGCCGACCGCGTCTGGCCGCTCGTCGGCGTGTACGCGCTCAGCGCGCTCGTCAACGTCGTCGCCAACCTGCTGCTCATCCCCGGCTGGGGCGCGGCGGGCGCCGCGGTCGCGACGGTCGCGTGCGAGTGGCTGAACCTGGTCCTGCTCGCGCGCCTGCTGCGCCGCGGCTTCGGCGTGCGCGCATCGGCCGCCGGCATCTGGCGCTACTGCGCGGCCACGGCGGTGATGCTCGTCGTGGCGTGGCTTGCGCGTCCGCTCGGCGTGATCGCCGCCGTGGCGCTGGCGACGGGGACGTATGCCGCCGCGCTGTGGGCGCTCGGCTACACCCGCAGTGACGACCACGTCGCCATCACGCGGCTGCTCGCGCAGCCCGCGCCCGACTACTCCGAGGGCCGCCGGTGACGCTCACGCGCCGCCTCAAGAATCTCTATCTCACGGGCCATCACCGCCGCGTTCGGCGCCGCTTCGACCACCCCACGCGTCACGCACGGCTGATGCTCGAGGAGGCCGCGCGGCGGCGTCCGGGCGGGGGACTGCTCTGCGACGTGGGCGCCGGCGCTGAGACCTCCGTCGCCGCCGCGTGGCCGGGGCGTCGGCTGGCGCTCGACGTCGTGGCCGCGCCGGGACTCGATTTGCTCGCTGATGGCCACGCGCTGCCGCTCGCGGATGCCAGCGTCGCGGCGGTGCTGATGATGGAGGTGCTCGAGCACGTGCCCGACCCGCCGCGGCTGGTGCGCGAGTGCGCGCGGGTGTTGGCGCCGGGCGGCCATCTCTGCGTCACCGCGCCGCAGTACCACATCACCCACGATCATCCCGGCGATTACTTCCGCTACACGCGCCAGGGGCTCGAGACGCTGTGCGCGGCGGCCGGGCTGCGGGTCGTGTCCGCCTGGGCCACCGGCGGTCCGCTGCTCGTCGTCTTCCACGCGATCGAGCTGAATCTCCCGCCGACGCCGCGCATCGGCTTCGTGGCGCTGACGTACGCGCTGTTCGACTGGCTGGACGCGCGGCTGACCGGGCACGGCAACCGTCGCGGGGCGACGGACGCCAAGGGCTGGGCGCTGCTGGCGGCGAAGCCCGCACGGGGCGAGCGGTGACGCTCGCACGCACCGACTACACCGCGCACCGGATCGACCTGCGTGAATCGCGCATCCGCAAGCTGCTCGCCTTGCTCGCGGCCGAGCCGCGTCGGCGGCTGCTCGACGTCGGGTGCGCGGGTGGCGAGCTGGCGGCGCTGCTCGCGGCGCAGGGATTCGCGGTGTCGGGCGTCGACGCCGAGCCGACGCTGGTGGACGCGGCGCGCGCGCGCGGTATCGACGCGCGCGCGCTCGACGCCGAGCGCGCTCCGCTGCCGTGGACCGACGGCACGTTCGACGCGGTGGTGGCGGCCGAGGTCATCGAGCACGTCGTGGACACGGACCACCTCCTCGGTGAGATCGCCCGCGTGCTGCGGCCCGGCGGCGCGCTCGTGCTGACCACGCCGAACCTCGCGAGCCTCGAAAACCGTCTGCGGCTGCTCTTCGGCCGCTATCCGATGTGGATGGACGTCGGCGTCGAGGGCACCGGACATCTGCGTTACTACACGCCGGGCGTGCTGCGCCGCCAGCTTGCGCAGCATGGCCTGACGGTAGAACGTCACGTGGGCAACTGGGTGCCACTGGTCCCGCAGCGCTGGCTCGACGACCGGCGCGCGCCGTGGCTCGCCGTCACCGGCGACTGGTGGCCGTCGCTCGCCATGGGCATCCTCGTGAAGGCGCGGCGCGAGGGAGGCCGGCGGTGATCGAGCGCCCGCTCGTCACCACGCTGGTGCTCAACTGGAACGGCGCGCATCTGCTGCCGGACTGCCTGGGCACGCTCGCGTCGCAGGACTGGCCGGCGCACGAGATCGTCGTCGTCGACAACGGCAGCGCCGACGACAGCGCCGCCGTCGCCGCGCGCTACCCGGCGCGCTGGCTGCCGATGGGCGACAACCTCGGCTTCACGCGCGCCTACAACCGCGCGGTGGCCGAGACCAAGGGCGAGTTTCTGTTCTTCGTGAACAACGACATGCGTTTCGAGCCGGACTGCCTCGGCCGGCTCGCGCGTGTGCTCGCGGCCGACGAGACGCTGTTCGCCGTCGATCCCACGCAGCGCTCCTGGGACGGCGCGCGCGTGATTCACGGCCGCACGCGCTTCGTGCCCGGCTCGGCGCAGGACGTCGTCGTGCCGCCGTGGGCGGTCGAGTACACGGCGGCGGCGGCCGCGCCCGTCGAGGTGCCATGGGGCTGCGCGGGCAGCCTGCTCGTGCGCCGCGATCGCTTCGAGGCGCTGGACGGCTTCGACCCGACGTTCTTCATCGACTTCGAGGACACGGATCTTTGCTGGCGCGCCTGGCGCTGCGGCTGGCGGACCATCTATGTTCCGGACGCCGTTCTCTATCACCGCGTCGGGATGTCGGGCGACGAGTACCAGCATCTGATCCGCGGCGTGACGCCGGGACAGGTGCCGAGGACGTGGTTCCGCCGCCGCGTGTCGTACCACACGAACCTGTTGCGCTTCGGCCTCAAGGTGCTGCCGCCGCGGGACGCTGGCCGGCTCGCGGCCGCGCTGGCCGCCCGCGCGGCGTGGCACGTCACGCGACGCAACCTCAAGCAGGCACTCGCGATCGCGCTCGCCTTTGCGCACAACGCGCGGCGACTGCCCGACACGCTCGCCGCGCGGCGGCGCGTGCGGGTGGTGGCCTCCCACGATCACGCCACGCTCGTCCGGAGGTTCGCGGCGCGATGATCGCCTCGCCTGTCCTCGTGACCGGTGGCGCCGGCTTCATCGGCAGCCATCTCGTGGAGGCGCTCCTCGCGCGCGGCGCGCGCGTGCGCGTGCTGGATTCCCTCGACGCGCAGGTCCACGGAGCCGGCGCTATTCGCGCGCGTCACCTGCCGCCCGAGGTCGAGCTCGTGCACACCTCGGTGTGCGACGCCGAGGCCGTCGATCGCGCCCTCGCCGGTGTCGCCGCCGTCGTCCATCTTGCGGCGCAGGTCGGGGTGGGCCAGTCGATGTACGCGATCGTGCCGTACGTCGACGGCAACGTCCACGGCACGGCGGTGCTGCTGGACCGTCTCGTCAACGGCGGCCATCGCGTGCGGCGCCTCGTGGTGGCGTCGTCGATGTCGATCTACGGCGAGGGCCGCTATCGCTGCCCGGCCTGTGGCCCGGTGGCGCCGCCGCCGCGTCCCGCGAGCCAGCTGCAGGCGAGGGATTGGGAGGTGCGCTGTCCGTCGTGCGGGGTGACGACGACGCCGGCGCTGTGCGACGAGGACAAGCCGCTCGTCCCCACCTCCGTCTACGCGGTTACCAAGCGCGATCAGGAGGAGCTGTGTCTCTGTGTCGGCCGCGCCTACGGCATCGGCACGGTGGCGCTGCGGCTGTTCAACGTCTACGGCCCGCGGCAGGCGCTGTCCAACCCGTACACGGGCGCGGGGGCGATCTTCGCGTCGCGGCTGCTCAACGGGCAACGTCCGCTCGTGTTCGAGGACGGCCGCCAGAGCCGTGACTTCGTCCACGTGAGCGATATCGCCGAGGCCTTCTGCCTGGCGCTCGAGCGCGACGACGTCGCCGACGTCGCGCTCAACGTGGGCACCGGGCACGCCACGTCGGTCGCGGCGCTGGCGGAGGCGATCGCGCGGGCCATGCGCGTGCCGCTCACGCCGGAGATCGTGGGGCGCTTTCGCGAGGGCGACATCCGCCACTGCGTCGCGGACGTCTCGCGCATTCGCCGGCGGCTCGGCTTCGTCCCGCGCATGGCCCTCGCCAAGGGCGTCGAGGATCTCGTGGCGTGGGCGCGCGAGCAGCGGGCGGACGACCGCGTCGCGCAGGCGCGCGATGAGCTCGAGCGGCGGGGGCTGATCCGGTGACTGGAGCAGCCCTGCGCGTGGCGATGTACACGACGACCGGCCCGCGCTGCGGCATCGCCGACTACAGCGCCGCGCTCATCCCCGCGCTGCGCCAGCATGTTGCGCTCGACACGGTGGTGCTGCGACCCAACCGTCTGAACCCGCTGGTCCTGGCCGCGGACGCGCGCCGCCTGAGCGCCGCCGACGTCGCGCACGTCCAGCACACGTACTCGTTCTTCGGCGTGGACCAGCTGACGTACACGCTGGCGTGGCGCCTTCTGCGCGCCGCCATCCGCGCGCCGCTCGTCGTCACCGCGCACACGGTGCGGCCGCCCGGTCCCGCGCGCTCCGACGGCGGTCTCGGCAGCGCGCTGGCGAACGCCGTGGGCGCTCCCGCGTGGCACGACGTCGAGACCTTCCGGCGCGCTGAGGCCGTCATCGTCCACGCGGAGCTGCATCGCGATCGGCTGCTCGCCCGCGGCGTGGCGCCCGAGCGCTGCGTCGTGGTCCCACCGCCCATGCCGCCACGGGTGCCCGTCGCCGCCCGCGCCGTCACGGCGTTTCGCGAGCGCCACGGGCTCGGCGCGCGCCCCGTCGTCGGTGTCTTCGGCTTCGTCGAGCGCGCCAAGCGTTTCGCACTGGTGCTCGACGCGCTCGCCGAGATCGGCGGCGACCCCGCACCGGCGCTGCTCGTCGCGGGCGGGCCGCGGCTGCCCGAGCACGAGGCTGTGCTGGCCGAGCTCCGCGCGGACGCTGCGCGCGCCGGGCTCGGCGACCGACTCGTCGTTACGGGTTATGTGCCGGCCGAGGACGTGGCCGTGGCGCTTGCGGCGATGGACGTCGTCGTCGTGCCGTACGCCACCGAGGACAGCGTGTCGTACTCGCTGCATGTGGCGCTCGCGCAAGGCCGCCCCGTCGTCGCCACCGCGCTCGGCCCGCTGCGCGAGCTCGAAGCACGCGGCCAGTGCCTCGCGCTCGTGCAGCCCGACGATGCGCGCGATCTCGCGAAGACGCTGGCGGCGCTGCTCGACGATCCGGCCGCGCGCGATCGGCTGAGCGAGGCGGCGCGCGCCTACGCGGCCTCACACGCGGCCGCCGTGACGGCGCGACGGACGGCCGAGGTCTACGCCCGCGCGGCGGAGTGGGCGCGATGACGCCGCGTGTGCCGGTTGCGGTGTTGGGGCTCGTCCTGGTCGTCACGCTGCTCGGCGGGCGCTTCGCCGTGCGCACGCTGCAGACGGCCCGCCACGGCGACGCCGGCGACTTCGCGATCCTCTACACGGGCGCGCACCTCTATCGCGCCGGAGCGTCGTTCTACGACCCCGGCATGCGGCGCGAGGACGGCGTGAACCGCAATCCCGCGCTGGTGGCCGAGGCGCGTCGCCTCGGCACGCTGCACGCCCACGGCGAGCTCGTGCACATCCACGCGTTTTCGTATCCACCGTTCGCGGTGCTGCCGTTCGTACCCTTCAGCGTGCTCGACTGGCGCCACGCGGTCGCCGTGTGGATGGCGCTCAGCATCGCGCTGCTCGTCGCGGCATTCGCCTGGATCGCGCGCGCCGCGCGGCTCGCGCCGACGCCCGCGCTCACGGTCGCGGCCATCCTCCTCGCGTGGGAGCCGGTCGAGAACTCGATCGCGCTCGGCCAGATCAACCAGCTCGTGCTGGCGCTGCTGGCTCTTTTCGTGTGGGCGCTGGTGTCGGGCCGCGCCGTGCTCGGCGGCGCCGCGCTCGGCGTAGCGACGGCGCTGCGCCTGCATCCCGCGCTGTTCATCGCCTGGCTCGCGTGGCGCCGTCAGTGGCGGGCGTGTGCGGTCGCGGTCCTCGTCGCACTCGGGTGCACCGCGCTCGGCACCGCGACCGTCGGCTGGGCGGCGACGGTGGAGTACTTCACACGGGTCGCGCCGCACTACGGGTTCGCGACCGTGCCGGAACAGCTCGGAAACCTCTCGCTGACGGGCTGGATCGTCGCCACCGGTCACGGCCTCGCACCGTCCGTGCCGCTCGGCGCGTGGCGCGTGGTCGGCCTCCTCGTCGCGCTGGCGGTCCTGGCGGCGATGGTCGTCGTGCTGCGCCCCGCGGGAGCGATCGCGCGGGAACGCCTCGTGCCCGAGCTCGGCCTCGTGGCGCTCGTGCTGCTGCTGATCACCCCCAACACGACCATCAACCACCTCGTGTTCACGCTGCTGCCGCTCGCCGTTCTCGTCGCCGCGACGCTGCGCGACGGCGTGCTGCGGCGCACCGCGTGGCTGGCGGTGGCGCTGGTGCTGATCGGCGCCATCGACGACTACTACCAGCATCCCCGGCTCGCCGCGGGGCCGGCCGTGCTCCTGGCGGGAATCAAGACGTACGGCCTCGCGATTCTCGCCGCGCTCATGCTCACGACGCTGCGCCAGCCCGCGGAGGCCGCGCTGCGTCGGCCCGCGGAGTCCCCGCTGCGTCAGGCCGTAGAGGCCACGCGATGATCGGCTGGCTGCGCTCGGACGCCGGCCGCATCTTCGCCACCGCGCTGCTGGTCTACGTCGTGTTCTGGAACCCGCGGCTGCAATTCTCCAACAGCGACAACTTCGTGGACGCGGCGGTCTCGCTCGTCGACACCGGCCGCTGGGAGCTCGCGCACTGGCGGCTCTATGACGGCAAGGACACCGCGACCGCGCGCGACGGCCGCGTGGTGCCCGGCGTGCCGTTCGGCACCGCGCTGCTGATCGCGCCGCTCTACGGCGCCTGGCGCCTCGCCGGCGGCGCCGCCGCGGAAGGTTGGACGGGCCTCGAGACGCTCAACGCGGTGGCGATCTTGCTGCTCTGCGCGCCGGCGATGGCGTTGACCGCGGTGCAGGTAGCGTGGCTGGCGGGCTGGCTCGGCGCCACGCGCCGTGGCCGCCTGCTCGCCGCGCTGTTGTTCGCCTTCGGCACCCAGGCGTTCCAGCTGGGGACGATGCTCGCGAAGGAAAGCCTCACCGCGCTCGCGATGATGACGGCCGTCCGGCTGGCGCTCGGCGAAGGCGGCGTGCGCCGGCGGGTGGCAGCGGGAGCGCTCGCGGGCGCCGCGGTCCTGCTCACGCACTCGGTGGTGCTGCTGCCGCTGCTGCTGGCGGTTCTGGTGCTTGCGCGCGGAGGCGCGCGAAGGGGCGCGGCCGTCGCGATGGGTGCGCTGCCCGCGGCGCTGGCGCTCGCGGCCTACGACACGTGGCTGTTCGGCGCGCCCTGGCGCACGTCCTACGCGGCCATTACGGGACTCGACACGCGCTTCGTCGTGCCGAAGCCCGCGATCTTCGCCGACGTGCTCGTCGGCCTGCGCGGCGGTCTGTTCCTCTACGCGCCGTTTCTCCTCGCCGCGATGCCGGCGCTCGCCGGGGCATGGCGTGGCGCGCGACGCGCCGAGGCGGCGCTGACCGTCGGTTTCAGCGCCGCGCTCCTCGTGCTCTGCGTGTCGTGGCAGTCCCAGTTCGCGGATCGCGCGTCGTGGTCGCACGGGCTCGGCCCGCGCCATCTGTTCCCGGCCGTCCCGCTGCTGGCGGCGTTCGCCGGCGCAGTGCTCGAGCGGCTCTCTCATCGTGCGCTGCTCCTGCTCGCCGTGCCGTCGCTGGCGTGCGGCTATCTCGGCGTGCAGGCCGGGTTCGCGCCGGTGCCGAACGCGCTGCCGTACGCGCTCAAGACGTTCGTGTCGGGCACCGGCATGGGCGTGCTGTTCAAGGAGGCGCTGCCCGCGTGGACCGGTCTGCCGACGCTGCACACGCTGGTGGCCCGAGCCGACGTCGACGGGCGCGCCCTGCTCGCCCGGCTGCCGACGACCGAGGGACTCACGCTCGCGCTGCACCAGGCGCTCTTCTTCCTGCTCAACGCGCTGGCGCTCTCGGGCGTCGGTCGGCTCGTGGCGCGCCTCTGGCGGCCGCGCGTGGTGGAGGTGCCGGCGTGCGCATCGTGATCGCCTGCCCGTCCTATCCGCCGCAGGAGACGACCTGCGGCGTCGGCGACTACACGCGCTGCCTCGCCGAGGAGCTGGCGCGCCGAGGCGAGCACGTCACCGTCGTCACGTCAGCGGCGTGGCGCGGCCCCGCGCACGGCATCGTGACCGTGCTGCCGATCCTCGACGGGTCAGCGCCGTGGTGGCGCGTCGTGGCCGCCGACGTCGTGAACCTCCAGTACACGCCGGAGCTCTATCGCGACCGCGTCCGCACGCTGCGCGTGACGCTGTCGATCCCGACCGTCGTCACGTTCCACACGCTGCACAGCACCACGCTGCGCTCGCGCGCGCTGGCGCTCGGCCTGCTCGCGAGCGCGCGCCACGTCGTGGCCGCCAACGAAGAGGTGACCGGCATCGTGCGCCGCCGCGTGCCGTGGGCGGCGCGCCGCCTCACCGAGATCCCGATCGGCTCGAACATCGCCGTCGCGCCGCCGGGCGATGGCGCGGCGACGCGGGCGTCGGTCGGCGCATCGGCTCGGGCGCCGCTGCTGGCGCACTTCGGCCTCGTATACCCGGGCAAGGGCCTGGAGACGCTGCTCGAGGCGCTCGCGATCGTGCGCGCGATGCATCCGGAGGCGCGCCTCGTCGTGATCGGTGACACGCGTGAGACGGACCGCGCGTATCGCTCCGACCTCGAGGCGCTCGCCGTCCAGCTGGGGGTCGCGCGCGCGGTGACGTGGACGGGACGCCGCGACGACGAGGCCGTCTCGCGCCTGCTCGCCGCTGCCGACGTGTTCGTGGCCCCATTCGACGGCGGTGCCTCGCTGCGCCGCGGCAGCCTCATCGCCGGCCTCGCGCACGGCCTCCCGGTCGTCGCGACATCCTCCCCGGCGCCGTCGGCGTACCTGCGTGACGGCGAGAACGTCGCCCTCGTGCCTGCGCGCAATCCCGCGGCGCTCGCGACCCGCATCGTCGCCCTGCTCGACGCCCCCGACGACCGGCGGCGTCTGGCCGACGGCGCACGCAAGCTCGCCGCGCGCGTCGCGTGGCCGGCCATCGCCGAGGAGACACGCGCGGTGTTTCGGCGGGTGCTCGCGTGAGGATTCTCGTCCTGACGCCGACGTTCCTGCCGGTCGTCGGCGGCGCGGAGCTGGTCGTGCTGGAAGTCTATCGGCGGCTCGCGCGACGCCATGAGGTGCGGCTGCTCACGCCCGTGCTGTCGCCGGCGCTGCAGCGGGAACAGGGCGCGACGGATTACGACGCGCTCGTGAACTTCCCCGTCGAGCGCTACGACGACCGCGTCACGCTCATGCGCGTGCGCGGCCATCGCTTCACGGCCGGCGCGCTACCGCCGTTCTCGCTCTCGGCGGTGGCGGCGGTGCGCCGGGCGGTCGCCGCCGCGCGCCCCGACGTCCTGAACGTGCACTACGCGATGCCGACCGGGCTCGCCGGCGTCGTCGCCGAGCGGGCGCTCGGCGTGCCGACCGTGCTCACGCTGAACGGCCGCGACGTGCCGGGACCAGGCGTGCCCGCGCTCTGGCGCTGGTGGCAGCGCGCGTTGCTCGCGCTGGTGAGCGACGCCACGTACGTCTCCGAGTACTGCCGCGACGCGATCTACGGCACCGGCCGCGCGCGCGGCGAGGTAATCGCCAACGGCGTCGAGATCCCGCCGCCGCCCGGCGACGGCGCGGCCGTCCGAGCCGCGCTGGACGTCCCGGACGGTGACTGCCTCGTTTTCGCGCTGCAACGCCTGGGAGCGGAAAAGCGCGTGGACGTGCTGCTGCACGCGCTGCGCCGCTGCCTCGACCACGGCACCGCGGCAACGCTGGTGGTCGGCGGCACGGGTCCCGAGGCGCCCGCGCTGCGCGCGCTCGCGGCCGAGCTCGGCATCGACAAGCACGTGCGCTTCGCGGGCTACATCCCGCGCGCGACGCTCGGCGGCTACTTCGACGCGTGCGACGTCTTCGCGTTCCACTCGACGTACGAGACGTTCGGGCTGGTGGTGGCGCAGGCGATGAGCTACGGGCGTGCCGTCGTCACGGTGCGCTCGACGGCGTTGCCGGAAGTCGTGGGCGACGCCGGCGTGCTGGTGCCGCCCGGCGATCCGGTCGCGCTCGGCGACGCGATCGCCGCGCTGGCGCAGGATCCGATGCGCCGGCGGACGCTCGGCGAGCTCGGCCGCCGCCGCGCCGCCGCGC
>JBKOZH010000081.1:0-10925 GCA_046725765.1 Candidatus Methylomirabilota bacterium | reverse complement strand
AGCGGCTCGCCGCCGGCCAGCGTCCGCAGGCCGTGCATCACGCCGTCGGCCGGGCTGGCCGGCGTCGTCGGCACCTTGCCGCTGGCGAGCGTCCCCGCTGCCGAACGGACGACGAAGTCCGTGAACGTCCCGCCGACGTCGATCCCGACGCTGCTCCCCGTCATGCGCGTGAGGCTAGCACGGCGCCCTTGCGTTCAGTTGGTCGCGCGCCTATCGTCCGCACCGTCCCACCTCATTCGACGCCCAGGGAGGGCTCCATGAAGAAACTGGCGATCCTCGGTAGTGGGCTGATCTGTCTCGTGCTTCTTGCCTTCTACGCCACCGCGCCGGCCGCCTCGAATCCTGGCGCGCTGCGTGACAAGCTGCAGGAGGCGATCAATCGTGGCGATGTCGCCGCCGCCGTCGCGCTGTGGACGGACGACGCCGTCATCGACAGTCCCATCAACTGTCCCGAGGCGCCGTGCACCGGCAAGGCCGGAATCCAGAAGGACATGGAGCGGCGGGTCAACTCCAAGAACCGCCCCAAGACGCTGAAGCACTACGTCTCCGGCAATCTTCTGACGACGCGGGTTCAGCTCAGCAACGCCTTCACCGAGAAGGCGGGGGTCGATCGTGTCATTTTCTGGCTCGTCTACGAGGTGAAGGGCGACAAGATCGCCTGGGAGCGCGGTCCGATCTTCGAGCGCAACGACGCGCAGACCGCCAAGTACGTCGCGTGGCTCAAGACCCAGCAGCCGGCGCGCTGACCGCGGGGAGCGTTTTCGCGACGATTATTTTTGGTTTCCGGATATCTCTCTGAGAGAGTAGGGCCGCGCCGCGCTCACGGCGCAAATCTTCGCGGAGGTGACGAATGGCGGGGAAGAAGAACTTCGGAGGCTACGCGGTGAAGTTCGGCGGTCGTACCGAGTCGCTCGAAGCGATCATGGGCGCCAAGCCGATCGGACCCGCCGAGATGACGAAGCGCCTCTGGGCATTCATCAAGAAGCACCGGCTCGCCACCAAGTAGGCGTCGCTCGCGGGCGGAGCGCCCCGCGGCGCTCCGCCGCCGATCCCCGCGCGCTTGTCTCGCGCGCGTTCAGGTGTACCGTCGGCCTGGGAGGTGCCTCATGGCCATCCAGCTCGACCACGCCATCGTGCCCTCGCGTGACAAGCACGGCGCTGCGGCCGCCCTGGCCGGCTTGCTCGACGTGCCGTCGGCGGAGTCGCTCGGCGAGTTCGTGGCCGTGTTCGTCAACGACGGCCTCACCCTCGACTTCGCCCAGCGCGACCAGTTCGAGACCCACCACATTTGCTTCCGCGTGTCCGACTCCGAGTTCGATGCGATCTTCGGCCGCATCAAGAGCGCCGGGATCGCCTACCGTAGCCGGCCCCACGGCGACAACGACTTCCAGGTCAACACCCGGCTCGGCGGCAAGAACGTCTACTGGCAGGACAGCGACGGCCACCTGTGGGAGATCCTCACGGTGAGCTACGCGCGTCGCGACTCACCCTTCGCGACGGCGACGCGCTGAGCCCGGCGACCCCTCTCGGGCCACGACAGCGTGGCACGCTCCGAACGCGGAATTAGTCCGCGGTCCCCTCAGACTTCCGCGTAAAGCCGCGTCACTGCGCGCTTCGGGTCTGGCATTGGCGCTGCAAGCATCGGCCCGGATTCGGCGGCATGCGGATCAATGCGGTGACTTGCAGCTCACCAACAGTGGGGGGACATCAGATGAAGCGTGCGTGGATTGTCATCCTCGTCGCGGTGCTGGCTCTGCCGGCGGCCGCGGTCGCCCAGGACAGTTCCTGGTGCGGCGGTGCTCACAGCGAGAAGGACGGGACGAACTTCACGACCTGCATGAGCTCGGACCGCGACATCCAGGTGGCGGGGCGCGCGTCCGGCCTGCGCCGTCAGGACATGCCGGCGCCCTCGTTCGTGGACTATTCGGCGACGGTCGAGGCGCCGGGCAGCCCCGACTAGGCTCGGACCTATCTCGCAACGGTCTACGACGGCCGCGCTCGCACGTCGCTGGGGGCGCGGCCGTTGTGTTTCTAGTGGCTACGTCTCGGGCGGTGTTTCCGGCTGATGTGTCTGGGGAACCGACGGCTCGCGCACGATGAAGTGTCGCTCTTCCGACGGCATCTCGACGTCCACTGGCCGCATCTTGATCGTGCTGCAGCTGCAGGCGAGTAGTGCCAAGACGACGACACCGATGAACAGCTTCCACATACCCGCGGCTCCCGATGAAATTCGAACGCTGGTGGCCGCGGATCGTGCCACCAATAAGGCGCGCGGTCAAGCGCGCTAACGCTTCAGCGCCTGCAGCCGCTGCGTGAGCGCCTGCATGAGCGCACGCAGCATCTCCGCCAGCGTGCGCCGCTGCTTGGCGGTATCGGACAAGGCGAAGTCGACGCGGCCGGCGTCGAGTGTGTCGAGCGCTTCCGGTTCCTTGTTCACCTGCAGCCGCGTCGGATCGACGTCCGCCTTCTTGATCGCGTCGCGCACGGCGTCGGCGCGGCGCTTGGCCAGCTTGTAAGCGGCCTCCTCGGGTATCGGCTCGACCTCGCGCAGCGCGGTGACGATGGCGTTCACGTCGTCCGGCGGCTCGTGCTTGGGATAGCGCTCGACATAGAGCCGTGCGGCCGCGTCGCGCTCGGAGATCTTCTGTTGGGCGGCCAGGTCGCGGATGCGCGTCCTGATCTCCTCCGCCTTGAGCGCCTCGACGTCGCCGACGCTCACCGCGGGCGTGAGGATCATGCGCACGTCCGGCCGCTCGTTCATGAACGCGGCGATGCGCCCTGTGCGTTCGGCCGCCTCGCGCATCAGCTCGTCGCCGCCGAGCGCGAACGGCACCGGATCGACCTCGATGTCCTCGATCTTCGAGTCCCGCGTGAGCCGCAGCCGGCCGATCCAGCTCACGGGCGCGGCGATCAGCTTGACGCTGATCGTACGAACCGCGCCCCAGATGGCCTCGTGCAGGTCGAAGCGCGGATCGCTCAGCGTGCCGCTGACAGGAAGGGCGAGCTGGATGTTGCCTTGACGATCCTTCAGCAGCGCCACGACCATGCCCAGAGGAAGCCCCACGCGTTTTTCCGCGGCGTCGTCGGCGGCGACGCGGATAACTTGTAGCCCACCGAGCTGCGTCTGTGAGCGCGCTTGCAGCGCGTCGTTCTCGATCCGCGCGGTGATCGTCGTCGTCAACCGACCCTGGCGAGCGGTCCACGCGGTGTAGTGCTGCATGAACGGATTGACGCGCGGAATCGCGAAGTCGCGCAGCTCGCACGTGGCGTCAACGAACGTCGGCCCACCGAGCGCGCCGACGCGCGCGCGGAGATTCAGCCGGCCCGCGGTGCCGAGCACGCCGCGCATCTCGAGCCGGGCCGGCTCGGCGGGGGCGGTGGCGAGGCCGGTGAGCTGGATCCACGCCTGCTTGAGATCCTCGCCGTAGGGCGGCGTGATGCTGCGGTCGACGAAGCGGGCGCCGCCGTCCTCGATCACCACGCGCCGCACCGCGATCGTGCGTGTGTCGGCCGGGGCGGTTTCGGCCGGCGCGGCGCTCGCGGCACCGCGTGAAGCGTCGGGAGTGCTGGCCCCGTTGACCGTACCGTTCTCGCCGGCGTGTGGCGGCGCCAGTAGTGTGCGCAGCGTCACGACGCCGTGCTCGTCACGCTCCACGACGACCCACGGCCGGCGCAGTGTGACGCTATCGATCGTCACGCGTCCCGGCCAGTCCACGTCGACGCCGCGCGCCCGCGCCGCTTCGATGCTCGCCATGCGACGGGCGCCGTCGGCGAGGAACGCCCGGCTCAGCCCCACGTCGCCGCGTACCCGGGCTTTCATCCCGCTCTCGCGCGACACGAGCGCCTGGACGTCCGCATCGGCGCTGCCGTGCAGCGCGCCGCTGATCGGCAGATACGGACGGTACGGCGCGAGCTCGACGCCCTGGGCGCGGACCTTCACATCCGCTTCGGTCAGCGTCACGTTGCCGTTCACGGCGAGCGCGCCGCCGCCTGGTGCGCGCAGCCGCAACTGCACGGCTGCCGGCCGCTCGAGCGGCCAGCCGACGTCGCGGACGGCCAGGTTGATCGCGCGCATCTCCAGGCGTGCGGCCGGCTCTACCGCGGCGTCGCGCCAGTCGAGCGCGCCGTCGTCGATGACGAACTCCCGAACGGTGATCGGCGGCGGCTCGATGGCGGCGCCGGCCGCGGTGTTGTCACCGCCCGCGCGACTTTGCTCGGTGGGCGAGGCCGGCTTCTTGTCGCGTGTCGGCAGCGCAATGACGCCGTCCGCGTCACGCTCGAGACTCACGGCAGGACGGCGCAGCGTGACGCGTCCGAGCGTGACGCGCAACGGCCAGCCAGCGTCGATTCCCGAGACCTCCGCGCGCTCGGCGGCGAGGAGCCGCCGCCCGCCGTCCGTCACCACCACGCGGTTGACGGCCACCGTGCCGGTCGCGGTCGCGGCGACGTCCCCCTCGAGCTTGGCGTGCACGGCGAGCTGCGCCTCGCCGACGCCGGTCGCCTTCGCGGACGACGACACGTAGCGCGCCCACGGCTCGATCGCCAGGCCGCTCAGCTTCACGTTAAGATCCGCGGCCGCCGGCTTCATTTGCACGGTGCCGTCGGCGCGGAGCTCACCGCCACCCGGCACGGTCGAGGCGAGGCTGACGCGCGCCGGCGCCTGCACCGGCCACGTGAGCCCCTCGGCGCTCAGACGCACCCGGTCGATGTCGAAGCGCGCCGGCGGATTGACGTCGCCGTGCAGCACGCGGCCGCGGCCGTCGACCTCGACGCGTCCGACGGCCATCGCGCCTTGCGGCGAGACCGTGAAGTCGCGCACGGCCACGCGCATCGCCGGCGCCTGGATGAACGGATCGCGCTGCACCGCGCGAATGGCGACGGCGTCGGTCAGCGCCATGTCAGCATTGACGTGTAGGCCCTGACGCGCGTCGTTGACCGCGGTGACCGTGAGGTCGGCCTGGCCGCGGTCCAGCGTGACCGGCGCACTCGGCGGCAGGTAGACGCGCGCCATCGCGAGGTCGACGTTCTTGGCGTCCATCACCGCGCGGATGTGCACGGGCTTGAGCCGTAGCTCGCTGACCTTGACCGACACCGGCGATCCGTTGAGCACCGTCGTTCCCTCGCCGGTGCCGTCGTCGCGCCGCGTGGAGACGTTTTGCGCGTGGATCGTGACGTTCTCGGATCGCCACGTGCGAGCCGGCCGCAGCATGCGGTCCTCCATGACGACCGTGCCGCGTGTCACGTTGAACTCACTCACCGTAACGTCGAACACGCGCCCGCCGCTGGACTTCTCCTTCGGCATGAGATCGGTGACGTTGAAGTCGCCCTGGCTGTAGCGCACGATCCGAACCGTCGAGCCATCGAGCGTCAGGCTCTTGAGCGAGATGTGGGCGCGTAGGAGCGCGCGACGGCGCAGCTGCGCGTCGAGCCGTTCCAGCGTGGCGAGCGGCTCACCGTCGTGATCGCTGACCTTGAGGCCCCTGAGCGCGATCCGTCCCGTCCACGGATCGATCTTCAATGCCTCGATCGCGACCGGTCGGCCGGTCGTGGCCTGAAGCCGTGCGACGACGGCCGCACGGATAGTGTCGGGGAACGCCAGCAACAGGATGACCGCGACCAGCACCACGGTCAGCAGCGCCGCGCCCAGCCCGAGGGGCACCCACAGCCAGAGACGTCGCCGTGCCATCAGGCACCTGCTTGCGAGACCAATGCCGTCGAACGGGCGGATGGGAAATCTTGTATGCCCCGGTCGATTGACAATCCCAAACCCGCGAGCACAATCAATCCGCGCAAATGGGTTACCGCCGCGTCGTCTACCGATCCGCGACGTTACGCATCGCGAGCCAGGCGTGGCCGTTCGGCGGCGCCTGGGAGCACGAGACCCTGCGCCTGCTCGTGCAGGCCCGCTGGCGGCCGGCTGCCGACATGGCGGAAACCGCGAACGCGGTGGAGGTGACCGTCGACCTCGCCGGCGTCGATGAGGACGACTTCGAAGTTCAGCTCTTCGACAATGGGCTGGTCGTCGAGGGGCGGCGGCACTTGCCGTCGTGCGGCAAGGACGCCGTGTACCACGCGGCCGGGATACCCCAAGGTTTGTTCCGGCTCGAGCTACCGCTGCCCGCGCGCATCGATCCCGAGCGTGTCGATGCACGCTACGAGCGCGGCCTGCTGCGCGTCACGCTGCCGAAGCGGGCGTAAGCGGCGGATGGCGATCCAGCCGAGCGGCGGTCCCGGCCAGTTCACGCTGCCCGACGCGCTGCCGGTTCTGCCGCTGCCCGATGGCGTCGTGTTTCCGCTGACGGCGGCGCCGCTGCTCGTCGTGAATCCGGCCGCCATTCGCGTCATCGACGACGTGATGCGCGGCAATCGGCTCCTCGTCTTCGCCGCGCAGCGTGAGCCAAAGCCGGAGGCGGCTGCCACGCCGGAGAACGTGTTCCGCGTCGGCACCGCAGGCGCCATTCTTCAGATGGGCCGCATGCCTGACGGCAGCGTGCGCGTCATGGTGCAGGGGCTCGAGCGTGTCCGCCTGCTGGACTTCGTCGCCAAGGATCCGTACCTCGTCGCACGCATCGAGCCCGCGCCCGAGACGGCGCCGGCGGGCGCGGAGGTCGAAGGCCTGCGGCGCGCCGTCGTCGATCTGTTCCGGAAGCTGGTCGAGCTTTCGCCGGACCTTCCGGACGACCTCGCGGCCGTCGCGGAGACGTTTCCCGATCCGCGCCAGGTCGTCTATTTCGCCGCTTCGCTCGTCCGCATGGACACCGCCGCGCGGCAGGCGCTGCTCGAGACGGATTCCCTCGCCGACAAGCTGCGCCGGGTGGTGGACGTGCTGCAGAGCGAGCTGACGGTGCGCGAGATCGGCCGCAAGATCGCCAGCGATACCGAGCAGCGGCTCTCGAAAAAGCAGCGCGAGTTCATCCTGCGCGAGCAGGCCAAGACCATTCAGAAGGAGCTTGGCGAGGACGGTGACGAGGACAGCGAGGTGCCGGAGCTGCGCCGACGCATCGAGGAGGCGGGGCTCTCCGAGGAGGCGCGGCGTGAAGCCGAGCGCGAGCTCAAGCGGCTGGCCGGCATGCAGCCCGGCTCGCCCGAGCGCGGCATGGTGGTGTCGTATCTGGAGTGGATGGCGAGTCTGCCGTGGAGCAAGACCGACGGCGGGACGATCGACATCCGCCGCGCGCGCGAGGTGCTGGACGAGGACCACTACGATCTGGACAAGATCAAGGACCGCATCCTCGAGTACCTCGCCGTGCGCAAGCTTCGCCAGGAGCGCGGCGGCGGCGCCGAGGCGCCGAAAGTCACGGGCGACACGCCGGCGCGCGAGCCCATTCTGTGCTTCGTGGGGCCGCCGGGCGTGGGCAAGACCAGCCTCGGCCAGTCGATCGCCCGTGCGCTCGGACGCAAGTTCGTCCGGATGTCGCTGGGCGGCGTGCGTGACGAGGCGGAGATCCGCGGCCATCGCCGCACGTACATCGGCGCCTTGCCCGGCCGCATCATCCAGGGCCTGCGTCGCGCCGAGACGCGCGATCCCGTCTTCATGCTCGACGAGATCGACAAGATCGGCGCCGACTGGCGCGGCGATCCGTCGTCGGCGCTGCTCGAGGTGCTGGATCCCGCGCAGAACGACACGTTCGTCGACACCTATCTGGGCGTGCCGTTCGATCTCTCGCAGGTGCTCTTCATCGCCACCGGCAACACGCTCGACACGATCCCGGGGCCGCTGCGCGACCGCATGGAGATCTTGACGCTATCGGGCTACACCGATGAGGAGAAAGTCGGGATCTCGACGCAGTATCTGGTGCCCAAGCAGCTCGCCGCCCACGGCCTGCGCGCGGACGAGCTGATCTTCGACGCGGAGGCCATTCGGCTGATCGTGCGGCGCTACACGCGCGAGGCGGGTGTGCGCAGCCTCGAGCGCGAGATCGCGGCGGTGGCGCGCAAGACCGCACGGCGCCTTGCCGAGGGCCAGCACGGGCCGTTTCGCGTGACGGCCGACACCGTGGCGGAGTACCTCGGCCGGCCGCGCTTCTTCGACGAGGTGGTCGAGCGCACGTCGCGGCCGGGCGTCGCGACGGGCCTCGCGTGGACACCGACGGGCGGCGACGTGCTTTTCGTCGAGGTCACGATGATGCCGAGCAGCGAGGAGCGTCTGGTGCTGACCGGCATGCTCGGCGACGTCATGCGCGAGAGCGCGCAGGCGGCGGTGTCGTACGTGTGGTCCAACGCCGACGGCTTTGGCATCGACCCCAAGCTCTTCGAGGGCAAGACCGTCCACATTCACGTTCCCGCCGGCGCCATCCCCAAGGACGGCCCATCGGCGGGCGTCACGATGGTCACCGCGCTGGCGTCCTACGCCACGCGGCGCGCCGTCCGCAGCGACGTCGCGATGACGGGCGAGATCACGCTACGCGGCAAGGTGCTGCCTGTCGGCGGGATCAAAGAAAAGGTGCTCGCCGCGCACCGCGTCGGTGTCCGCACGGTCGTGCTGCCGCGTCACAACGAGCGCGACGTGGAGGACGTGCCGGCCGAAGTGCGTGGTGCCCTGCGTTTCGTGTACGTCGACGACGCGGGCGCCGTCGTGCGCGAGGCGCTGACGGCGGCGGAGGGCGCCGCTGTTCGCTGAGTGATGTCGCCGACGCCGCCCTGGCTGCAGGAAAAGCTCTTCGAGCGTCGCATCGTGTTCGTGACCGGCCGACTCGACGACGCGGTGGCCGCACAGGCGGCTGCCCAGATCATGACGCTCGATGCGTCCGGCGACGAGCCGATCGACGTCGTGCTCAGCAGCCCCGACGGCACGCTCGAAGCGGCGTTCGTGCTGATCGACGTCATCGACGCCGCGCGCGCGACCGTACGCGTGCATTGCCAGGGCCAGGTCGGTGGTCCGGCCGTCGGCGTCGCGGCCGCCGCCGATCAGCGCACGGCCGCCGCGCACACGACGTTTCGGCTCTCTGCCCCGGCGGCGCACGCCGCGGGGACGCCGGATGAGATCGCCGCACGGAGCCAGCAGCACCGCGAGGCGCTGTGGCGGTTTCAGGCGCGGATCGCGAAGGCGACCGCGCGCGCGGTCGAGGACGTCGCCGACGACATGCGCCGCGCGCGGTATCTGGACGCGCGCGACGCCGTTGAGTACCGGCTGATCGACGCGATCCGGGCATGAGGATGCGCGCCGCGGCCGCGCTTCGATCGTTCGCCGTTGCCGTTGCGTGCGTCGTCGCACTCGCCGTTGCCGACGCCGCCCGTGCCGCGGAAGACGTCTGGGACGCGCTACGCACGCCCGGCGCGGTCGTCATTCTGCGCCACAGCTACGCGCCGGGCGGCTTCGATCCACCAACCGCGCGTCTGGACGACTGCTCGACGCAGCGCAATCTCGACGACAACGGTCGCGCGCAAGCTGGGCGCATCGGCGAGGCGTTTCGCCAGCAGCGCGTGGCCGTCGGCCGGGTGCTGTCGAGTCCGCGCTGCCGCTGCATGGACACCGGCCGCCTCGCCTTCGGCCGCGCGGAGGCGTGGCTGCCGCTCCAGGGCTCGCTGAGCGATCCGCCATTGCGAGCGCGCCTCGTGGGGGAGATCAACGCCGCGATCGCGGCGCACCGCGACGGCGCGCCGCTGGTGCTCGTCACGCACGGCAGCGTCGTCACCGATCTCACGGGGCTGAACATCCGCATGGGCGAGCTCCTCGTGCTGCGCCGCGCGGCCGACGGCACGCACGCGGTGGCCGGGCAGCTCTATGTCGAGTGAACCCGTGTCGGCGGGGGCCCAGCCGAAGACGCCCGATGTATAGTCTTGGCATGTCCGTGCTGAGACTGTTCGCGCTCGCCGTCTGCGCGGCTCTCGCGTTGCTCGGCGTCGCACGTCCCGTCGACGCCGCGAGCATTCGCGGCGTCGTCACGATGACCGGCGCCGTCGTCCAGAAGAAGCTGCCGGTGACGATCGACCAGTACATCTGCGGCAAAGAGAAGCCGAGCGAAGAGCTGGTGGTGAATCCGCAGGGCGGCGTGAGGAACGCCGTCGTGTGGCTGCAGACGCCGCCGCCCGGCGCCACCTGGCCGAGCGCGCCGGAGAAGGTCGAGATGGATCAAAAGACCTGCGTGTTCGTCCCGCGGGTCGTGATCGTGCCGGCGGGCGGGACGGTGGAGTTTCTGAACAGCGACCGCTTGCTGCACAACCTGCACAGCGCGAGCAAGGACAATCCCACCTTCAACCGGACGCAGCCGCGCGGGCGCGTGATCCCCGTGACCTTCAGCAAGCCGGAGATCATCCAGGTGAATTGCGACCTGCATTCCTGGATGCGCTCCTGGGTCGTGGTCGCGGACCACCCGTTCTACGCGCTGAGCAACGATGCCGGCGAGTTCGTCCTGCCCAACGTCCCGCCCGGCAAGTACGTGCTGCAGATCTGGCAGGAATCGGTCGGTGTCACGAGCCGCGACGTGACGGTGGGCGCCGATGACGCCCGCGTCACGGTCGAGCTCAAGGCGCCACGGTAATCCGCTTCGACGCCTCCCACGACGCGGAGTGCGTCGGCTCGGCCAGCGCGCGCAGGCGACCGCCTTCGTCGAGCGCGATCGTGAACGTCACCCGCGGCGCCGAAAACACCGGATGCAGGTAGACGCGGGCGATCTCGGCCGTGTCCTTGTAGAGCGCGATGTAGCGAATGTGGTGCTCGGACAGCGACGGGTGCTCGCCGCCGGCGCCGACGGTGACGGTAACGTCGAACCACTGCCCGCGCTTCACGGACTCCGGGGCGGCGATCTTCGGGGTGTGCTTGGGGTCGTAGGACGTGTGCGCTTCTCGGAACTCCGGCGTGAACTGCTCTTCCTGTCCCGCGCGCGTCGTGCCCGCGATCGCGAGCAGCACCCCGAGCAGCGCGAACGTCGTCGTGATCCGTCGCATGCGTGCCTCCTGTCGCCTCAGCCCTCCGGCACGATCTC
>JBKOZH010000138.1:0-13964 GCA_046725765.1 Candidatus Methylomirabilota bacterium | reverse complement strand
CCCTAAGGCCGCGACCATGCGCGCGAGGACGGCACGGTCCCAGGCGCCGGTGCCGAAGCGCGCCTCGCTCGCGGCATCGCGCGCGACGATCACCAGGCGTGGCGTGTCACCGGCCGGCGCGCGTGAGCGCAGCCAGCGGTCGTACACGGACCAGTCGAGCGCGGTCACGCCGGGGCCGCCGAGCAGCGACACGGCTGACGCGAGCAGCGTCGCGACGACGGCGAGGAGGAGAACTCCGGCAACGGTCTTCAGGAATGCGGGAATGGCGCTAGCCTCTTGTCACGGCCTCGGCCGCGCGCGGCCCTCGGCGGCGGCGACCCGGAGCGAGGCGAGAATGCGCGCGTCGTGCGCGGGCAGCTGGCCGTCGATCCCCTGCTCGTAGAGTGTCTCGAGCGCGCGCAGCGCGGGCTCGCTCAGCGTGGCCGCCTCGCGAATCAGGATCGGCACCGCCTCGCGCGCGCGTCCCTGGCGCAGCAGGGCGACGCCGAGCGGCTCGTCACCCTCGCGCGCGAGCCCGGGATAATCCTTCCACAGCCGCGCGCGGTACTCGGCGAACGCCTGCTCGATGGCCTGCCGCTCGGCCGGCGCGCGGCGCGAACGTCCCGAGGTGGCCTGACGCAGCTGCGCGAGCGCTTCGTCCGCCTGCGCGACGCCCTGCTCGGCGGCGCGCGTCCACCACGTGATCGCGGCGACGAGATCACGCTCGACGCCGGCGCCGGTCGCGTAGGCGGAGCCCACGAAGTATTGGGCGCGCGGCAGCCCGGCCTCGGCCGCGGCGAGAAACTCGGGCGCCGCCTCGGCGTCGCGGCGCGCGAGCTTCAGCACCAGGGCCAGGTTGTAGCGCGCGTCGTGCGCGCGCGGCTCGCGTGAGAGCACGCGGCGGTAGGCGTCGATCGCGCCGGCGAGATCGCCCTGGGCATAGCGCACGACGCCGAGCGTGTAGTGGGCCTGGATTAGATCCGGCTGCGCCGCGAGCGCGCGCTCCAGCTCCGCTCGCGCCGCGGGCCAGTCCTGGCGCGCGACGAGCGCTCCCGCCAGCGTCAACCGCGCCTCGTTGAAGTCCGGACGCACGCGCAGCAGTCCGCGAAGCTCGTCCACCGCACCGTCGAGATCGCCCATCGCATAGAGGGCGAGACCGAGACTCGCGCGCGCCTCGGCGAGATCAGGGCGCAAGTGCAGCGCCTCGCGCAGCGCGACGGCGGCGGCGGCCATGTCGCCGCGCGCGATGTGCGCGCGGCCCTGCTCCAGCGCCCGCGCGGCGGCGGTGGTCGCGGCGGGCGACGTCGTGACGGGCGGCGTTCCGGCTATCGGTACAGGCATCGACCGCTCGGTCGCGCAGGCAACCGGCAGTGTGACAGCGACGAGGATGACAATCGACGAGGTGATGCGGTTCATCGAGCATTTCGATCATAGCCCCCCGCGAGGCCGCCGACCAAACACGCCCGGCCATGCGATACTCCCCGCGTCCCGGCGAACTAAACCTTCATCACGGAGAATCCACGCATGCGAGCACTGGTGACGGGCGCGGCGAGCGGAATCGGACGGGCGACGGTGCTGAGGCTGGCGCGCGACGCGCGTACCGCGGGAAAGCCGGCCAAGATCGCCGTCGTGGACATGGCACAGGCCAAGAGCAAGCTCGACGCCGTCGCCGAAGAGGTGCGCAAACTCGACGGCGAGGCGCTGGCGGTCCACGCCGACATGGCCACGGCCGACGGCCCGGGTCGCGCGGTCGGCGAGGCCGTCACGCGCTTCGGTGGTCTGGACGCGCTCGTGAGCAACGCCGGCGTGAACCGCCCCGGCGCGCTGCTGGCCTACAGCGTCGAGGACTGGGACGCGCTCTTCAACGTCAACACCCGCGCGACGTGGCTCCTGGCTAAGGCCGCGCACGACGCGCTCGCGACCGCCAAGGGCGCCATCGTCATCACCGCGTCGATGTCCGGCAGCAACGCGCACGCGAATCTCGGCGCCTATGCGCCGAGCAAGGCTGCCGTGATCATGCTGATGCGCGTGCTCGCCCAGGAGTTCGGCCGCGACGGGGTCCGCGTGAACAGCGTGTCACCGGGTATGGTGCGCACCGGCATGACCGAAAAGGTTTACGAGAACGCCGCGCTCGCCGCGGAGCGCGCGACGCTGGTGCCGCTCGGCCGCGTGGCAACGCCGGAGGACATCGCGGACGTCGTCGCGTTCCTCCTGGGACCGGACGCGCGCTACGTCAACGGCCACGACCTCGTCGTGGACGGCGCCGTGAGCGGGAACTTCCTCGGCCGGCTGCCCGGGATCGGACAGATCCCGCGCGGTTGAGCCGCGGCAGGACGTCGTCGGCCAGCAGCCGCATCGAACGCTCCCACGCGCCGCGCGGCGTCCACTCGTGCGCGATGACGAGCAGCGTGCCGAAGCCGCCGACGTCCTCCGAGAGCTTCGTCAGCTTGCGCGCGACCGTCTCGGGGCTGCCGACGATCCAGATGTTGTCGCACAGATAGTCGAGCGTCACCTCGCGGTCGGGCATGCCGGGATCGACCTTGAGCATGTCGAAGCCGCGCAGCTTGGGCAAGAGCTTCAGGAAATAGTCGCGGTAGTCGCGGCCAAGCGTGCCGTCGATCGCCCCGCGCCGCGCCTTGGCGTCGGTGTCCGCGACGTACACGTCCCGCGCGATACGCCACGTCGCGCGGTCGGCGACGCGGCCCGCGCGCTTTGCACCCGTCTCCACGCCGTCCCAGTGCGTCTTGAGAATGCGCGGCGGCACGAAATTGATCGACATCGGAATGTAGCCGCGCTCGCCCGCCAGCACGAGCGTCTCGGAGTTGGCCGACACGCCGGCCACCCCGATCGGCGGATGCGGCTTCTGATAGGGCCGCAGATGCAGGCGCAGGCCGATGTCGGGCTGCGGCTGCGGCACGTTGAAGCGGAAGCGGCCCGCCTGCCCCTCGTAGGCGCCCGGCTTGCCGTCATGCCACAGCGCCAGCACGGTGTCGAGGATCTCGCGTGTGATCGCGCGATGCTCGCCGCTCTTGGGATCGACGCCGAACGTCTCGAAGTCGCCGGGGAAGCCGCCGGAGCCGACGCCCCAGTAGAAGCGGCCGCGCGCCATCTGATCGAGCTGGGCGATGCGCTGCGCGAGCATCAGCGGGTCGTGGTTGGGCAGGCACGACACGCCCGTCGCGAGCCTCATGCGCGTGGTGCGCTCGAGTGCCCTCGCGATGAAGAGATCGGGGCACGGAATGTTCTCCCACTGGGCCGTGAAGTGCTCGCCGATCCACGCTTCCTCGTAGCCGAGCCGGTCCAGCGTCGCCAGCTGCCCCAGATCGTCGTCCATCGTGCGCGCCGGATCCGCGCCCGGCGGGTGCAGTGGCATCGCGAAATAGCCGAGTCGCATGAGAGCCTCCGCCTTGACAGCATCGCTTCGCGGTGATGCCATTAGGGCCCACCGGAGCCACATTATGGCCGAGATCGTCGCGGCAGCACTGGCATCGCACGCGCCGCTCATCACGGGCAAGCCGGAGATCGCCCGCCCGGAGCAGCGCGAGCGTCTGTACGCCGGCTTCCACGAGATGCGGCGCCGCCTGGCCGCCGCGCGGCCCGATCTGCTCGTGATGTTCGTCAACGACCATCTCCAGAATTTCCCCTACAGCAACCTGCCGGCGTTCTGCGTCGGGCTCACCGATTCCTACGACGCGCCGAGCCCGGGCGGCAGCACGCTGATGCGCATTCCCGCGCGGAAGATCCGCGGCGCGCCGCGCTTCGGCATGGCGCTGCTCGAGGCGGGATTGGCCGCGGGCTTCGACTTCGCGTACTCCTACGAGATCGACTCGTGGGACGAGCTCGCGGTGCCGCTGTCGTTCCTCGATCCGGCGGGCGACATTCCGGTGGCGACGATCTACACGAACTGCGCGGCGCCGCCGCTACCCACGCTCTCCCGCTGCCACGAGATGGGCGCCTTCGTCGGGCGGTTTGCGCGCTCGCACGCCGGCGTGCAACGCGTGGCCTTCGTGGCCACCGGCGGCATCTCGCACTGGGTGGGGACGCCGGAGACGGGGCGGATCAACCCCGACTGGGACCACTGGGTCATCGACCACATCGAGCGCGGCGACGTCGAGCCGCTGCTGCGCCTGACGTGGGAGCAGATCGAGCGCGACGGCGGCAATGGCGGCCAGGAGATTCGCAACTGGGTGGCGCTGATGGGCGCCGTCCCCGGCTGGAAAGGCGAATCGCTCGCGTACGAGCCGGTGCCCGAGTGGATCACCGGGTGCGGCACCGTCTGGGTGCACGCGTGATCGCGGTCTCGTACGCGCTCAACAAGATCCTCACCGGACTGGCGAAAGCGCACGTGACGCGCGAGAGGCTCAGCGACGCCGAGGTCGCAGGTCACGACCTCAGTGAGGCCGAAAAGACAGCGCTCCTGTCCGGCGACATCCGCCGGCTCTACGATCTCGGCGCCAATCCCTATCTGATCCGAAGAGTCTTTCGGCCGCGATTCCCCATCTAAGCGAGGAGACGGTTCACATGCGCGCCCCGGTCGCGATCGCGATCACGACGCTGCTGCTCGCCTGGACGCCCGCGGGCGCTCACGAGCCGCGGGCCGCCCTGGACGCGGCGGCCAAGGCGCTCGGGGTGGCGGGCCTCACGTCGTACGAGATGACGGCGAGCGGCAGCAGCTGGGCCACCGGCCAGAGTCCGGCGCCCGGCAGCCCGTGGCCCCGCTTCAACGTGAAGAGCCTCACGCGGTCGGTCAACTACGAGACGGCCTCGCTGCGCGACGTCTGGGTGCGCACGCAGGGTGAGGAGCCGCCGCGCGGCGGCGGCCAGCAGCCGGTGCGCGGCGAGCAGCGCCAGGTCTTCGTGGTCTCCGGCGATCACGCCTGGATCGTGGTGAACGACGCCGCCGTGCCCACGCCGATGGCGCTCGCCGCGCGGCAGCTTGAGCTCTGGGCGACGCCGCACGGGGTCGTGAGAGCCGCCCAGTCGAGCAACGCCTCCGTGCAGGGCCGCGCCATCGTGTTCGCCTCGCCCGGGAAGTACGTCGCCCGCGTGACGCTCGATCGCGACAATCTCGTCCAGCGCGTGACCGCGACGCTGCCGAACCCCGTGCTCGGCGACATGCCCGTGACGATCGAGTACGCCAACTACCGTGAGTTCGGCGGCGTGAAGTTCCCCACGCGCGTCAAGCAGACGGCGGGCGGTTTTCCCACCCTCGAGCTCATCGTGAGTGAGGTGCGACCGAATGTCGCGGTCGACCTCAGCGTCCCCAACGACGTCCGCGACGCCACCGCGCCGTACGCGACGGTCGCATCCCAGATGGTCGCCGACGGCGTCTGGTACGTGACCGGCGGCACGCACCACAGCGTCGCGATCGAGATGAGCGATCACGTCGTTCTGGTCGAGGCGCCGCTCAACGACGAGCGCACGCTGGCGGTGGTGAAGGAAGTGCGCGCGCTGGTTCCCGCCAAGCCGATCCGGTACGTGATCAACAGCCATCACCACTTCGATCATTCCGGCGGGCTGCGCGCGGCCGTCGCCGAGGGCGCCACCGTCATCACCCACGAGATCAACCGCGCGTTCTTCGATCGCGCCCTCGCGCGTGGCGCGACCATCGCCCCCGACCACCTGGCGACGTCCGGCAAGAAGCCGGCGGCGGTCGAGGGCGTACGCGACAGGCGCACGCTGACCGACGGCACGCGCACCGTCGAGATTCACCACATCGCCGGCAACACCCACGACGACGGCTTGCTGATGGTGTACCTGCCGAAGGAGCGCCTGCTCGCGCAGGCCGACACCTTCACGCCGCCGCCCGCGAACACGCCACCTCCGATGCCGCCGAGCCCGTTCACCCTGAATCTGGTGGACAATCTCGCGCGCCTCGGATTGACCGTCGACCGGCTGCTGCCGCTGCACGGACGGATCGTGCCGCTCGCCGATCTGCATCAGGCCGCCGGCCGCGCCAACTAGAGAGAGGAGACAGACGACATGGCTCAGCTGCAAGTTCCGCTCGACAACGCGCGCTTCTCGAAGGGTATGACCTGGAAGGACTACATGGCCCAGATGGGTGATACCCAGAAGCGCACCGAGGAAAACTACAATCGGGCCACCCTGACCGACGACGAGAAGAAGTTCTTCGGCGGCGTCACGGGCGTGAAGTACGTGATGATGCTGGCCGAGAACTGGTGTGGCGACGTGCACCGCAATTCCCCGCTGATCGCGCGGATCGTCGAGGCGATCCCCGGCGCCGAGCTGCGTGTGTTCCTGCGCGACCAGAACCTCGACATCACGGATTGTTATCTCAACAACGGCTACCGCTCCATTCCAGTGGTCGTCTTCTTCGACGCGAACTGGAACGAGATCGGCCGCTGGATCGAGCGCGCGCATCCCGCGACCAACAAAGCCGCGCTGATCCGCTCCAAGACGCTCGACGTGGCGCCGAAAGACGACAAAGCCAAACAAGATGCGGCGATGAACGACTTCCGCGCTCAGGTCAATGCGGAGTACGCGGTCCCCGGCGCGCCGCTCTGGCGTGCGGCCGTCGCCGAAGTGCGCACGCTGCTCGAAACGAAGTTCGCCAAGAAGTAGCAACACACCCATAGTTCCTACGGAGCCTGGGGCGCGGCCGCCCGGCCGCCCCCAGGCTCAGCTGCGCCGCGACGTCCCCGCCGCTCGCCCAGGGCGGCCCCGACTTTGATCCCATAGACCCCTCTCGACCCCGGCGGCATCCTCCGGCAGTCACCGCGCATTCGCGCACCTCAAAAGGAGTCGTTATGGCGTCGATATTGGACCAGGTCCGTGCCGTGGTAAGTCCTGACATCGTGCGGATCATGAGTGGGCTGATCGACCAGAACGCCAGCACCACCCGTGCTGGGCTCGCGGCGGCGATTCCAACGATTCTGTCGGGGATGGTCACGACGGCGTCCACACCGGCCGGTGCCCAGTGGGTGCGGACGATGATCGACGAGGGCGGGTACGGTGCGGGCACGCTGGACAAGGCGCTCGGCATGCTCGGCGGCGGCAAAGCGACCGAGACGCTGATGACGTCGGGACGTCACCTGCTCACGAGCCTCTTCGGCGGAAAGCAAGACGACGTGACCGCCGGCGTCGCCAGATCCGCCCAGATCTCCCGCGCGTGCGCGCGACGTCTCATGACCATCGCCGCGCCGATCGTCATGGGCGTGCTCAGTCGCGAGGTCACCGCGCGCGGACTCGATGCCCCCGGCATCATGACGTTCCTGGGCGCGCAGGGTGGATCGATCGCCAGCGTCACCCCGCCCGCGGTGGCGAATGTCATCGGGCTGTACGCGCCCGACGCGCCGGCCGGCGCGGAGCCAGTCGCACGGCGGCATCGGAGCGACGCCGAGACGGTGACCGCCGGCCGGCGCGGGCTGCCCGCGTGGTTGGTGCCGGCGCTCGCCGCGCTCGCGGGACTCGCGCTCGTCTTCGCGATGCACCCGCGCTGGGGCCGCGACGTCGTGACCGCGCAGCGGTCGGTCGCACCCTCCGCGCTGCCGCAGCAAGTCTACACACTGACCCTGCCGACCGGCGACCACGTCGACGTCAGGCCCGGTTCGTTCCTCCAGCAGCTCAACGCGTTTCTCGCCAGCGCCAGCGACACGAGCGTTCCTCGGCGCTTCATCTTCGACGACCTCACGTTCGAGCCGGGCTCGGCGGCGCTGACACCCACCTCGACCCACACCGTCGAGGCGCTCGGCCGGACGCTGAAGGCGTATCCCGCTGTTCGGGTCAGCCTGGAGGGACTCGCCGACGCCACCGGCAATCCGACCGCGAACACGCCGCTGTCGCGCGAGCGCGCCCGCGCGATCAAGGGCAAGCTCGTCGAGATGGGCGTGGCGGCCGACCGCATCGAGACGGCGGGAGCCTCGAGCGACTCCGACGAGGGCCGCGCGCGTAATCGCCGAACCGAAGTCGTGGTGACGCGGCGCTGACCGTGCCTCAGCTGAGCGTGGCGCCCTGGGCGTCGACGTACACGGCGTAGAGCGACTGGCTGGCGGCCATGAACAGCCGGTTGCGACTGGGACCGCCGAAGCAGAGGTTCGCGCAGCGCTCGGGCAGCAGGATGCGAAACACCATCTTGCCGTCGGGGTTGAACACAGAGACGCCATCGTGCCCCTCGCCGCCGCCCCACCCGCACCACAGGTTGCCGTCGGTGTCGCACCGAAAGCCGTCGGGAATCCCCTGTCCGCAGTCGACGAAGACGCGGCCGTTGGCCAGCGCGGTGCCCTTGTCGACCACATCGAACACGCGGATCGTGCGCGGGCTGTCGCCGCTGGCCACGACGTAGAGCCGCGACTCGTCCGGGGAGAAGGCCAGTCCGTTGGGGCGCGGGACGTCGCCGGTCACCACGCTGGCGCGTCCCGCTCGGTCGACGCGATAGACGTTCGTCGGCAGCTCGGGCGTCGCCTTGTGGCCCTCGTAATTCGTCAGGATGCCGAACGGCGGATCGGTGAACCAGATCGAGTCGTCGGACTTCACCACGACGTCGTTGGGCGAGTTCAGACGCTTGGTCTCGAAGCGGTCGAGGATCACCGTGATCGTGCCGTCGTACTCGGTCCGCGTCACGCGGCGCGCGTCGTGCTCGCAGGTGACCAGCCGGCCCTGGCGATCGCGCGTGTTGCCGTTGGCGTTGTTCGACGGTCGGCGGAAGACCGACACCGCGCCGGTCTCCTCGTCCCAGCGCATCATGCGGTTGTTCGGGATGTCGCTCCACAGCACATACCGCCCGTCGCCGAACCAGACCGGCCCCTCGCACCACCGGTAGCCGGTGCTCAGCCGCTCCACCCCCGCGTTGTTGATCCGAAAGCGCGCGAAGCCCTGATCCAGGATCTGCATCGATGCGTCCGGATACCGCACGATCGGTCGCTCGGTCATACCGCCTCCCAGGTCGCCACCCAGAACCGTCCCAGGTCGTCGTAGGTCAGGCCTCGCGCGCGTCGGCCGAGGACGCGCCGCAGCGCCGGCTCGTCGATGAAGTTTTTGACGATCTCGTAGCGCTCGCCGTTGTCCAGTCGGCGCGCCTCGTAGCGATTCCCCGTCGCCGCATCGACCCGGATGCCGCGCGCGGCTCGCGTCGGGTCGTCGCGCTCGTCGAACGCCATCACCGCGGCGCCGCGTGTCAGGTGTGAGTGAAACGCGTCGATGAACTCGTCCATCCGGCCGGCGTCGACGTGCGAGAGCCAGAGCCCGGCGAGGCCTGCGTCGCAGCGCGGCGGCTCGTCGCTCCGTGCGTAGGCGTCGCGGACCGCGAAGGTGACGTTGCCGCGGGCGTAGGGCCGCGCGCGCGCGAGCGCGAGCGTCTCGGCGTTGACGTCGGTGGCGTGGACGGACTGGGCGACCGCCGCGACGATCTCCGTCCAGTAGCCAGTGCCGCACGCGACCTCGAACACGCGACGCGCGCCGAAGACTGCGGGCACGCGGCGTCGCAGCTCGGCGAGCCCCGGCTGCCAGGCCGGCATCTCGTACACGCGCTCGTACTCACGCGCGCGGCGCGCGTAGTAGCGCGTCATCTCCTCGGTCATCGGCGGCGCAGCGCGCTCAGGGCTTGGCGGCGCGAACGAGCGCGAGCGTAGAATCAACGCCGTCGTCCGCGGGCAGCGCGCGCAGCACGACCTCGTCGATGACGCCGTCCCAGCGCGCGAGGGCGCGCGCGACCTCGGCCGGTGTGTCGGTGACGATGGCCGTCGCCTCGGGCTTCACGCCCATGCGCTCGAAGTTCGCGTGGTAGGCCGGCACCGAGTCGTAGCGCGCGCCCTCTTTCACGACGCGCTCGGCGGCACCCGGCCCCATGGCCAGGCGCACGTACGCGTAGAGCCGCGGCACCGGCCGCTTCGCCGCCTGCGCGCCCTCGCGCACGAGCGCGGCGGAAGCCTTCGCGTGCTCGGGCGTGAGCCAGTTGAACAGCACGCCGTCGGCAATCTCGCCGGCGAGCCGGCACATCTTCGGGCCCAGCGCGGCGACGACGACCTTGGTCGAGAGCTCCTTGCGGAGCGCGGCGACGCCGTCGCGGACGCGCTCGAGCGACTTCGGATTGGGGCTGCCGACGCCGAGCCAGAGCCGTTCGAGCGGCACCGCGTGCGTGCGCACGCCGTCGACGATCGACTGCGGGCCGCGCGTGTGCAGCGGGATGACGCCGATGCCGAGCCCGATGGCGCGCGACTCGCGGGCGGCGTTCGCCAGCGACGCGAGACCGTCGACCGGACCGGGGTGATTGACCCAGAACGACGTGTAGCCCGCGCGCTCGGCCTCGCGGGCGGCGGCGACAATGACCTCGGTCTTGACGTTGGCGGCGACGGCGAATCCGCGGCTCATGGGTCCCTCCTTGGCATGGTGCATACTATGCCCCACGCCCACGCAGAGTGGGCAAGAGGAGGCGGCGAATGAAGGCAGCATCCGTGGTGGCGGACATCCTCAAGCGCGAAGGCGTCAAGTTCCTGATCGGCTACCCGGTCAATCAGATCATCGAGGCCGCCGCCGAGGCCGACATTCGCACGATCATCGTGCGTCAGGAGCGCGTGGGCCTGCACATGGCCGACGCGCTGAGCCGGGTGACGTCCGGCGACCGCATCGGCGTCTTCGCGATGCAGCACGGGCCGGGGACCGAGAACTCGTTCGGCGGCGTCGCGCAGGCGTTCGGCGACTCCGTGCCCATCGTCGTGCTGCCCGGCGGCTATCCGCGCAACCTGCTCAACATCACGCCGAACTTCTCCTCGTTCTTGAACTACCAGCACGTCACGAAGTGGGCGGAGCAAGTAATTTTGCCGCAGCACGTGCCGGACGCGATGCGCCGCGCGTTCACGCAGGTGCGCAACGGCCGGCCGCGCCCGGTCTTGATCGAGATTCCGGTCGACGTGATGCGCGAGGATGTCCCCGACGGCTGGACGTACACGCCCACACCGCGGCTGCGCATGGCGCCCGATCCGAAGGCCGTCACCGAGGTTGCCGCCGCGCTGGTCGCCGCCGAGCGCCCCGTCATCTACGCCGGCCAGGGCGTGCACTATGCGAAAGCGTGGACGCAGCTGCAGGAGCTCGCCGAGCTGCTCGAGGCACCGGTGACGACGAGCCTTCAGGGCAAGAGCGCCTTCCCCGAGACGCATCCGCTCTCGCTCGGCTCGGGCGGACGTTCCATCAGCAAGCAGCTCCACCATTTCCTGACCAACGCCGACCTGATCTTCGGGATCGGCTGCTCGTTCGCGCGCACCAACTACGGCGTGCCGATGCCGAAGGGTAAGAAGATCGTGCACGCCACGCTCGACCCGACCGACATCAACAAGGACGTGCCGGCGGAAATGGCGCTGGTCGGCGACGCCGCGCTCACCCTCGACGCGCTGCTCGGCGAGATCCGCGACCGCCTCAAGGGCAAGCCGCGCGGCCGCACCGCCGCGGTGGCGGCTGAGATCAGCCGCCACAAGACCGAATGGCTCGCGCAGTGGATGCCGCGGCTGACGCAGAAGAGCACGCCGCTGTCCCCGTATCGCGTGATCCACGACCTGCTGCACACGGTGGACGTGGCCAACACGATCATCACCCACGACGCGGGCAGCCCCCGCGATCAGATCTCGCCGTTCTGGGAGGCCACGGCACCGCTGACGTACCTGGGCTGGGGCAAGACCACCCAGCTCGGCTACGGGCTCGGGCTCGCGATGGGCGCCAAGCTCGCGAAGCCCGACAAGCTCTGCATCAACCTCTGGGGCGACGCCGCGATCGGCTTCACCGGTATGGACTTCGAGACCGCGGTGCGCGAGCGCATTCCGATCCTCTCCGTGCTCCTGAACAACTTCTCGATGGCCATCGAGCTGAAGGTCATGGCGACGGCGACCGAGAAGTACCGCTCGACCGACATCAGCGGCAACTACGCGGACTTCGCCAAGGCGCTCGGCGGCTGGGGCGAGCGCGTGACCGCGCCCGATGACATCGTGCCCGCGATCAAGCGCGCGATCGCCAAGACGCGGGAGGGCACGCCGGCGCTGCTCGAGTTCATTACCGAAAAGGCGATCGACTTCTCGATGTACACGGTATGAGCGTCACCGCGATCGTTCTCGCGCTCATCGTCGTCGTGCTCGGCGCGGGCCCCGCGGCTGCCGAGGAGATCCGCGTCCTCAGCGCGGGCGCCATGAAAGCCATGGTCACGGAGCTGACCGGCGGCTTCACGAAGGAGACCGGGCATCTGGTGGTCATCACCTCCGACACCGGCGGCGGGCTCCGTCGCCGGCTCGAGGGCGGCGAAGTCGCCGACGTGGTGGTCGCGCCGGACGTCGCGATGGACGCGCTCGTCAAGTCGAACCATGCGATCGCCGCGACCCGCGCGGATCTCGCCAAGACAGCGATCGGCGTCGCCGTGCGCGAGGGGGCGCCGAAACCCGACATCTCCACGGTCGACGCGTTCAAGCGCGCGTTGCTAGAGGCCAAGTCGATCGTGTACCTCGACCCGGGCATCGGCGCCACGAGCGGGATCCACTTCGCCTCGGTCCTCGACAAGCTCGGAATCGCGGAAGCGGTGAAGCCGAAGACCGTGCTGTGGAAAGGCGGCTACGCGGCAGAAGCGCTGCTCAACGGCCAGGCCGAGCTCTGCGTGCACCAGATCAGCGAGATCATCCCCGTGAAAGGCGTCACGCTCGTCGGTCCGCTGCCGGCGGAAATCAACCGCGTGACGACCTACGCCGGCGCGCTCGTCGCCTCGAGCCCGTCGCCCGACGCCGCGCGGGCGCTCCTCGACTATCTGGGCCGGCCGGAGTTCCGCCCGAAATTCGCCGCGGCGGGGTTGGACTACAAGTAGCGAAGCGCGCACACCTCGCGGCGCGACGTCAGCGCTCGGGCTCGAGCTCCCACAGCTCGGGATACACGCGCACGAACCCCGTCGGCGCGAGCTCGAGCAACGCGGCGTAGCCGAAGCGCGGCGACTCGTACCAGTACGCGCTCTCGCTACGGCGCTCGTAGCGCTGGGCGAGCAGCGTGAGCGTGCCGGCGCCGACGTCGAGCCACGCGACGGGGACGTCGCTCCCCTGCCCCTTGGCGAGCGCAACGCGTCGCAGCTGGAGCGTGTTGGTCGCCGGCGTGAAGCCGAGATCCAGATCGACGCATGCCTCGAGGCCCGGCACGGCGACGTCGTTCAGCGACCAGGTCCCCGCCGCGCTGCGCACGATGGCGGTGTCCACTGTCCGATCGTCGAGCCAGCCGCGTACACTCCCGCGTCGCGTCATCCACGTGTCGTCACACACGACTTCGTAGTCCAGGCGCGCGAGCACGCCGTCCTCGCGGTACACCGCGGTGCCGTGAAGCCGCCAGCCCTCGGCGTCGCGCTCGAGTCGACACGCGTCGTGCCCCGGCGTGTCGAGCCGACGCCAGAGGGCGGACGTCGCGGCGATCCGGCCCGCCCGGGTCAGCGCGTCGGCGATTTGGGGTCGGAGGCGGCGGCCACGCTTCGGCGCGCGGCGGCGATCTCCGCCCCGGCCGCGTCGCCACCGGGAAAGCCCCGCTCGGCTCGCCGGTACCAGCCGCGCGCATTGTCGAGGTCGCCCTCGAGAATGTGCACGATGCCGTGCAGCCAGGCAGCGAGCGTCGAGGACTCCTTCTGGACGATCTCGTGAGCGGCCTTCCAGTCGCCCGCTTCGAGCAAGTCGAGCACGCGAGTCGCGTTCATGGCGCGAGTATAATGCGCGGTGGTCTTCGAATCGACTGCTGGGAGGAGCGCCGTGGCCAAATTCAAAGTGGTGACGCCCGCCGGACCGACGTACGGCGCCAAGACGGACTACGCGCTGGAGCTCGAGGCGCTGCGCCCGCTCGGCGCCGACATCGTCGAGATCGACGCCAAGAGCGAGGACGACTTCGCGGCCGCCGCGCGCGACGCCGACGCGCTCTACGCCAAAGGACGGAAGATCACGAAAAAGATCATCGACGGACTCGACCGCTGCCGCGTGATCTCGCTCGGCTCGGTGGGCGTCGACTCGGTGGACGTGGCCGCTGCCACCGCG
>JBKOZH010000321.1:0-5923 GCA_046725765.1 Candidatus Methylomirabilota bacterium | reverse complement strand
TCGCCGCGCGTCAGGTCCCACGCGATCAGCGGCTCGTAGATCTGGTAGCCGACGAACCGGAACCCTTCGAAGCCGTTGTCCGTCTGGCCGCCGGTGTACGGAACGTCGCTCGCCGTCATGCCGATGCGGAGCGTCCCCTGCGCGGACGCGCCGCCGGCCACGACCAGGAGCGAGAGCAAGATTGCGATCATCGTGACGAACCGTCTCATGATGCCCTCCTTGAACGATCGAACCGCTCGGGTACGAGATGGCAGCGCGCGTGGTGCCCGGGGCCCACGCGATGGAGCTCGGGGAGAATTCGCCAGCACTCGTCGCGCACCAGCGGACAGCGCGGTGCGAACGCGCACCCCGGCGCCAGCGCGACAAGATTCGGCGGCGCGCCGGGGATCGGCACCAGCGGGATGCCCTTCTGGCCGCGCCGCACCGTCGCGTGCATCAGGCCTTCGGTGTACGGATGCGCCGGACGCGCGAAGAGCTCGCCGATCGGCGCCTGCTCGACGATCCGCCCCGCGTACATCACCGCGGCGTCGTCGGCGATCTCGGCCGCGACGCCGAGGTCGTGGGTGACGAAGATCACGGCGAGCCCAAGCCGGCGCTGCAGGTCGCGCAGCAGCCAGAGGATCTGCGCCTGCACCGTGACGTCGAGCGCGGTGGTGGGCTCGTCGGCCAGGAGCAGCTCGGGCTCGCAGGCGAGCGCGATGGCGAGCATCGCGCGCTGGCGCATCCCGCCGGAGATCTCGTGCGGGTAGCTGCCGAGCACGCGCTCGGGCGCCGGCACCTGCACCATGTCGAGCAGCTCGCGGGCTCGCCGCCGCGCCTCGCCGCCGCCCAGCGCTTTGTGGCGGATGAGCGTCTCCACGATCTGGTCGCCGAGCGTGTAGACGGGATCGAGGGCCGTCATCGGCTCCTGGAAGACCATCGACACCACGCGGCCCCGCAGCGCCTGGCGCTCACCCTCGTCGAGGCGGTTCACGTCGTGGTCCTTCAACATGACTTCGCCGGCCACGCGAGCACCCGAGGCAGGATGCAGGCCGAGGATCGAGCGCAGCGTCACGCTCTTGCCGGAACCCGACTCGCCGAGCAGCGCGAGCACCTGCCCCTTGTCGAGCTGGAACGACACGCCGTTGAGCGCGCAGACGATCCCGTCGCGTGTGTCGAACTCCACGCGAAGATCCCGGACGGTGAGGAGGGCCATCGTCGCGATTTCCCGGCTGAAGTGCCGGGATCATAGCACGCGGGCGCTGAGGTGCTCGCTACCCCCTCCCCTTCAGCAGAGAGGAGGTAGCGAGCCTGCCGATGTCGTCTACGCCGAACGCTTCGCGATCCACCCGTGCGCCGCGTTGTCGCGGAGCGAGTCAAGCGTGCCAGCCGTCCGGTATTCGTTCTTGAGCTGGGCGAACTTGTCCTCGGTGAAGCGTGGATAGCTCGCGCGGAGGTTGATGTTGTACATGGCGGCCGAGTTGAGCCCGAAGATCTGGTTCTTCACACGGCCGTTGGCCGGCCCCAGAGGTGCGAACCCATATTTCTTTTGCATGTCCTCAGGGATCTCGAGTCGACGCATCGCCTCGATCTGCCACTGCGGCGAGCCGTGGAAGACCGAGTCGCTGCCCCAGATCACGTTGCTCGCGCCAAGGCCCTTGATCCACGTGCCCAGCATCGCTGCCGCGAACTTCGGGTCGAGCACGCACGTGGTGGCGAAGCTGGTCCCCATCTCGGCGTAGACGTTCGAGGTGCCGCTCTTGTCCTGCACCCGGGAGAGCTCGGTCACCCACTTGATGTCGCCGGTCTTCTCGAACTCGGCCATGGCCGCGCCGGGCGGATCCATGAACGCGCGGAAGCACCCGTGGTAGATGATGAAGTTCAGCTGCGGCCAGTCCTTGGCCACCTTGGGAAGATCCCACGGCGTCTGGTACTGCCAGACGTTCGGCCAGCTCTGCTCGTAGTCCGCCGGCATGAGCCCCTTGTGGATGCAGATGTTCCGGATGCCGGCCTTGTCGGCCTTCTCGTAAAACTTGTACATCAGCTTCTCGTCATCGAGCCGGAACGGGTACTTGGTCTTGGCCGAGAGCGGATCGCCGATCGTGTACATCTTCCAGCTGGCCGGCGGCCGCTGGGCGAGGGCCTTGTCGACTTCGTCCATCCAGCCCGGCTGCCCCGGCGTGAGCACGGCATGCCCCAGGATCCGCGTGCTGCCCGCGGTCTTGTTGACCATGTTCACGCCTTCCGCGATCGCCTGGTTCGACACGAACTCCCACGTTTTGTCGTCGAAGGGCGCGCCGCTCAGCACGGCCACCGAGGTGTCGCTGTTGAGGAAGATCTGCCGGACATAGTTCTCGAACTTGACGTCGTACACGGTGATCTGGCTCGGGTCGAGGGGACTCTTCTCGAGCTTGTTCACGTCCTTCAGGAAGCCGACGAACCCTTCCTGGTTGTAGTCGTCGCGCACCCAGTGCGTTTGCACGTCGAAGATGAACTGGCCCTTCGTCCCCTCGGCCCGGGCCTGGGCCACCATGGGATCGGCCGCCTCGGCCTCGGAGACGTCGAACACCTTGCCGAACACGTTGTTCATGGCCACGAACGCGGCGGCCATGCCGCTCGCGGTCTGGAGAAAACGCCGGCGGTCCATGCCCAGCTTCTTGCCATAGGTGTCGGCCAGCTCCTTGATGCGGGCCTCGACCTGCTTTTGCTCCGACGTCTGCGGCGGTGGATTGAATTCCCCATTCGAGATGACCTGGGTCGGAATCGGCGAGCGGAAGGCGCTCTCCGCCGGTTCGACGCGTGCGAATTCTCGATCACTGAAGTACGTGCCCATCGGTGTCTCCTCTCGCAGTGCTCCCGCGTACGACGGTCGCTGCGGCCGGCGCCACTTCGCGAATCACCACCCCCTCGACGAGAGATGCCTTCACCACAGGCGCTCACATCCCACGTTGTCCCCGCCTTGTCAAACTGAGAACAGCTACGTGCGTCAGAGCGCGCGAACGCAGCCCCGACCGCCTCTCTCAGGCCACCCACGATAGAGGGGGAAATGGCGCTCCGATTCAGTGATAGATTTTCCGGATCCTTTCGGGAGGTGGACGATGCCCGATCTCACGCAAGCCGAGGTGGCGGCGATGGCCAGCGCGGCCGGCCTGCCCATGCCCCCCGACGATCTCGTAGAGGTCACGCACCGGCTCAACGCGTTCCTGGAAGCGCTCGCGCCGCTCGCCGCGCTGACGCTGGACGCCGCCGAGCCCGTCCCGTTCAATGTGGCGACGATTCCGTTCGGACCCGCGTCGTGACCACGCGCGACGACGATCTGGCGTTCATGGGCGCCGCGAAGCTCGCGGCGCTCGTGCGCGACAAGCAGGTGTCGCCCGTGGACCTCGTCCGCCTTTACCTCGACCGCATCGACCGCTTCGACGGCCGCCTGCGCGCGTGGATCACGGTGTGTCGGGAGCAGGCGCAGGAGGCGGCGCGGCGCGCGGAAGCCGCGGTGATGCGCGGTGAGCCGCTCGGCCCGCTTCACGGCGTGCCCGTTGGCGTGAAGGACCAGTTCGACACCGCCGGCGTGCGCACGACGGTCGGCTCGAAGATCCTGGCCGACCGCGTGCCGACCGAGGACGCGACGATCGTCACCCGGCTCGCCCGCGCGGGAGCGATTCTTCTCGGCAAGCAGAACCTCACCGAGTTCGCCTTCGGCGGCACCATCCGCCCGCCCTTCGGCCAGCCGCGTAATCCCTGGAATCTCGACCACGATCCCGGCATGTCGTCGTCGGGGTCGGGCGCGGCGACCGCCGCGGCGCTGTGCGCCGGCTCCATCGGCGAGGACACGGGCGGCTCCGTGCGCATCCCCGCCGCCTGGTGCGGCCTCGTCGGCCACCGCCCGACGTGGGGCCTCGTCTCGCGCAAGGGCAGCTTCCCGCTCTGCTGGTCGATGGACGCCGCCGGCCCGCTCGGCCGCACGGTCGAGGACGCCGCGCTCCTGCTCGGCGCCATCGCCGGCCACGATCCCGCCGACCCATTGACGAGCCGGCGCCCTGTGCCCGACTATCGCGCGGCGCTGACGGGCGACGTGCGCGGGCTGCGCGTCGGGCTGCTACGCGAGTTCGTCTCCGGCGCGGACACCGTGCCCGCGATGCGCAGCGCCGTCGCCGACGCCGCGCGCGTGCTCGAAGGGCTCGGCGCCATCGTCGAAGAAGTCTCCATCCCGCTGTTGCCGCTCGCCGGCGCCATCTTCATGGCCTGCGCGGACGCGGAAGGCGCAGGCCTTCACCTGGGATGGATCCGCAGCCGCCCCGCCGATTACGACCAGGGCACGCGCCGACGTCTCCTCACCGCAAGCCTGCTGCCCGCGGCGTACCAGCAGGTGGCGACGCGAGCACGTGCGGCGCTGCGGCGCGACGTCCTCACCGCTCTCGGCACTCACGATCTGCTATTGGCGCCGACTGGTCACCGCGCGGCGCCGACGATCGCCGAGAGCACCTCGGCGGTGAAGAGCCGCGAAGACGCGGCGGGGAAGTTCTTCACGCGGCGCTCGTATAGCGCGCCGGCGGCGCTGGCTGGCGTGCCGGCGGTGGCCGTGCCGTGTGGGTTCGATCCGGCGGGGCTGCCGCTGAGCCTGCAGCTCTTGGGGCGCCCGTTCGAAGATGCGACCGTGTTGCGGGCGGCGCACGCGTATGAGCAGGCCACGGAGTGGCATCGACGGCGGCCGGAGCTCGACGCGGTGTGACCGCGGTCCGCGGCAGCCGAAAAGCGCGGCCGGGGGATGGCGTCAGGCGGCGGCGTCATCCTGGCCGGCGCGTCGCGTAGTCGCGATCGACGCCTGCTGCCCGCCGAGGAAGGCTTCGGCAGGTGACCCGTGGTCGAGCGCTACGGCAGCAGATCGGCGACGGTGATGATGCCGATGGGCGTCGCCAGCGGGGCGACGCGTTCCTCGGGGCCTAGCGCGAGCGCGGTCCCATACCGCCAGCCGAACGGCGCCGCGCCGTCGGGCACGGGCCCGCGGTAGACCTCGAGACGTCGGTCTGGAAGGTTCACGATCCAGTACTCAGCCAGCCCGGCGCGGGCGTAGAGACTGCCCTTGCGGTCGCGATCGAACCCTAGACGCGAGAGCGCGACTTCCACGACGAGCACCGGTCGCGTCGGGTGCGCGTCGCGGTAATCACGCGGATCGCCGGGTACGACGGCGACGTCCGGCTCGGGCTCGGACTCGTCGTCCAGCGCCACGGGCATCTGCGGCCGCACGACCCAACCCGCTCCGAACGCCTCCGTCAGCGCTCGCTGCACGAGCTGAATGCCCGTCGCGTGCGGACTATTCTGGGGCTCCTTGCAGACCATCGCGCCGCCGAGCAATTCGACGCGGTCGTCGGGCCCGAGGATCTCGGCTTCGGCCAGCCGCTCGTATTCCACGCGGGTCCACTTCCGCATTTCGATGTCCATCAGGGCGAGCGTACTGCTTGTCCGACCGGAGGCGCAATGTATCGGAAAGTGATCTGCGTCATCCAACCATCCGACGCGACTCTCACAGCGACGCGAGGATCGCGCGGTACTCCGCCTCCGGGAACGCCCGCATGGTGAGCGTGCGGACGTTGCCGACGGCGCCGAGCGACAGCGCCAGCTTTGCCATCGTCGCATCGTCCGGCAGCGTGACAACAGCCACCGTGTCGTACGGCCCCATCGTCAGGTAGAACGACTCCACATTTCCGCCGAGCTCTCTCAGCGTTCGCTTCAGGCCGTCGAGGCGCGGGCCGGCCTCCCGAACCGTCCGTATGCCCTGCTCCGTGTAGTTGAAGAGGATCATGTAGGTGTTCATGCGCTCACACCATCACGTAGCCGCCGTTGACGTCGATCGTCGCGCCGGTGATGTGGCGCGCTCCCTCGCTGGCCAGGAACAGCACCACCGCGGAGATGTCTTCGGGCTCGGCGAAGCGGCCCAGAGGAATGT
>JBKOZH010000183.1:0-5305 GCA_046725765.1 Candidatus Methylomirabilota bacterium | reverse complement strand
ATCACGACGGCCGCGCCCTCGGCGGCGAACAACCGCGCCGTCGCGCGGCCGATCCCGAGCGCGCCACCGGTGATCGCGGTCACCCGTCCCTGCAGCCGCATGGCGCCGCGATTATACTGGCGTGCCCGCAGCCGGAGGAGGGCCAGATGAAAGCGATCGTTTTCGCACAGACCGGCGGTCCCGAAGTCCTGACGCTCGCCGACGTGCCGAAGCCGGACGTGCGGCCCGGCATGGTGCTGATCCGTGTGCACGCGATCGGCGTGAATTTCGCCGATACGCGCTTTCGGCAGGGCACGTACGTGGCGAAGCCGAAGCTGCCCGACACCCCGGGCATGGAGGCGGCCGGCGTCGTCGAGGCCGTGGGCGACGGCGTGACCGGGGTGCGGCCGGGCGCGCGCGTCGCGGCCTTCACGGTCAAGGCGTACGCCGAATACTGTCAGGCGCCGGAGCCGATGGTGGTGGCGCTGCCCGACGCGATCGACTTCGTCCACGGCGCGGCGTTTCCGATCCAGGTGCTGACGGCCTATCACATGCTGCACACCGCGGATTCGACCGGGGCCGGTCGCACCGTGGTGGTCCATTCCGCCGCGGGTGGCGTCGGGCTCGTCGCCGTGCAGCTCGCCAAAGCCGCGGGGGCGCGGGTGTTCGGGACGGTGTCGAGCGACGCCAAGCGCGCGCTGGTGAGCGAGCACGGTGCAGACGCCGTGATCAACTACGCGACCGAAAAATTCGCCGACGAGGTCCTGCGACTCACCGACGGCCGCGGCGCCGATCTGATCCTCGACGCGGTGGGCAAGCCGACCTTCGAAGAAGGGCTGCGCTGCCTCGCGCCGTTCGGCCACCTCATTCTCTACGGCCGTGCCGGCGGGCCGACCGATCCGCTCAACGTCGCCACGCTCTCGGCGAAATCGCAGAAGGTCAGCGGCTTCATGATCCCGACGGTCACGCGCAACTTCCCGGACAAGACGCGCGAGAGCGCCGAGCGCTGCTTCGCGCTCATGCGCGACGGACGCCTGCGGCTGCACATCGGCCGGACGTTCCCGCTCGCCGAGGCCGCCGATGCGCACCGGTTTCTCGAGTCGCGGCAGTCGACCGGCAAGCTGATCTTGCTTCCCGACGCGCGCGCATGATCGCCGTCTACGCGCTCTGTACCGGCTTCATCGAGCTCGATCGCGCGAGCATGCTCGAGGACCTGGCCCCCGGCCAGCCGTGGACGGTGCCGGTGTCGAGCTTCCTCGTCGATCATCCACGCGGACGGCTGCTCTTCGACACGGGCGTGCACTGCCAGGCGCGCCTGGATCCCGTCGGCCGACTCGGTCCCGAGCGGGTCAAGCGGTTGACGGTGAAATCCGCCGAGGGCGACGACGTCGTCCCGCAGCTGGCGCGGCTGGGACTGAAGCCCGCCGACGTGCGCTACGTCGCCAACTCGCATCTGCACTTCGATCACTGCGGCGGCAACGAGTTCTTCCCGCGCGCGACGTTTCTGGTGCAGCGGCCCGAGCTCGAAGCCGCGCGTCGGCCGGGGTTTGTGCCGTCCTACAACCCGAGCCCGATCGACTTCGATCACCCGCTCGACTACCAGATGATCGACGGTGAGCACGACGTCTTCGGCGACGGCTCCGTCCTGCTGCTCCCGACCTACGGGCACACGCCCGGTCACCAGTCACTCGTCGTACGCCCGAGCAAGGGCGCGAGCATGGTTGCGGCTTCCGACGCCTGCTACACGCGCGAGAACATGGACCGCGACGTCCTGCCGAAGATCCTCTGGGACGCGCGCGTCATGCGCGACTCGCTGGCCACGCTGCGCAAGCTCCGCGACGCGGGCGGCGCCACGATGTTCTACGGCCACGATCCCGCGCAGTGGGAGGCGTTGCCGCGCGTGCCCGCCCCGGTGCTCTGAGGCGCTCACCCGACCACGATGAAGTTCGGGCTGTTCTTCCAGGCGCCTGAGGCAGAAGGCCAGACGCACGCCGAGCGCTACCGCGAGATGTTCGAGCTGATCGCGCTGGCGGAGACGCTCGGGTTCGACGTCGCCTGGCTGGCCGAGCTGCATTTCGGCGGGGCGTTCTCGCTGCTCGCCAACCCGCTCATGATGGTGCCGGTGATCGCCGAGCGCACGCGGCGCATCCGCATCGGCACCGCCGTCACGCTGCTGCCGCTGCAACACCCGCTCAGCTGCGCCGAGCAGGCGGCAACCGCCGACGTCCTCTCGGGCGGGCGGCTCGAGTTCGGCGTCGGCCGCGGCTCGATCCCCAGCCAGTTCCACGGCTTCCGCGTCAGCGTGGCGGACAACCGCGCGCGCTTCGACGAGGCGCTCGACATCATTCGTCTGGCGTGGACGCAGGAGCGCTTCAGCTACCGCGGTCGCTTCCACGAGGTCGAAGACATCGCGGTGGTGCCCAAGCCCCTGCAGCGTCCGCACCCGCCGATCCGCGTCGCCGTGCACACGGCGGAGAGCTTCGCGCACATCGCGGACACCGGGCTGCCGATCTACTCCGGCACGACGACCACGCCGCTGCCCCAGCTGCGCGAGTTCATGACGCTCTACCGCCAGCGCCTTGCCGCCGCCGGGCACGCCTGGGGAGCGGAGCAGATGGCGCTGATGCTGCCGGTGCACGTCGCCGCGACGGGCGCCGCCGCGCGCGAGGCGATGCGCCCCGGCGTGCACAAGTACTACCGGAATCTGCAGACGATTTTCGCGCAGGTGCCACGATCCTACGGCGAGCACCTGGCGCGGCTCGCGACCATCAACGAGACCGTCGCCAACCTTCCCTACGAGAAGTTCTGCCGTGATCACGCCGTCTTCGGCGATGCTGGAGAGGTGATCGATCGTCTCCACGCCGCCCGCGAGGAGTTCGGGCTGTCGCAGATCATCTGCTGGTTCGATCAGGGCAACACGCTGCCGCGCGCCGAGGTCGAGCGCGCGATGCGCGCGTTCGCCGAGCAGGTGATGCCGAAGCTCGGCGCCGCGTGAGCGTCCGCCTCGCGGCGGCGCTCGCGCTGCTCCTGACCGCTCAAGCGTTCGTCGCGCCGGACGCCCGCGCGGAGGAGCCGCGCCGCCCCGGCTACGTGCTCGACTGGGACTCCGGCACGGGGAAGAGCTACGTCATTCCCGCCGCGGAGGTCGTCGGGTTCGTCGCCGCGCTGAACGCGTTCAACCGCCTGGTCGTCGATTCCGACGAGTACGACAGCGACGGCCACTCCATCTCCAAAAATCTCAAGACGGCGCCCCAGTTCGACACGGACCCGTTCAGCGTCAACCAGCTCGGTCATCCCTACCAGGGCAGCATCTACTACGGACTGGCGCGCTCGGCCGGTCTGAGCTACTGGGAGTCACTCGGCTACACGCTGGCGGGCAGCTTTCTCTGGGAGACGGCCGGCGAGACGACGCCGCCGTCGCTCAACGATCACATCGCGACCAGCATCGGCGGGTCGTTCGTGGGCGAGGCGCTGTTTCGCATGGCGAGCCTGCTGCTCGAGGGCGGCGGCGAGACGCCGGGCTTCTGGCGCGAGCTGGGCGCCGCTTTGATCTCGCCTGGGCTCGGGCTCAATCGCCTCCTCTTCGGCGATCGCTTCAAGCCCGTCTTCCCGAGCCGGGATCCCGCCGTGTACGTGCGGCTCCGCGTGGGCGCCACGCTCACCACCAGCGTGAACAACGCGGGATTGTCGTCGGACGTCCGTGAGCAGGACGGCAGCATGGACTTCTACATGACGTATGGACTGCCCGGGAAGCCCGGCTACCGTTACACGCGGCCGTTCGACTTCTTCCTCTTCGAGTTCACCGCGGTGCCCAACGCGGATCACGCGGCCGACGCGGTCGAAAACGTCACGATCCGCGGGCTACTGATCGGAGCGCCGTACGCTGCGGGCAACAATTATCGCGGTATCTGGGGGCTGTTCGGCGGCTACGAGTACCTCTCGCCACAGGTGTTCCGCGTCGCGACGACGAACCTGGCGCTCGGCACCATTGGCCAGTGGTGGCTCACAAAGACGTGGGCTCTGCAGGCGACCGCGCTGGCCGGTGTGGGATTCGGCGCCGCGGGCACCGTGGGCGATCGCGCCGAGCGCGACTATCATTATGGCGTGATCCCTGAGGGCCTTGTCGGCGTACGGCTCATTGTCGCCGATATTGCGATGCTCGAAGCGCAAGGCCGCCAGTACCACGTGCTCGGCACCGCCGCCGAAGCCGCGCCCAACACGAGCACGTTCGGGCGCGAGCTCATCCACCGCGCCAACGTCGGCCTGACCGTCCGCGTGTACGGTCCGCACGCGCTGAGCCTGCACTACGTCGTGTCCAGCCGCGATGCCACGGCCATCAGCGGCGCCGAGCGGCATCAGTCCGTGGAGACCCTCACGCTCTCCTACAACTTCCTCGGGCACACGCGCTTCGGCTTCGTCGAGTGGCGCCCGTCGGAGCTCGCCGCGCGCTGAATCGGGGTGCGCGTGTCAGAGCGCGTGCCGCTTCGCCCACGCCGGCCGCGGTGCCGGCTGCACCGCGCGGCCGAAAAACCCCGAAAACACCGGGATTTTGCGCGATCCGGGGCGAGGTACCCGTGCGGCAGACAGGTTGCACGGTGCAAGCCCCCCGGAGGCCGAGACCGACCTCCGAGGAGGCCACGAATGAGGACGGTACGCGCTGCGATCTTCGTGAGTTTTGCGGTCGGCTTGTGTTTCGCGCCACGTGCGGCTGACGCGCAACAGCCCGCCGGACCACCGCCGCAGATCCAGACGACGCAGACGTTCCTGATGACCTGGGGCGGTCAGAAGTGGGACGAGATGAAGGGCGTCACCGCCGACAAGGTCATGGTGAAGGTCGGCTCCGACGTCTACACGCTGGAGCCGGCCGCGCAGAAGGGCGACGTGCGGCTGACCCTGCCGTTCCGCGGCCTCTCCACCGTTCGCGCGGACGGCAAGATCACGGGCGTCAAGGTCGACGACATGGCCTTCCGGGTCGGCGACCGCGAGATGCGCGGACCCGCGACGATCGACCTCACTGAAGACAACGGCGTGTTCCGCGTCACCGGCGTCAGCGCCACCATGCCGGTCGGCGCCACCACCCGCCAGTAACCGTCGAACGGGAGGCGGGCCGCGCGCCCGCCTCCCCGCTCACACCGCCCCTTCCTCCGCCACGTGTGCGGCCGCGCGCTCGCTGGCCGGTGCTGTCGCCGGTGAAGTCGGCTGCAGCCGGATGCGACGCATGAACGGCAGCACGAGCGGCACCGCGGCGAAGAGCATGGCCAGCAGCCAGAAGTCGTCCGCGTACGCCAGCAGCTGCGCCTGGGACAGCGTCTCGCGATAGAGCATG
>JBKOZH010000184.1:0-13681 GCA_046725765.1 Candidatus Methylomirabilota bacterium | reverse complement strand
CACCGGCACGCCCTCGCCGGCCGGCACCGAATCGGCGCCGATCCGCACGCCGGCATCGGGATCCGGATAGACGGGAGCATTGCCACCGTCGCGCCGAACTTTCAGCGTGTCGTGCCGGATGCGTGTTCCCTCGACCTTGGCCAGGCTGCCCATCACGCGGGCGACGGGCCCGGCCGCACCCGCAAGCCGGACCTCGACCAGCGGCGGCCGCTCGATCGTGCTGGTTTGGGGCGCAACCTCCGCCGCCCTCACGATGTCGTCGACGTCGCGCGCGACGTCCAGAATGGGACGTCCACCGACGGCGTGAATCTCACAGCGCCGGACGACCTGCGTCGCTGCCGTCATCGCCCGGCGTGGTCTCGCGCGAACCGTGCCTCACGCGACTCGCTCTGGCGTCGATACTCGAGCTGCGCGTCGGCGACGAGGGCGCGGAATTTCGGACCTTCGCTCAAGAGCTCGAAGCATTTCTTGGCCGCCTCGACGCCGGCCTCGTTGTCGAGCGGGTAGTGCAGACCCGCGATGACACGATTCTCGGCGACGCGTCGCGAGAGATGAAACAGCATCTCGTGCTGCTTTCGGCGAGGCGCGATGGCGTCGAGGCACATCGAGATCAGATGGCTCTGGAGCGCATGCCCCGCAGGGAAGGACGGATGCCACGGCACCTCGATCAACGGCACGATGGCCGGACAGATCTGCGACGGCCGCGCTTCCTGGTAGTGCTCCTTCAGGCACATGACGACGTGCTCGCCGACCCGCCGCCCGATACGGACGAGCTGATGCGTGGCGGGCGCATGGGCCGGGATCACTTGCAGCACCCGGAGCCAGTACTTGATGGCGCCCTCGGCGCCATGTTGATCGACGATCTCGCCGCGGCGCTTGTCACGTTCATCGGCGAGCTCCAGGATCGCTCGTAGCTGCTTCCCGCGCTCGTTTCTGAGATCGGTGTGGAGCTTGTCGATGGTGCCGAGCAGCGTCGTCAGCCACGGCTCCTTTCGCGGGGTGCTGACGAACTCCTCGAGGTACACGTAGGCGCGCAGCTCGGGATTCCAGAACTCGGGGTATTTGACCCTGTCCGCGGCCTCCTGGGCGGGCTTGTACTCGGGGTCCCCTGGGGAGGGGAATTCCGTCGGCTCCAGCTGCGTCGCGTAGACGGCCGAGTTTTGCACCGTGAGCCGGCGGCCGCCGCCGTTTCCCTGAGCCTGATCCTGGTCTTGATCCTGGTCCTGATCCTGATCGCTACCGCCGAGACGACCCATGTTTTGCCTCCGCAGTGTTCGGGTCCCGGGAGCTTACGCCTCCACCTTGGCGTCCACAAGGTCCGAACGGCGTCGACATCCGCTCGAAATGTCGAGCAAACATCGCGCTGCGTGCTCGGAGGGCGTCGACGGCCGTCGTGAAGGCGGGCCGACGGGCAGAGAAGGCACAAAAGACGACGACTTCCGGAGCCGATCACGCCACCGCCAACGGTAAGTAAGCGAATGCCACTGAGTTCGACTGAACCGTTGCGGCCGAGGAGGCGCTACGTCATGCATATGGTCTTGCGCGAGGGGTTCCGCGGGCACTCCGTCGTCATCACGATGAACGAGCGGCGGGTGTACGAGGCGGCGGGTGTGACCACGGATCCGCTCACCGCGCGTGCGGCGATCTTCGCGGTGGGCGCCGCGGATCGCAAGGCGCGAGTGGCCGTGGCGGTGAGCCCGGGCGATCTCGCCGCGACGTTCGAGGTGGATGTCGCAGTCCATCCGCACGTCGCCATCAGCCTGGTCGGCGGCTCAACGGTTGCGTTCGAGACGTCGGCCTGGCCCTTCCGATAAGCGGGCGGACAGCACACACCGAGCCCAGGTAGCACGGCCGACCACGCAGGCAGGACGCATCGAGAAAAACGCGGAGCGAACGCTCCGGCTACTCCACGCCGCGTCCGGCTACTCGACGCCGCGAGCGGCTTTCAGCTCGAACCCGATCGCATCCATGATGAACGCGCGCGCCTGCGCGTGACGAAGTCCGAACCGCCGCGCTACGTGTCGGATCGCCTCACTCGCCGGTGATCCGCGGCCGATTGCGCGGAGCACCTCGCCAACGATGCGCTGCACACGCGGTGAGACGCCGTGGCGGAACGTGAGGACGACATCGACGTCCGACGTCACTGGCCGCCGCCAGGACCGCCAGACGTGGCGATCGACCTCGGGGCCGAGGCCGCAATGCCTCGCCTTCCATTTCTCCTGCGCTTCGCGCGTGCGGCGGTAGGCGTCGTACGCGGTCGGGTACGCCAACCGCGTCCCCGGATCGACCCAGTAGCCAGCTTCGGAAGCAGCGTTGATCACCGAGGCACCTCCATCGCCATCTGCGTTGCGGCGCAACACGCGCCTTCCCCTGCGAATGGCAAGGACTGTGCCTCGGGTGATCTACGTCATTTCGCGTACTTGACGATCGCCGCGCTCGTGGTGATCACGCGTCTGACCGGTCACTGACCACCGGTCAGGCCTTGCCTTCGAGCGCGCGCCTGAGCTGGTCGAGGTGGTTGTCGTCATGCCAGGCCATCAGCGTCAAAAACTGATCGATCGTGACCCGGCCGCGCACGGGATGCGTACCGCCGCGTTCCCAGTCGCCGGCGCCGAGCTTTCTCAGGAACGCCAGCGTTTCCTCGCGGCGCTTTCGGAAGGCGGCGAGCGCCTCGCCGGTGTCGTTGTGCAGGTATTGCCGGTCCTCGGCCCAGCGGTCGGGCTCGGGCGCGGTGAGCCGTGGGTTGTCGGAGGCCATGATGGTGTCGAAGCGCACCATGAATCCCTCTTCCGTGTCGCGCACGTGGCACACGACCTCCTTGGCGGCCCAGTTCTTCGGATCTGGGCGCCGCGCCAGCGCCGTCTCGCTCTGACCGCGGATTGCCGCGGCGAGCTCGTCGGCCGTGCGCTCCAGGCGCTTCATACGCTGCTCGCGCGGCTGCTTGGCGTACTCCTCCATCGTCGGCATCGCGCTCCTCCTGAGATCGGTGACGAGCTGGTGAAACAGGCTCGACTCCCGCTTGTAGAATCCTTCCGTGTGGTACGACTCCTCGAGCCGGAGCACCGTGTAGTCGAGGTGGTGTCCGACCTCGTGCAGCAGCGTGCGTAGATACGTGCGGAAGGCGACGACACGCTTCTGCTTCGCGGTGCGCATCCACAGCTGGATCTTCGGCCGCTTGCCGCGCTCGGCGGTGTAAAGACCATGCAGCTCTCCCCAGCGTGCGTGCGGCCGCGCGGCGAGCACCTCCACGCGGACCGGCGGCGCGCCAAGCACGGCCATCAGTCCATTGATCACCCGCTCACTGGCTGCCTGCGTGGCCGCGCGATCGTCGGCGAGCAGCGCCGCCTCGACGGCGTCGATCGCGGCCGCGAAGCGCTCGGCCTGCGGCAGACGGATCTCGGTGATGGCGTCGCTTCGGCGGTAGATAGCCTGCTGGGCGCGCGGCAGGCGCGCGTAATACGAAAACGGCATCTGCTCCGGATTATAGGCTCGCCTCGGACGGCGGGGGCTCACGCAGACTCGCCTCGCCTGCGGCTGCGGCTCGCACTACGGCCCCGCGACGTCCTGCGGCTCGCACTACCTTCCCGTCCAGCGCGGCGCGCGCTTCTCCAGGAAGGCCTTGGCGCCCTCGAGACGGTCGTCGGTCGTGCGCAAGAGTGTGGAGAGATCGCCCTCCAGCCGCAGCCCGTCGGCCAGCGGCAGTTCCAGCCCCGTGACGACGGCTTCCTTGGCGTAGCGCACGGCCACCGGCGCCTTGGCCGCGATGGCGCGCGCCAGCTCGGTCGCCGCCTTCAGCGCCTCGCCCGTCGGCACCACGCGCTCGACGAGACCGATGCGCAGCGCCTCGTCGGCCGGGATGCGCGCGCCGGTGAGGATCATCTCCAGCGCCTTGCCGCGCCCGACCAGTCGCGGCAGCCGCTGCGTGCCGCCACCGCCTGGAATGATCGCGAGGTTCACCTCGGTGAGCCCCATCTGCACGTCGGCGGCCGCCACGCGGATGTCGCAGGCGAGCGCCAGCTCGAGGCCGCCGCCGAACGCGAAACCGTTCATCGCCGCGATGATTGGCTGCGGGCAGCGCTCCATCGCCTGCCGGAAATCGAGGCGACGCCGCTGCTCGCGGAACTGTACGGGGACGAGCGGCGCGACGAACTCGCGGATGTCGGCGCCGGCCGAGAACGCGCGCTCGCCGGCGCCGGTCACGACGATGGCGCGGACGGCGTCGTCGATCGCGAGCGCGTCGAAGCAGCGCGTGAGCTCGCGCCGCATCGTCTCGTTCATCGCGTTGTGGACGGCCGGACGATTCAGCGTGATCGTCGCGACGGCCTCCCCGGCGTCGTAGCCGATGGCTTCGTAGGCGGTGCTCATGTCAGGACTCCTGCGTGATGGAATCGACAGGCGCGGTCATGTGCACGCTCAGCGGACCACGCGCCGCGCGCGGAGGTCCGCGATCCCGCTCGCATCGAAGCCGGCGGCGCGGAGGATGTCGTCGGTGTGCTGGCCGAGCGTCGGCGAGGCGCCGACGTCGCGCGTGGGCGTGGCGGAAAAGAGCAGCGACGAGGAAGGCAGTGTCAGGCGGCCGACCTCGGGATGCTCGTATTCGCGCGTCAGGCCGTGATGCCGCACCAGCGGGTGGCGCCGAAACTCGTCGATCGGGTGCACGGGCCCGGCCGGGATGTCGTGCGCGCGCAGCGTGTCGAGCCATTCGTCGCGCGAGCGCGATTTGAAGCGCGCCTCGAGGATCGGCAGCAAGATGGCGCGGTTGTCCAGACGCAGCATCCACGACGCGAAGCGCGGATCGTGCGCGAGCTCCTCGAGCCCCAGCGCCTGGCAGAGCTTGACCCAGAACGACTGGTTGCCGCACGCGAGAAACAGCCACTCGCCGTCGCCCGCCTGATAGAGCCGATAGGTCGGGTTGTCGCGAAACACCGACTGCTTTCCCGGATAATCGACGACATTGCCGGCTTGCAGCGCGGTCACCGCGTGCAGCAGCGAAGTCTCGACCTTCTGCCCAATCCCTGTGCGCTCGCGCACGAACAGCGCGGCCAGCACGGCCTGGGCGGTGAGCGCCGCGGCGTAGTAGTCGACGACGGCGATGCGGATGTATTGCGGCGGGCCGCCGAAGCCCTGCAGCGCCATGATCCCCGCCAGGCCCTGCAGCAGCGGATCGAAGCCGGGGCGGTCGACGTAGGGACCGGTGGACCCGAACGCGGTGGTCGAGCAATAGATCAGGCGCGGATTGACCGCGCGCAGCGCGGCGTCGCCCACGCCGAGGCGCTCGGCGACGCCGGGACGCATGTTCTCCATCACCACGTCGGCGTCGCGCGCCAGACGCTCGACGACGGCGCGGCCGTCCTTCGCTTTCAGATCCAGCGCGATCGAGCGCTTGCCGCGATTCCAGGCGAAGAAGCCGGGCAGCTCACGGAAGGAGTCGCCCTCGAGCGACTCCACCTTGAGCACGTCGGCCCCGAGGTCGGCGAGCATCGTGGCCGCATAGGATCCCGCGATGTAGCTGGTGAGGTCGACGACGCGCACACCGGCGAGCGGGGTCTGCGGGTCGGCCATCGAGCGGTCAGCGCGCCACGCGGCGGACGATCAGCTCGCGATGGTGCTCGGCGTCGCCGTACTGCGGCTCCAGCGCCTTGGCACGCTTGAAATAGAGGTGCAGGTCGTACTCCCAGGTGAAGCCGATGCCGCCGTGCACCTGGATCGCCTCGCCGCAGACCTTGCGCGAGGCATCGTTCACGTAGGACTTGGCGACCGAGGCGGCGAGCTCGGCGTCCTCGGCAGCGCTGTCCAGCGCCCACGCGGCATAGTACGTCGCGGAGTGCGAGTTCTCGGCCTCCAGCAGCATCTCGGCACACTTGTGCCGGATGGCCTGGAACGAGCCGATGGGCTGGCCGAATTGCTCGCGCACCTTTGCGTACTCCACCGCCATGTCGAGGCAGCGACGCGAGGCGCCGAGCATTTCCGCGGCGGCGCCGACCGCGCCGCGCAGCATCAGGAACGAGAACGCCTCGCCGGGCAGCCGCGCCTCGGCGGCGACGGCGGCGCCCTCGAGCGCCACCTGCGCCAGCCGCGTTCCCGCGTCCATCCCCGTCAGCGGCGTGACCGACACGCCCGGCGCGGACGTCTCCACGACGTAGACGGCGAGCGCGGCGCCAGCGCGCGCGGGCACGAGCATGACGTCCGCGACCGCCGCCCACGGCACGAATTGCTTGACGCCGGTGAGCAGCACCTTGCCACCGCGCTCCTCGGCGCGCGTCTCGATCGCGTCGGGCCGCCAGTCGAGCGCGCGCTCCATCAGCGCCACGCTGGCGCGGGCGCGGCCGCCCGCGATCGCGGGCAGCCAGCGACTCTTCTGCGCCGGGCCGCCGAAGCGGTCGATGGCCATCGCGGCGAGCACGGTCGGCAGATACGGCGAGGGGCACGCGGCGCGGCCGAGCTCTTCCTGGAGGATCGCCGTCTCCACGAGGCCCAGCGCGCTGCCGCCGACGTCCTCGGGCAGCGCCAGGCCCAGCCAGCCGAGCTGCGCCATTTCCTTCCAGAGGGCGTCGCTCTCGCCGCGCGGATCGTCCCAGAGCGCGCGCACGTGCGCCGGCTTGCTGTGCTCGTCCAAAAAAGCGCGCGCGGAATTTCGGAGCAGCTGCTGGTCGGCGCTGAAGGAGAAATCCACGCTGGTCCCTAGGCCTTCGCCACGCGGTCGGCGCGGATTTCCTTCGGCAGGCCGAGCACGCGCTCCCCGATGACGTTCTTCTGAATCTCCGACGAGCCCGAATAGATCGTCCCCGCCCGCGCCCACAGGAACGCATACGCCCAGCTCGAGCGCACGCCCGACGACGAGTCGACGTCGAGCGTCGTTTCCTCGAGGCCGCCGTCCGTGATCTGGCCGTACGGTCCGAGGATCTCCAGGCAGAGCTCGTAGTAGCGCTTCTCGAACTCGCTGTAGGAGAGCTTGGTGATCGACGACGCCGCGCCTGGAGAATCGCCCTTCTGCAGCGCGGAAAGCACTCTCAGGGCCGCATACCGCTGGACTTCCATCTCTGCGTAGACTTTGCCCAGCTTCGCGCGCACGACCGGATCCTCGAGCAGCGGCTTGCCGCCGCGCTCGATCTTCTTCGCCGCGTCCACCAGCCGGTCGAACGCCGAAGCATAGCGGGTCACGCGCGCCATCGAGTTGCCGCCGCGCTCGAAGCCGAGCGTCGTCTGCGCGATCTCCCAGCCCTGGCCCAGCCGTCCGATGAGGTCGCGCTTCTCGGCGCGCGCGTTGGTCATGAAGACTTCGTTGAACTCCGAGCTGCCGGTGATCTGCTTGAGCGGGCGCACCTCGACGCCGGGCTGGCGCATGTTGAAGAGCAAGCACGAAATGCCCTTGTGCTTGGCCACGGCGGGGTCGGTGCGGGCGAGCAGAATGCCGAAGTCGGCGATGTGCCCGCCGCTGGTCCAGATCTTCTGGCCGTTGACGACGAAGTGGTCGCCCTTGTCCTCGGCGCGCGTGCGCAGGCTCGCGAGATCGGAGCCGGAGTTCGGCTCGGAGTAGAGCTGGCACCACATCTCCTCGGCGGTGAGGATCTTTTTCAGGTACCGCTCCTTCTGCTCTCGGGTGCCGTGCACGATGATCGTCGGCCCGATGAAGCCCACACCGAGGCCGTTGATGGGCGCCGGGGCGTTGGCGCGCGCCATCTCGTCGGCCACGATGGCCTGCTGCATCGGTGTGGCGCCGCGGCCGCCGTACTCCTTGGGCCAGCCCATGCCGACGTAGCCGGCGTCGTACATCGTGCGATGCCACGCGCGGCGCTCCTCGAGCGTCTTGAGCTCGCGGCGCGGGACGTTGGCGGAAAACCACGCGCGCGCCTGATCGCGAAACGCGCGATCTTCGGGCGACAGCGTCAGATCCATCGGCGGCCTCCAGTCGGAATGGACGTTTCTAGCACGCGCCTTCCGGCGAGGCAATCAGGGCGGCGGCAGTCGATAGATCGCGGTGTGCAGGAGGTGGGCGACGGGACGGGCACGCTCGCCGGCGACGATGACGACGTCGACCTCGACGAACTCCCGCCCCTTCTTCTCGAAGAGCGAGCGCACCTTGCCGCGCGTGGCGAGCCCGTCGCCGACGCGCGCACCGCCGAGGTGGCGCACGGTGCTGCCCACGTGGATCCACGGGCCCATCTTCACGTTGCGATCGAGCGCACGGTTGCCCTGCTCGAGCAGGAATCCTGGATGCACCCAGCCGCCCGGCCCGCGATAGAGGGCAAGCGCTTCGCCGACCTTGGCGACGTACGCCTCGGCGGCGGCGTCGTCGTAGTGCACGCGCGGCGTGCCGAGCGTCGCCACGGACGCCCAGTGCTCGCGGGTCGCCTCGGGCCGGGGATCGGGCAGCGGCGCTTCACCGTACGTGGCGACATTGACAGGTATGGGATGCCCGGCAGGGATGGTTGCCGTGAGCGTCGCGCACACGGGCGTGCTCGGGGTGCCGGCCGTCACCGTCGCCGTCACGCCGCGGCCGTCGCGCGCGGTGATGTCGCCGGCGACCGTCACCTCTTCGCCCTCCAGCACCGGCTTCACGAAGCGGACGGTTGCCGTGCCGCGCGTAAGCCACGCCGCGCCGAACGCCGCCGCCAGCGGCTGCGTCATGTAGGCGTAGACGGTCACGCCGGGCACGAGCGCGCCGGGGAAACCGTAGCGCCGCGCCGTCGCGTCGTCGTGGATCTTGTTCTCGCCAGTGGACGTGTTCTTCGCGGTCACGCGATAGATCGGCAGGGTGTCGGACACGGCGTTGAGTATAATCCGTGACGGCATGCGCGCCGGGCTCGTCGTCCTCGCGGTGGTGGTGGTCCTCCTCATCGGTCTCGTCATGTGGGGCATCGGCGTGCAGAACCACCTCGTTCGGCTGGAGCAGGACGTCAACGAGAAGTGGGCGCAGGTGCAGAACGTCTATCAGCGGCGCGCCGACCTCATTCCGAACCTGGTCGAGACCGTGCGCGGCTTCGCGGCGCAGGAGCGCACCGTGCTTACGGAGGTCACCCAGGCGCGCGCGAATGCCACCAGCATCCGGCTCACGCCCGAGGCGCTGAATGATCCGCAGGCGATGCAGAAGTTCGCCGCCGCTCAGGGGCAGCTCACCGGCGCACTCAGCCGGCTGCTCGTGACCGTCGAGCGGTATCCCGAGCTGAAGTCCAATCAGAACTTCCTCACGCTGCAGAGCCAGCTCGAGGGCACGGAGAACCGCGTCACGATCGAGCGCCAGCGCTACAACACGTCGGTCCGGGACTACAACACGCGGTTGCGCACGTTTCCCGCCAGCCTCGTCGCCGGGATCATGGGGTTCAAGCCCAAGGCCTTCTTCGAGGCGGCGCCGGGCAGCGAGACGGCGCCCAAGGTGAAGTTCTAGGCTGTACCTCGGGCTCCTTGTTGCGCTGGCGCTCACGCTGCCGCCGCCGCCCACCGCGCGGGTCAACGACTACGCCGGCATTCTGTCCGCGGCCGAGCGCGGCCGGCTGGAGGACAAGCTCGCCGAGCGCGAGCGCGCGACGGGCGCGCAGATGGTCATCGCCATCTTTCCTTCGCTCGAGGGCGAGAGTCTCGAGGACGTGTCGATCCGGATCGCGGAACGCTGGAAGGTGGGGCACAAGGGCGTCGACAACGGCGTCATCCTTCTCGCATTTCTGACGGACCGCAAGCTTCGGATCGAGGTCGGGTACGGCCTCGAGCCGGTGATCACCGATGCCGTGTCGGCGGGGATCATCCGCGACACGATCGCGCCGCGCTTCAGAGAGCAGCGGTACGCCGCGGGGCTCGACGCCGCCGTGGACGAGGTCTTCGCGCGGATCCGCGGCGAGCCGATGCCGGATCATGCGCGGGGCGGAGCGGCGGCGCGGAAGGGCCTCGATCCGGCGACGCTGTTGCTGCTCGTCGTGATCTTTGGCGTTTTCGGCATGGCGGCGCTGAGCGCAATGCGCTCGTCGGTACGGCGGGGCTATACCGTGGATCGGCGAGGCTGGCGCTCGACGTATCCACCGGTAATCTGGGGCGGCGGGGGTGGCTGGGGCAGCGGCGGCGGTGGCTGGGGCGGTGGTGGTGGCGGCGGGTTTTCCGGTGGCGGCGGCAGCTTCGGGGGCGGCGGCGCGAGCGGAGACTGGTGATGCTGGGCAGGCCACGCTGGGCGAAAGGCGTATTGACGGACGCGGACCTCGACGCGATCGTGACGGCGGTGCGTGAGGCCGAGCAACGGACGTCGGCGGAGATTCGCGTGCACGTGGAGCCGCGTGTCGCGCACGGACGGCGCCGCCGCGTGACCGATGCGCTCCAGCGCGCGCGCGACGTCTTCACCGCGCTCGGTATGCACCGCACGGCCCAGCGCTCGGGCGTGCTCGTGTATCTGGCGATCGAGGACCGAAAGCTGGCCGTCGTCGGTGACGAGGGCATTCACGTGCACGTGGGCGACGAGTACTGGAACGGCGTGCGCGACCGGATGGTGGAGCGGCTGCGCGCGGGCGCGACGCGGGCGGCGCTGATCGGTGCGGTCACCGAGGTCGGGACGACGCTTGCGCGGTTTTTCCCGCGGCGTCCCGACGACGTCGACGAGCTGCCGGACGACGTCAGCCTGGGCCGATAGTGGGCGGCACGTGACGTGCACCCCGCGCACGGCGATGCGGCGACGCATCGAATGCGTTGGCGTGCGGTGCCCGCATCGAAAGTGACGGGGTGGGCGTCTTACGGGTATAGGGTGGCGCTAGGAGTCGGCCAATGAAAAATGACGTCGCGGCCGTGATCGCTCTCATCGGGACGCTCGTTCCCGCGACCGTGCTCGCCCAGGCGGCGAGCGTCGACACCGAGACCCAGCTGCAGCAGCAGATGCGACATCGCCGCGTCATCGTCCGCCCGGCGACGCCTCCCGGCGAGGTCCAGCGTGACGCCGATCAGGCCGCGACCGAGGTGCTGCAGCAGCAGGAGCGCGAGCAGGACGTCGTTCGCGACCTCACGCGCCCGGCGCCGCGCGCGCCGCAGGCCGACCAGGATCTCAAGGGCGGCATCCAGACGCGCAGCCTCAACAACGTGCTGCGCCGCTAGCACGGCCCCGGCGCTCGATCGCGCCGCGCGCTCCTTCCGTGCTAGGCTCCGAATCTCGATGACGCGTGACGAAATTCCCACGCCCGCGCTGCTGCTCGACATGGACCGCTTCGAGCGCAATCTCGAGCGCATGGCCAAGCACGTGCAGGCCACCGGCAAGTCGCTGCGCCCACACGCCAAGACGCATCGCTGCCCCGAGATCGCCCACCGCCAGATCGCCGCGGGCGCGCTCGGTGTCGCGTGCGCCAAGCTCGGGGAAGCCGAGGTGATGGCGCGCTTTGGCGTGCGCGGCCTGCTCATCACCACCGAGGTCGTGGCGCCGAGCGCGATTCGCCGCCTCATGCGCCTGGTCGCCGAGGCCCCCGACACGATGGTCGTCGTCGACAACACGGACAACGTCGATGGCCTCGCGCGCGCGGCCGCCGAGGACGGTGTCACGCTCAACGTGATGGTCGACGTCGACGTCGGCGGGCGGCGGACCGGGGCCCAGCCCGGCGACGCCGCTCTGGCGCTCGCGCGGCACGTCGCGCACCGAGGCGCGTTGCGTCTGCGCGGCCTGCAGGGCTACGCGGGCCACTGCGCGCACGTGATGGGCTGGGCCAAGCGCCGCGACGCCTCGCACGCGGCGATGGCGCCCCTCATGCAGACGCGCGCCCGCCTGGAGGCGGAGGGCTTGCCCGTCGAGATCGTCGCGGGCGGGTCGACCGGGACGTACGACATCGACGTCGAGCTGGCCGGGCTCACCGAGCTGCAGAGCGGGTCCTATTGCGTGATGGACCTGGACTATCGTCGCATCGGCGGCCGCGCCGGCGACACGATGGCGGACTTCGAGATGGCCCTCACCGTCGCGACCACCGTCGTCAGCGTGCCGACCTCGGATCGCGCGATGGTCGACGGCGGGCTCAAGGCCTTCTCGACCGACAAGCCATTTCCGCCGGAAGCGGTCGAGCGGCCCGGCGTCGACTACGGCTTCGCCGGCGACGAGCATGGCCGTCTGACTATCACGGACGCGTCGCGTGCGCCGCGCCTGGGCGAGCGCATCGAGTTCTTCCCGCCGCACTGCGACCCCACGTTCAATCTGTACGACCGGCTCTGGTGCGTGCGCGGCACCCGCGTCGAGGCGGTGTGGGACATCGCCGCGCGCGGCCGCTCCGACTGACCGCGCGGCGGACGCGACGATGGAGCGGCGGCGTTTCGGCCGGACCGACATGCACGTCAGCGCGCTCGGGTTCGGCGGCAGCGAGATCGGCTACGAGGGCGTGAGCCAGCGCGTCGCCACGCGGCTCCTCAACGCGGCGCTCGACGCCGGTCTCAACGTTATCGACACCGCGGAGTGCTATGGCGATAGCGAGACGCTGATCGGCGGCGCCGTGAGCGGCCGTCGGCGTGACTTCCATCTGTTCACCAAGGTCGGTCACGCCGGCGGGTGGGGCCGGCCGGACTGGCGCGCACCGGCAATCCTGCGCTCGATTCAGCGTAGTCTCGAGCGCCTGCACACGGACGCCGTCGATCTCGTGCAGCTGCACTCGTGCTCGGAGAGCGTGCTGCGCCGGGGCGATGCCATTGCCGCGCTCGAGACCGCGAAGCAGCGCGGGCTCACGCGCTACATCGGCTACAGCGGCGACGGCGCGGCGGCCAAATACGCCGTTGAGACCGGACGCTTCGACACGCTGCAGATCTCGCTGAGCATCGCGGATCAGGAGGCGGTGGACCTCGTGCTGCCCGCCGCGCGCAAGCGGGAGATGGGTGTCATCGCCAAGCGTCCGCTCGCGAACGTCGCCTGGGGCAGCCGTTCGCGTCCGCCGGCCAGCGCGTATCACCGCGCCTACTGGGATCGCCTGCGCGTGCTCGGTTACGACTTTCTCGCGCGTCCCCTGGACGACGCGGTGGCCACGGCGCTGCGGTTCACGCTGAGCGTGCCCGGCGTGCACACCGCCATCGTCGGCACCACCAAGCCGGAGCGCTGGCCGCAGAACGCGCAACGCCTGGCGGCCGGCGTGCTGCCGCGTGCAGAGTTCGAGGCGATCCGCGCCCGGTGGCGCGATCGCGCCGCACCGGACTGGACCGGAGAGACGTAGCGCTCAGGCGGCGCGGCCGAAGACGCGTCGCAACTCGACTTTCGCGCGCTCCAACCGTCGGCGTTCTGCCGCGCTCAGCGAGCGCCCGGCGCGGTTGGCGTAGAGATTCAGCATCGACATCGCCGACTGGAACTTCGTGCCCTTCGTGCGCCGGCTGCGCAGCACCGACCGTCGGAGACCGCGGGCGATCTCGGCAGGTGACCGCTTGAAGATGCCCGGCGGCAGGTCCATGGCGTCCGAGCGCTCCGCGACCTTCCGCACCCAGCTGCCGCGCCGCTTGGCCGCCGTACTGGCGCGCCGCTTGGCCCTCGGACCGCTCCGCCGGTGAGACGATCGCGTTTTCGTCATGCGCCGGCGGGGCTGCAAGCGCCGTACCCGTGATGTCGGCGCACGGTCTCGCCGGCGCAGCCGGACGCTAGCGGCCGGCGATGCGGCGGATCGCCGGCAGCAGCCGCTCGACGCGGCGGCGCTCGGCGACCGTCATCGTGCGATCGGCGCGGAGCGCGGCGCGGACGCGCGCGCTGTTCGTCGTCTTCTTG